>CAIJXJ010000228.1 GCA_903824575.1 uncultured Methylobacillus sp.
CTGACGAATATTTCGGCTTCCGGAGTGAGCAACTTCACCAGTTCGGTGAGCAATACGATCCAGTCCGCAACCAATACTTACACGGGAACGGTGAATGCCATTGTTCAATCCTCGACGAACAACGCCCTGGCAACGGCGACGAATTCATTTGGGGCATTGGGCGCGGTTGTCGAGACTGTGACTGCTAAAACTACAACATACACGGTACTTGCAACTGACAGTTTTTTAACAGGTAGTGGAACTTTCACGTTTACCCTGCCGACGGCGGTAGGTGTAAGCGGCAAAGTTTATACGATCAAAAACATCGGCACGGGAGTCATCACAATAGCCTGTAACGGTGCGCAGACGATAGACGGAGTTGCGACCTATGTTATCAGGACTACTAATAACGGGGTTGCAATAATTTCAGACGGTTCAAATTGGCAAGTGAAAGGAGTATTCTAATGGAACTGCGAAACATGGAGCGGCGAAACTTTCTAAAGCGGATAGCGGCATGGTCGGTGGGCTTGCTGGCTGTGGGGAAGCTTGCCACCAAAAGCATGGCTGCCACTCAACACCCTGCCGGTCTGGTTCCAATTGGCGGCGTCATCGCGTGGTTGAAGTCTTTCACCAACGTTCCGGCTCTGCCAGATGAATACGCTGAACTTAACGGGCAAGTTTTGAGCGATGCCCAAAGTCCATTCAACGGCCAAACATTGCCAAACTTGGAAGGGTCTGCGGAATTGTGTCCCGACCTTACCTCTGCAAACTGGACAGTAGGAACCGGTTGGACTTTCGGGACATCTCCGAATACTCTAATTAAAAGTTCCGATGGAACAGGGACAGCGGCTCCTACCACTCCACTAACCATAGTTGCGGGGGCAACTTACAAAGTTGTTATTACTGTGTCTGCTTTGACAATAGGAGGCACTGCTACCTATACACTCGGCGGAACTTCAGCTGGCACTTCAACTTTAGCTGCTGTCAAAACTTATGAAAACTACGTTGTGGCAACCAACTCTGGGAATTTGATAATCACTCCCTCGAATACCAGTCGTTTTACCATATCAGCAATTTCCGTGACAATGGTAAAACGATTCATCAGGTTTTCATCGACATCTGGTTCAACTGGCGGCTATGACGATGCGTTTTCTTATCCGGCTAATGGGTCTCTTTTGGGTGTAGGACCAGTTGCTGCGAGTGCCGGATTTGCACAGCAATTTGATGACGGCGGAGTTGTTCGCACAACGTTGCCTCCGTATTACGAGGCAGTGCCAATTATGAGAATCAAATGAGCGAGAACCCCAAGGCAATGATGATAGTTGTTTGAGTGACGAGGATAAAATAAGTCATCAAATGAAAGATATTAGAAATCTTACGGGTCGCCTTGGTAATCAGATGTTTGAATTTGCTGCCCTTTATTCCATGACCAGAGATTTGAGCGTGGATTATCATGTGCAGGATGAAAAATATTTCAAAAAGTATGAATCGGATATACGCAGAATGTTTGGAACTGGAATAGGTTATATTGACAAAGTGGCAATTCATGTTCGACGTGGAGATTATCTCAAGATGCCACAGTTTGTGAACTTGTGCGAAACTGACTACTATGAACAGGCAATCAAATTGTTTCCTGATGATAAGTTTTTAATTTTCTGCAAAGACCAACAGGAAGAAAGTCAGGATATTTTAGACATGGAATGGTGCAAGGAACATTTCAAGGGTGATAGGTTTGAGTTCCACATTCACACGACGGCAACAGAGGACATGAACACAATGGCCTCGTGTAAAGCGCATATTATTGCCAATTCAAGCTTTTCTTGGTGGGCAGCGTGGTTGTCTCCGCTTTATCCGAAAAATAAAGTTATTGCGCCCCAATATTTGTATTCTGATTGGTGCAGGAGTAAATTTGAAAATATCGTTTTCCCGGAACATTGGATTCAGGTCAGCCCGCAACCTTTACCAGACATAAAGACTAATAATTCAAGCAAAATTTATAAGAATCAAGTGAGTGGTAGCCCCAAGGCAATGATGATAATCGTGACGGCTGACAAGGTTCATCCGCGCTGCGAAGCATCTCTTCACGACCAAGACTACGCCAATTACGAAGTGATGATTAACATCAAGCCCGCTGTGGAATATCCGGGCAAACCCTTCTTTGTGGCGAAGAACCTGAACATTGCCGCCAACCGCGAAGAAGCCCGGCAAAAGGCTCTCAAGACCGATGCCGATTATTTTCTATGGGGCGACAGCGATATCGTGTATCCCAGAAACACGTTGTCCGAACTGATTCTTCAGATGAAGGCGAAGAAGTCCACCATTCCGGTTATCTGGAAAGATAACTTGATACCCGCCGGTCAACCAATCGCACAGAAACACCTGATGGTGGGGTGGTATAAGGACAGCTGGTCGCCTGCGGATAAGGATATATGGCTTGTCGGCAAGTATGTTGCGGATGGCACAATACAGTGGTTCGAGCAACTTGTCCCCGGCGTGAAGAAGGTGGATTATTTCGGTCTCGGCTGCGTTTGCATGACCAGAGAGTTGCTGGAAAAGATTGTGATGTTGCCGGGTGTAGAACACACTATCAACAATCAGTTCGGCCGTTTCCTTCTGGACGAGGGCGGGGCCTTGTCCATGCAAGTTGATGCACTTGGATATGAATGTTGGGCTGACGGCAACGTCATCTGCGAGCACATCAGAAACGAAGAGGAGCAGGCGGACATTCTTTGGGCGACATTGCCGCGCGAGTTCTGGGCGAAATCACGCAGGAATGGATTCCATCGGTTTTCAAAGTTCGTAAATTGCATCACCGGGTCATGCCGCCAGGTCAGATTCAAGGCTCAAACATTTTTATTCAATGTGTTTTCCAGATCAATACCGCGTCATGGGCGGTATCTTTTTGCCGCTCCGATAGGAAAAACCGAGAAGCTTTTGTTTGAAAAATTGCTCAAACAATTTGGGCGTCAGGACTTCGATTATGTGATTTTTGCCTACGATGACACCCCATTCGATGAGCCTATTTATGAACAGTGCAAGATTATCCGTGAGGCGGGCGCGAAGTGGTATTTTGCCAAAAAGTATTTAACTCCTGAATTCTGTTCGAAATACGCCTGCGTATTTGTTTGGGATGGGGATGTAGATGTTGAAAATTTCTCATATAAGAATTTCATGGACGTAGTAAAACGGAACAATTTGGAAATGGCGCAACCCGCACTGGTGGCGACAAGGGATTCTCGTAATTATCATAATCATCCGGTAACTCTAAAAGATGCATCGTACCCAATCGGCAGATATACCGACTTTGTCGAGGTTATGATTCCAGTCTTTAGGCAGGATGCGTGGGTTAGATTCTGGAATATGCTCGAAGACGATTACAATTGCTGGGGTTGGGGTTACGACTTTCTTGCGAAGTCCGTTTGTGGGTATAAGAATATGGGCATTGTGGATTGCGAGGCTGTAGCGCATACAAGGCCGCTACATGCCTCCCCGGCTCACATGAAAGAACGTCAGGTTGATATGGAAAAGTTCATCCGGTTTAATCGAAACCATACAATGACAAGATTCAGCGCTTACGGAGGGTTAAAATGAAAACGATTCTCCAACTTTGTGAGCGATATTATACCATCCGAGTCGAAGAGTGAGTTCTTTATTTTGAGCGACATAGATATTCAATTCTTT
Source organism: uncultured Methylobacillus sp. (assembly GCA_903824575.1). Lineage (GTDB taxonomy): Bacteria > Pseudomonadota > Gammaproteobacteria > Burkholderiales > Methylophilaceae > CAIJXJ01. The sequence goes on from CAIJXJ010000228.1 coordinate 3,661, forward strand.
GGGAAATGCGGTGAAGTTGTCGCTGCTGCGATTGAAGGGAAAGACATTGTTTTTCAGAGTGAACATGGCGGGAAAAGCCCGCGAGTCAACACCGGATTCATCGCAATGAAGTCGAATGAAAAGGTATTGAACTTTTGGAGGCAAGTCAGGCGGGTGTTGCTTAAAGATGTGGAATCAAATGGCTCCGCTGAAGAACAGCAAGTGGTTAATCAGCTTCTTCCGAAAACCAATAGTATCCAAGCCGCCGATGAGCGTCCAATCACCGTGCAAGCCGGGCAGTTAAATCACCGTCGGCAGCAATGCCTCGCCGTTGAGGCGAAGTCGGAGTTCTTCGGGCATTTTGTAGGAGCCGGGGTAACGAGACTCTATTCGATTTTGCCTTTCAAATCTAAAGTCAGAGCCTCCTCAACGTCGGCTCCTACCGTTGTAGTTTGTGAAAAAATTCCCGGGCTGTTTGGCACGTCGCCGCGCTCAAATCTTCCAGTGAGCAGCCTTTCACAGTCGCAACGACCTCGGAAATTTCCTTCACGTAAGCAGGTTCGCAGCGTTTGCCGCGATGGGGCACAGGCGCAAGATACGGACAATCGGTCTCCAGCATGAATTTATCCAGCGGTGTGGCGGCCACAGTGTCGCGGACGTTCCGGCCGTTTTTGAATGTGACGATGCCGGTAAAACTCACCAGCGAACCGAGTTCCAAAACACGACGCATCCGTTCCGGCGTTTCACTGAAACAATGAAAAACGCCGCGGACTTTTCCGGCAACTGATTTAAGTTGTGCGAGTGTGTCGTCAAAGGAATCGCGCTGGTGGATGATGCAGTTTAATCCCGCTTTTATGGCGACTTCGATTTGCTGCTGGAAGATGTCCAATTGCCTTTGTTTGTATCGGATATCGTCCCCGGCACCGCCTTTTTGCGAACTCGGCAGGCGATGATAATCCAAACCGATTTCACCTATGGCGACCACC
>CAIJXJ010000229.1 GCA_903824575.1 uncultured Methylobacillus sp.
CCTCCAATTTTCAAGGAAGCCAACGCTTGGCCAAGCACCTCCTCCCACGATGTATCAAAATACTTCAACACCATCTCTTTGATGGATTGGACATCAAATCACACGCAAATGCTTGAGGACTCTAAAATCCTAAAAACGCATCTGGAATCAGGTGCCTCTCTTGGCTGGTCGGTATTCCGTCCCAAAGTGGTAAGGCAAAGGCGTTATATCTTAGAATCTGTTTTTGTTAACAGCAAGCAATGCCGTACTTTGGAGACCATTCTAGAACTCGTAAATGGCCTCGAATTGGAGGAAGCACTACAGAATAGTTGGAATTCTTGGACACAGCACCTTTCGGGAGACAATCGCCCATTAGATTTTCAGATAGTAGAACTTAAGCATCGCAAAGATATACTCGCTCAAGCGTTCGAACTACAGGCTATTGTTCAGCAATGCAAAGAATGTCTGGCACTCTGTGGCAACATTCCAGAACCCGCATGGCACGATGATTCCCATTTAAATAAAATCCTTGTATCATGCCAGAGGACGATCGCTTTATTTCAGAAAAAAAGTGTCACGACAAAGATTGAATCTTGGGAAAATCACTTGCTTGACTTGTCAATGAGGTCGAATGTCCATTCAGTCGTCAATAGATCTCTCCAAGCGATTAGGGCGCGCGATGGTGAAGAACTGCTTCGCATAAAACACGACATTGATAAACTCGATAAATCCGCTCAAGCCGTGCGATGGGCAGATTCGTTTCTTAAAAAAATTGAAGAAGTGACGCCTCGTTTTGCGTGCAGTTTGCGAGAGACACCCAATGACTCAGTTTGGGACTCTCGATTGCCTCAGTTCTGTAAAGCTTGGCAATGGGCTCAGGTCAAAGCATATCTCAACGATTATCTGAATAAGGATGATCTTCCCAGTTTTGAAAGGCGGCTTCAGCAAATAGAGGGCGATATTGGGAAAAACATATCTGAACTTGCATCGTTCATGGCATGGTCGTTTTGCTTCAAACGTATGCGGGGGATACACTTACGTCATCTTGAAGCTTGGCAACTGTCTATAAAAAAACTCGGTAAGGGCACCGGTAAAAACGCGCCAAGACATCGCCGAGAAGCACAGCGGCAATTGAACGAATGCGTGGATGTAGTTCCTGCCTGGGTTATGCCCCTTCATCGAGTTTGGGATACTGTTGACCCTTCTCCTGAAATGTTCGATACAATCATCATAGACGAAGCATCACAATGCGGCCCAGAAGCTTTGCCCCTGTTCTATTTAGCACGTAAGATAATCATTGTTGGTGATGGCAAGCAGGTCAGTCCTGACGCAGTGGGTATTCCCCGCGATGCTGTCCACCGGTTGATGGAGGAGTTTTTACATGATTTTCATTTTAGGGAATTTTTTGATGTAGATAGCAGTCTATTCGATCAAGGAAAACTCAGATATGGAGCACGTAAGGTTGCGTTGCGAGAACATTTCCGTTGTATGCCGGAGATCATTCGTTTTAGTAACGATTTATGCTATTCAGCCACGCCCCTAATACCATTGAGGCAATATCCTCCCAACCGACTGAATCCATTGGAACATGTTTTTATTCCAAATGGTTATCGCCAAGGGTCGGGCGCGAACGTCATCAATAGGCCCGAAGCGGAAGCAATTGCCCAGCGCATTGTAGATTGCTGTAGTGATCCTCAATACTCAGGTAAGACAATGGGTGTGGTGGTGCTTCAGGGCGAGCAGCAAGCAAAGCTAATTGAGTCTATTCTTCTCGAACGACTTGGGGCCAGTGAGATGGAAAACCGTCGTCTTATCTGTGGCAATCCGTATAGCTTTCAGGGCGATGAACGAGACGTGATGTTCCTTTCAATGGTTGCGGCTCTGAATGAACAAATCGGCGTGATGAGTGATGCTGGTGATGAAAGACGATTCAATGTTGCTGCCAGCCGAGCAAGAGATCAAATGTGGCTGTTTCACTCTGTAACCCGCAATGACCTAAGCACAAAATGCTTGCGCAGGCGTTTGCTGGAGTTCTTTGAGGAAACGCGGGTGCAGACTATTGCTGGTTTAGATGTTGACGCCTTGAGAAAAGCGGCGCTTATCGCAAACCGCGGTATTGAAAATCCTCCTTCTCCATTTGAGAGCTGGTTTGAAGTTGATGTTGCACTTGAAATTGCCGGGAAAGGGTATAGAGTCATACCTCAATTTGAGGTGGCTGGCAAGTTCATAGATTTAGTCATCGAAGGACAGCAGTCTCGGTTAGCTGTCGAGTGCGACGGCGATGAGTTCCACGGCGCTGACCGATACGAGCAGGATATGCAGCGGCAACGAATGCTCGAACGGTGCAAATGGGTTTTTTATCGAGTTAGAGGTTCATCGTTTTATATGGATCCGACGAATGCTTTGGCTCCTTTATGGAACCTCCTCGAAGATAGAGGCATCATGCCGTTATCTGCAAATGCACTTGACCTTTCTTCTCCTGACGACCTGCAGAAGATGAGCAAATCGGAGGCGGTCAGTTCTGTTGTTGTGAAGGTAGGCGATACTGTAAGGTACATGGACTTGCAGAATCCTAATGACATTTTGGAGGTGAGCATCAGTAAAGGCGAATCAAATCCCGATTTTGGTATTGTGAACGAAAAGACTCCAATTGCACGTGCCTTATTGGGCAAACAGGTTGGAGAACAAGTTCAAGCAAAACTCCCTACCGGAGCAGTATTTTTAAAAATACTTGAAA
>CAIJXJ010000230.1 GCA_903824575.1 uncultured Methylobacillus sp.
CGTACGTCCTCGACGAAACGAGCAACTTCGATACGCTTTGCAACCTCGATATGGTCGAGCTTGAAAACGTCTGGCAAAAGAAAGACATACAAATACTCAAAGACCTCGTCCAGAAACATTTTGACTGGACAGGCAGCGCCAGGGCACACCAAATCCTGAACAACTGGCAGGATATGGTCGGCAAATTCGTGAAGGTCGTCCCGTTCGATTACCGTAAAGCCCTGGAGAAGATGCGAGCGGCGGAGCAACGCGACACAGACACGACGCCTGCCACGGAGGAGGTGTTCTATGGGTGAGATAAAAGGGTTTATGAAATATAAACGCCAACCGACGGGTTATCGCCCGGTCGAGGAGCGGATACATGATTTTAAAGAGCTTGAGCTGCCGCTGACGCCGGAACAGATTCTGCAGCAGGCAGCACGGTGTATGGACTGCGGCATACCGTTTTGTCACAGCGTGGGTTGTCCGCTGATGAATTACATCCCGGACTTCAATGAGCTTGTTTACCAGGGAAACTGGCGCGAGGCGTGCGAATTGCTTCATTTGACAAACAATTTCCCTGAAATAACCGGCCGGGTCTGTCCGGCTCCCTGTGAGACGGCGTGCACGCTTGCAATAAGCGACCAGCCGGTGTTCATCAGACATATCGAGTTCCAGATAGTCGAACGCGGCTTCCGTGAGGGCTGGATAAAGCCGATACCGGCTGCCAAAAAAACGGGGAAGCGCATTGGCATAATCGGCTCAGGCCCCGCCGGATTAGCGGCGGCGCAGCAGCTTGCGCGGGCAGGACACGACGTTGTGGTCTTTGAAAAAGACCAGAAAATCGGCGGGATTATGCGATACGGCATCCCCGACTTCAAGCTCGGCAAATCCATAATTGACCGCCGGCTGGATCAGTTGTCGGCTGAAGGCGTACAGTTCCGGACCGACGTAACCGTCGGAAAAGACATATCGGCCCACTACCTGCGTAAACAATTCGACTGTATCTGCCTGACAATGGGCGCGGGCGAGCCGAGAGATTTGCCGGTGCAGGGAAGAGGTTATGAAAATGTCGTATTCGCGATGGATTACCTGACGGCACAGAACAAAATTTGCGCAGGAGAGGCCGTCAATCATCTGGCAATTAACGCTAAAGACAAAAAAGTTGTAGTCATAGGCGGCGGAGACACTGGCAGCGACTGCGTTGGCACGGCTCGCCGGCAAGGAGCAAAACAGATTGTTCAAATCGAGATTCTGCCCAAGCCGCCAATCGACAGGCCTGATGTCACCCCATGGCCCAACTGGCCGCGAATAATGCGGACAAGCTCCTCTCATCAGGAGGGCTGCGAACGGCTCTGGAGTGTGATGACCACCCGCCTTACGGGAACGGAAACCAGGGTAAGTAAAATTTACTGCTGCAAGGTGGAATGGATACAACAGGACAATAACTGGAAGGTAAAAGAGATACCCGGCACAGAGGTCGTTCTGGACGCCGACATTGTGCTGCTGGCTCTTGGGTTTGTTCACGTAGTTCACGACGGGTTGATTACCGAGCTTGGACTGGAGCTGGACCCGCGAGGCAACGTGGCGTCAAAGAACTTCCAGACGAGCCAGCCGTGGATATTCGCCGCGGGGGATACAATTAACGGCGCTTC
>CAIJXJ010000231.1 GCA_903824575.1 uncultured Methylobacillus sp.
CGAGTTCATCAACAAGCTGCAGTCGGTGACCTCAGGCACCGACACCTATTTCACCAATATCGGTGGTGCGACCTACCAGGGTGTGGAAGGGCAGATGGCCTATGTCCTGGGTAATGGTCTTTCTGCATATCTGAATGGTTCAGTCAATAACGCGACATCGACCGATACCGGCTTGCAGCTCGCCGGTGCGCCTGAGTTCACAGCGGCGCTCGGTGCCTTGTACAACGACGGCGCCTGGTCCAGCTCTTTGATCTACAAAGTGACGGGACCGGTCCGTCAAAAAGATTACAGCGCGAGCAAGACGCCGATCAACGGCGTGGCTTACTACGATTATTACCAGACGCCAAGTTACGGCACTCTGGACTTCGCCCTGGCCTATCAACTGAGCGTCAACAGCGTATTGGGCAAGAAGCTGAAACTTCAGCTCAACGTGTTCAACGTCCTGAACAACAATGCGATCACAGCAATCAGCACGGGTGCCAGCACGGCTTATGACACGTATGTGTATCAGACGCCGCGCAGCTTCCAGCTTTCGCTGAAGGCGGATTTCTGATCGTCGGTAATCACTGTCCCAGCAGACCCTTCTTGAGCATCGCATCGACCGGCCTGTCGCCGGCGAAGATGCCAAGCAGGGCATCAAAAAAGTCGGCACCTGCAATCGCTTGACCCTGACTGACCCCGTTCACGGCAAGCCGTGTTCCGAACTCTGGCAGGTAGTCAAGCGTGATGTTGTCACCCTTGGTTGTCCTGCCTATGCGGTTGATCGTGCGCTGCAATTGAGCGATGCGATCACCTAGTCGGACCTGCTCGGCATCGCTGGTGTTTTTTTGAATACCGCTAACCAACGCGCTGGTGAAATCATCCGGGCCCGCATTTTGAAGCATCCGTAGTTGCAAGCGCTTGGGTCCTGGCATGACTGCGACTTCGAGTGAGGTGCCAACTCTCTCTCCGAGATAGAGAGCTGCCACGTAGGCCTTGATGAAAAAGATTTTGCGCACACCCAGACCATTGAGCCGCAGATCCCGATTCGACAGGCGGATCGTATCGTCAAATTCCTGACCTTCCAGCGTTGCAGCGGCAGTCGGCCAACTGAGCGTCAGGCAGAGCAGTGCAGCAGTCAGAAGTTTTGGGATGTCCTTAATGGCGCGGCACGGCAACCAATTGGGCGGCCGAGAGCTCTGCATTCTGCCGCTGAAACATGTCGAAAAAGTGACAGCGCGGCTACCGTTTAGCGGACATTGATTTGACATCAATTTGACATATTGAACCGTTAACTTAGAAGTACCACATCTTGCGCGAAAGCGGTACCGCTTACTGCAACGTGTCTCAAGTCTCACCTCCACCATCCAACATCCAGCATCCAACCTTCAAACTCGAAAGGAAACTCTCCAATGATGAACCGACGCGACCTCTTGTCGACCGCCATTCTGGCGGGCACGAGCGCAGCTTTCCCGGCACTTGCGCAGTCCGCCCGGGCGATTTGCTACAACTGTCCACCGGAGTGGGCGGACTGGGGCGGCATGCTGCGTCTGGTGGGTCAGCGCCTGAATATTCAGGTTCCTCCGGACAACAAGAACTCCGGGCAGTCGCTGGCAGCGCTCCTC
>CAIJXJ010000232.1 GCA_903824575.1 uncultured Methylobacillus sp.
CCAATGTCGAGCATCTTATACATGACGGGTAATGACCTTATGGTAGGCCTGAGAGGAGTTATCCAGTTGATCGAGATCCGGATGATTCTCATGCAGATCAATAATTCGCTCGGAATGCCCCAACAGCAGGTATCCGCCTCGCTCAAGGCTGCGTGATAGCAAGTGCAACACGCGTTCCTGCAATGCCATGCCGAAATAGATCAGCACATTGCGGCATACGACAAATTGCATTTCCTTGAACACGTCGTCTTCCACCAGATTGTGCTGAATGAATTCGATCGACTTTTTCAGGTCTTCACGGATTGCAATATCATCCCCGTGCGGACCAAAATAGCGGTCAAAATCCCACTCGCCGCCAGAATTCCGATAGTTCTCTCGCCATGACCTCAAATGCCGACTCGACCAGACGCCGTTCTTCGCCTCTTGCAGAAATGCCGGGTTGATGTCAGTCGCATAAATGCGCGTCTTGTTCAAGAGGCCTGATTCATGCAACAGAATCGCCAGGGTATAGACCTCTTCACCTCTACCGCAACCAACTTGCCAGATATTGATCCAGGGAAAACTGTCGAGTGCTGGCAAAATCGTTTTGCGCACTTCTTTCCACACCGAGGGATCGCGGAAAAATTCCGAGGTTGGCACCGAAATGCTGTTGATCACGGTTTGTGCAACGGCCTCGTCATAGAGCATGACGGAGAGCAGATCGGACAGGTGCTTGACATCAAAATAGCGGGTCAAGTCCAGCAGGCGACGCTTCAGCGAGGCGCGCGCATAACCGGAGAAATCATAACCATAGCGTAGCAACATGGCATGCAACAGCAAATCGACCTCGACATCCTCGATGTCGTGATTTTTCCATTTAAACAAGGCCATCGAGCATTTCCAGCAAGCGATTCACATCCACCGGCTTGGCCAGATAAGCCGTGGCACCAGCCTGCAGGCACAAGGCATCATCACCCTGCATGGCCTTGGCGGTGATCGCGATAATGGGTATCTCGCCGTTGCCCGAGGTACGAATCTCGCGGATCAGGGCGTAGCCATCCATGTCCGGCATCATGATATCGGTCAGCACTGCGTCGAATCTGCTCTCCTGCAGCAATGCGAGCGCCCGCGCGCCATCCGGCGCGATTTCTATGGTAAAGCCCCTGGCACGTAAAACCTTGGTCAGTGCAAATAAATTACGCGCATCATCATCCACCAGCAGCAACTTCTTGCCGGCAAAGGTTTGATTACCTGCTGTGGAAACTTTCCCCGGTTCACGCACCCCTTGCGTCGCCAGCAACACCTCCTCACGCAAGCGACTGTTCAACTTCCCTTTCTTGACGATACCCTCTGTGACCTCCTTCAACTCGAACACTTCGGCCTCAGTCAAGTCACGCTCCGTATAGACGATGACGGGCGGCGGATTCAACAGATGAGAAGCCTGATGCAGCCAATCAAATCCGCTCATGTCGTGCAATTGCAAGTCAAGAATCACCGTATCGAAGTGCTGTGCCTGCAGCAATCCAATACCATCATTGCCACTATTCGCCAAGACGACCTCGACTGCATCGGACTTGAATAACTTCTGGATAAACTTGATATCGGCTGGAATATCATCCACCAGCAAGATGCGCTTGCCCTGAGTGGCCGATCCGACACTTTCTGAAGCATTAACCATCACCCTGATTGCGGCCGCAATGGTGTCCCGAGTCACTGGTTTCTTCAGGAACCCGAGGGCCCCCAGCACCTTTGCCTCGCCATTATCAGTGGCGCCTGACATGATATAGACGGGAACCTGAGCAGTACGCTGATCCTCCTTCAACAGGCGCAACATCTCCATGCCGCTCATCTTGGGGAGACCAAGATCAAGCAGGACACCCGCTGGCACCTCCTTCTTCAGCGCCAGCAAAGCCTGTTCTGCAGACTCGACGCAGATGGCCGTAAAACCAAGACCCTTGATCATCCGCCCCAAAATAGTCAACAAACGAACATCATCTTCGACCACCAGGATGGCACTACTCCCATTTGTAGGCGCCTGCCTGGGGGGTGTCTGAACAGCCGGGAGACGCACGGTGCCGGCCTGATTGGACTCTGTGAATTGATCCAGCAAACGCAGTGTGAAACTACTACCATGCCCGGGCTGGCTCTTGACGTCGATCTTGCCCCCCAGCAGTTCGGCCAGATGCCGGCTGATGGCGAGCCCCAAGCCTGAACCTCCATATTTGCGACTGGTCGAGCCATCCACCTGCTGGAATGCACCGAATATAAGCTCCAGCTTGTCAGATGGGATGCCAATACCGCTGTCCTTTACTTCAATCTCGAGATTATCGCCCTGACGGCCAATGTTCAAGGTCACGTTACCCGCATCGGTAAACTTGATCGCATTTGACAGCAGATTGGACAGCACCTGCGTCAAGCGTTGCCGATCAGTGTTGATGTTTGGTGGCAGGTCGGGGGCAAGCTCGATGTCGAATGCAATCTGCTTCCTCTCGGCCTGGGGCAAGAACACCCGCCGCAAATAGGTCACCAGGTCCTCCAGCAGGAATGACTCTTTTAACAGTTCCATTTTGCCAGCTTCAATCTTGGACAAATCAAGGATGTCGTTGATCAGGATAAGCAACTGGGTCCCGCTTTCACTGATCACCGTGGCCGATTCGACTTGATCCGGAGTCAAATTATCCTCGTCATTTTCGGCCAGGTTTCTGGACAGGATCAGCACGCTATTGAGGGGAGTACGCAGTTCATGCGACATGTTCGCCAGAAACTCGGACTTATACTGGTTTGCCCGCGCCAGATCATCGGCCTTTTGATTCGCCTCGGAAATCAACTCTTCAAGCTGCGCACTTTGTGATTCCAGCACCTGGTTCTTGTGCTGGACTTCTTCCTGTTGCGAGCGCAATTCCTCCTGACTGGATTTGAGCTCCTCGTTCTGCGCCTTCATTTCCTCCGCCTGACTCTGCAACTCTTCCGTCAGGGCACGCATTTCTTCATTGCTTCGCATCAAGGCATCCTGCTGCTCCCTGAGCTTGGCTTCAGCCCTCTTCTTCTCCGTCACGTCACGCGCTACGGCAAAGATCCCCGCCACTTGCCCTTCTACGTCGCGGAAGACGCTGGCGTTATAAAGTACGTCGGTGATGCGGCCCGATGCATGTCGAATCGCCAGCGGATAATCGGTGACAAAGCCTTGCGTGAAGACCTGCTTATAGCCAGCCTGCGCCATTTCCGGCTCGGTAAAATAATCGGAGAAATCACTGCCGATGAGGGACCCACGTGCCACACCGGTAACGTTCTCGGTGGCAGAATTGACGTCCATGATGCGGCCATCCGGGCTTATCGTCACCAAGGGATCGAGACCGGCCTCCAGCAGGCTGCGAGCATACAGGGATGTGGTGCGCAACTCCGCCGATTGCCGGGTGGTTTCGGCCAGCAAAATCTCATTGTGCTCGGCGGCCTGCAAATTAGAGAAGTGCAGGCCTAAGGCCGCCGTAGCGGCCTGGAGGAATTCATGCTGATTCGGCGTCAGGGATTTCGTCGCGGCAAGTTCAAGCACTGCCAGCACGTTGTTCTTGTGGGCAAGTGGATACAGCACCAGTTCATGTGGAGGAAATTCGGCCAATCCCGTGCTGATGACCGAAAGCCCCGCCGGCACTGGAGACAAAACTTGCGCCTGAGCGTCCCTGGCGCACTGCCCCAGCACACCATCCCCCATCTCGAAGCTGTCTGCGGCCTGGCTGCGACGCGCGAGACCATGCGCACTGACGCGCTGAAAACGCTCCTGCTCCAGCAGGTAAATGGCGCCTACCGGCACCTCAAGGAGATCACACAGCAAATGCAGAACCTGATCGGCGGCCCGGTTGACGGTGGTTTCAGCGGAGACGGCGGTGGTCAAAGCCGAGACATTTTCGGCCAGCCAGTGATCGTGCGCCACCTGTTCCGTGACTTGGCGAAAGCCCTCGGTAGCCATGGCTATTTCACCGATCTCATCTTTTCGTTCCAGACTCGGAACATCTACAGACTCGTTACGTGTGAGCCTGGTGAGGGCGTCCTTGATGCCCACCAGCGGACGCGAAATGCTGCGTGCCCCCCAGTAGCCGAGGAAAATCGCAAATAGCGCCAGCAGGGCACCGACCAACCATAGGATTTTCCGCAGATGCTCGTAGGGGTGCAGCACCTCGGCCCGATCAATCTTTGCGATCACCCCCCAACGCGGCCTGTCGCCAAGGGCGTCGGCAAACGGGATAAGCGGTTTGAACGCAACCACAACCTCTACCCCGCGATAATCAAGCGCAACAAACTTTCCTGTTTTCCCTGAGAGGACACTTCTCGAAGCTTTGGTATTAACGTTTTTCTTGAACGTGGTATCTGCATCGATCATGCGGGAATCACTCAACATCCAGCCATCTTTGCCGACCACAAAGACTTCACCGGTTTCCCCCATGCCGGTCGTATTCAATGTAACCTGATTGAGTGGATCTTTAGGCAAGCGGATGACCAACACACCGACAAATGTTTGCCTGATCTCGTCAAAAACCGGTGCTGCCAGGAAGCTCGCTGGTTCATTACGACTGGCCGGGTATAAAGCATAATCCGTGAAACTCAAGGTTCCCGGCACGGCGTCGTGCAGCAAGGGAAGCACAGCAGCGGCCAGTTTGGTATCTTTCCATGGCCCCGTGACCAGATTGGTGCCGAAATCAGCCTCCTTTAATACGCTAAATACCACATTACCTAGCGGGTCAACCAGCAGAATATCCTGCCAGCCGTAGGCCTTGAGGTGTTGCTGAAAAAATCCTGAGGCCAGATTGATCCCCTGACCATAGGGCGTAGCCGACAGGCCAGATGTCAGTTGGCCATCACGCCCGGAGGGCAGATAGCTCTGCTGCAGCTGGGTCTGGGCAGTCTTACCAAGTTTCGCATAGCCTTCGCTGAAGTCCAGCAGGTAACTTTTGGCGGCACGGGAAACCGCCAGCATCTTGAGTTCAGCCTCCATCGTGTCGAATCGACGTTGAATCGCGTCATAGCGGTTCGACAGGGCGAGTGAAAGCCTTTCTTCCGCAGCAACATCCAGCGCACTGCGAGTCAGGTAGGAAGAAGTCCCGAGCGCAACAATCATCCCGACCAGGGCGACCGAAGTCGTCAACAACATCAATCTCGCGTGGATCTTCATAATGCTTCCCTTTTTTAGCGACAGATCATGGACGCCTATCGTTGCACTAGAGCCAGCAGGGCAATTTCCAAGCTCTTCAGGGATATAGTAATCCTATTTAATTCTGTTCGCGAGCCCAGACGCGGCTAGGCAGTGGTTTTAATCAGCTTGGGGCCGCCCCAGAATACGCAAATGCTTCAGCTCGTCTTGAGTTTAAGTACCCGGGTATGAATAATGGGCACTTGGCAAGGTTTGACGATTTAGTCGAATCCACCGCTAAGATGGTCCTCGACCTCATCGCATGAGGATTATTGATTGGAACGGCCCACCGACGATCAAGCACTGGATGCCGGATTAACACACCTTCAAGCCAGGCTGTGTACAATGGTGCCAAATAATGATCCCCAGCAAAATCTTTCTCAGGCCCATCCATTGACAGCATCAGACCAGCCCGGCGTCATCATCGCTGCCTTTGGCAAGCGTTATGACGTAGAACTCGCCGACGGCCGCCTGATCAGTTGCGTCACGCGTGGCAAGAAAACGGACTTGGCTTGTGGTGACCGCGTCGAAATCAAGCTCACCTCCGGCAATGAGGGTGTGGTGGAAAAAATGCTGCCACGCAACAGTCTGCTTTACCGCAGCAATGAATACCGCAAGAAATATCTGGCAGCCAACGTGACGCAGGTGGTCATTGTTCTGGCGGCGGTACCGAGCTTTTACGAAGACCTGCTCAATCGCTGCCTGATCGCAGCTGAGGCGGCAGGGATCCGCGCCCTGATCTTACTCAACAAGAGCGACTTACCTGAAACGCCCGCCGCACGGGCAAAATTGGAGCAATACGAGGCACTCGGCTATAAGGTACAGCAACTGTCCGCCCTGGCCAATGCAGATCAGTTGCGACCCCTGTTGCACGGGCATACCAGCGTGCTGGTCGGCCAATCCGGCATGGGGAAATCCACTCTGGTAAACACGCTGTTACCGGGGCTCAACATCCGCACCCGGGAAGTCTCCGCCGTGCTCGACAGTGGCAAGCACACCACCACTTCGGCGCGGCTGTACCATCTAGACGCGAACAGCCACCTGATCGACTCCCCCGGCCTGCAGGAATTCGGCCTTAACCATTTGAGCACCGATCAGCTGGAACTGGCTTTCCCCGAGTTCCGGCCCTTGCTTGGGAAATGCCGCTTCAATAACTGCCGCCACCTGGTGGAACCCGATTGTGCCTTGCTGAATGCGGTCGCCTCAGGGAAAATAAGCGAAATCAGGATGCAGGCCTATCATAAGCTGCGTCTGGAATTGAGCTAAAGGCTGAGACAGGTATAAATGCATACGGCGTTCATCAGCCATCCAGACACCTTGCTGCACCTGATGGAAAACAACCATCCGGAGTCCCCACTGCGCATCTCGGCAATCCGTGACCGGCTGATCGCGGCGCAGGTGTTTGATCACCTGCAGTTGTACGATGCCCCGCTCGCCACCATTGAACAACTCGAACGCATCCACGCTGCGGAGTATATCCAGCAGCTACGGCAGGCCTCCCCGCTGGCCGGCCTGGTGCATCTTGACCAGGACACCGCCATCGGGCCCAACACGCTGACAGCGGCGCTGCGTGCGGCGGGCAGCGTCGTACTGGCGACTGATCTGGTCATGACGGGCCAGGCACCCAACGCCTTCTGCTGCGTGCGCCCACCCGGTCACCATGCAGGCCGCTCGCGCTCCGGCGGCTTCTGCCTATTTAACAACGTGGCGGTTGGCGTGGCGCATGCCATGGCCCACCATAACGTAGCTCACGTAGCCATCATCGACTTTGACGTGCACCATGGCGACGGCAGCGAGGACATCTTCCAACACAACCCCGATGTGCTGTTGTGTTCTGCCTTTCAGCACCCGTTCTACCCTTACCAGGGTGCGACATCCGGCAATGATCACATAATCAACGTACCACTACCGGCAGGCACCAGTGGCCGTGACTTCCGCAGTGCCGTGGAACGGGAATTCGCCCCTGCTCTGGAGCGCTTCAAGCCCGAGATCCTGTTTATCTCGGCTGGGTTCGATGCGCACCGCGATGATTTATTGGCCGAATTCAACCTGGTGCGTGATGACTACATCTGGATCACAGAGTTCATTAAGGATGTCGCGCGCAGCCATGCACAGGATCGTATCGTATCGGTACTGGAAGGGGGTTATGATCTGATTTCGCTAGCGGACAGCGCCACAGCGCACATCAGAACCCTGGCAGGTCTTTAATCAGGACAATCGCATAGCTGCAAAGCAGAACACGCCATGACAACCAGCAGGCGGCTGGCTCGGTTAAGGTTTTACGTGTTCATGCCCATGTCACGGGCATGAACAGATTCTCATTCAATCCGGCGAATATTCTGCAAGCAACCGCAGCAATAGCTTAGACTTCAACCTGATTGCGTTCGCTTGACGACCAATCCAGATGGAAGAACTTGCCACGGGGCTTATCTGTTCGCTCATAGGTATGGGCGCCGAAGAAATCACGCTGCGCCTGCAACAAGTTGGCCGACAGCGTGGAACTGCGATAACCGTCGTAATACGCCATAGCTGAACCGAACGCCGGCACCGAGATGCCATTAATCACCGCCAGCGACATGACCTGACGCCACTGATACTGGCCCTGGTTGATGGCCTCAAGGAAATACGGATCCAGCATCAGGTTCATGAGTCCGGGATTGCGTCCGTAGGCCTCAGTAATCTTGCGCAGAAAGCCGGCGCGGATGATGCAACCGCCCTGCCAGATTTGGGCAATGGTGCCAAAATCAAGCTGCCAGCCATACTCGAGCTGCGCTTCAGCCATCAGTTGAAAACCCTGCGCGTAGGCGCAAATTTTCGAACAGTACAAGGCATTCCTGATCGCCTCAATCAGCACCGCACGATCAGGCTCCAGTTTAACTACGGGGCCTTTCAACAAGCTACTGGCAGCGACGCGTTCATCTTTCAAGGCCGACAGGGCTCGCGCAAACACGGCCTCGGCGATGGCATTGGCAGGGATGCCCAGCGTCAGGGCATTAGCTGCGGTCCACAAGCCGGTGCCCTTCTGGCCGGCGGCGTCCAATACCTTGTCGACGAGAAAACCGTCGCTATCCGGATCCTTTTGCTGCAGGATATCTGCCGTAATTTCAACCAGAAAACTGGACAGTTCACCCTGATTCCATTTCTCGAAGATCTTGCCGATCTCGCCCGCATCCATGCCCAGCAGATTCTTCATCAGCCAGTAGGCTTCACAGATCAGTTGCATGTCGATGTATTCAATGCCGTTATGCACCATCTTGACATAGTGACCAGCGCCATTCGGTCCGATATAGGCAGTGCAAGGAATGCCGCCACTGACTGGCTTGCCTGGGGCAGCACCTTCCAGCGGTTTACCAGTATTAGCATCGACCTTGGCCGCGATGTCACGCCAGATCGGCTCCAGTGACTGCCAGGCCTCGAAGGTACCACTCGGCATCAGGGAAGGACCGAAACGCGCCCCGGTCTCGCCACCAGATACGCCGGAACCTATGAAGGCAAATCCGAGGCCACTCAAGCGCTTCTCGCGGCGCGTAGTGTCATGCCAATGGGCATTGCCACCATCGATAATGATGTCGCCAGCCTCCATATGCGGCAACAAGTTTTCAATGGTGGCATCCGTAGCCTCGCCAGCCTTGACCAGCAGCACGATCTTGCGCGGACGCTTGATGGTACGCACGAATTCCGCCATTTCCGCACAGCCGATGACATTGGCGCGCGACGGTTCATTCCGTTCGCAATGCTCAACGAATTCACGCGTCTTGTCCGCATTACGGTTGAATACTGCAATGGTGTAGCCGTGATCAGCGATATTCAAGGCCAGATTCTGCCCCATGACGGCCAGGCCGACGAGGCCGATATCTGCTGTTGCTGTTTGCATGTTCATCTCTTCTTAATTTAAATGGGTAACTGGCAGTTCAATCGCCCAGACATTTGCAGCGATAGATTAACAATTCTTCAGGATTCTATTATTTTCTCATACTTTGATGCATCGCCATAGATAAACGCAACTGATATACAGGATCACAATATTCTTAATTGTGCCGGTGTCACCGGAGCATCTGTCTCGGCCAAGATCAAAGCGGCCTGTTATAATTCACGCATGCAAATAACCACCCGCCTAGAATTTGACGCCGGCCACCGCATTCCTAGCCACAACAGCCAGTGTCGCAACCTGCACGGGCACCGCTACGCCATCGAAATCACCCTGTCTGGCGAGATCATCTCCCGGGAAGGTGCTTCCGACGACGGCATGGTGATGGATTTCTCGGACGTCAAAGCCATCGCCCGCAAAGCTGTGGTGGATGTTTGGGATCATGCCTTTCTGGTTTACCAGAACGACACCGTGGTACTGGATTTCTTGCTGTCCTTGCCCGACCACAAGACCGTGGTCATGGATTGCATTCCAACAGCCGAAAACATGGCGGCGACAGCCTTCCGTCTGCTTGATGCGCTGTACCGTGACAGCTACGGCAATCAGCTGAAGCTTGAGCGGGTGCGCCTGTTTGAAACACCCAATAGCTGGGCCGACGCGCTCAGCTGACGACTTCAATTTCCATCCGGGTCCAAACACTGGTACCACCAGCCGCCTTGTCCAGACCGGTCATGTATTGCCGATGCGCCGCCAGCTCCTCCTCATCCGCCTGCAACCTGCGTAGAGGCATGCTACGCACTTTCCTGGACGCATCCCCGGTCACCGGCGAGAACTCTTCGATCTCCATCATCAGGCTTTCCTGACCGCGCGTCATGGCGAGGTAGACATCTGCCAGCAACTCGGCATCCAGAAGTGCACCGTGCAGAGTGCGGGTTGAGTTGTCAATGCCGAAATGACGGCACAAGGCATCCAGATTGTTGCGCTGCCCCGGACGCATGTCCTTGGCCATCTTGAGCGTATCGGTAACGCCGGCACAGCTCGATCGAATGCCGGGCAAACCCATCATGCCCAGTTCGCGATCGAGAAAGCCAACATCGAATGGCGCGTTATGAATCACCACTTCGCTCCCGGCAATAAAATCCAGCAACTCTGCCGCCACATCGGTGAAGTGTGGCTTGTCCTGCAGGAATTCCAGCGAGATGCCGTGCACCTGCTGCGCACCCAGATCAATCTCACGGTCAGGATTCAGGTAGACATGAAAATGATTCCGGGTGAGACGACGGTCGATCACTTCGACCGCCGCTATTTCGATGATGCGATGACCCTGTGCCGGGTCCAAGCCTGTGGTTTCCGTATCGAGAAAAATTTGCCGCATGAATGCCCTTAAACCCTGAAACGAAAAATCAAGCCTTGAAGTGGCTGATGGACTCGTGCAACGCCCCTGCCAGCTCATGCAGTTTCGAGGTGGTCTGGGCTAGGTCATTAACCGCCATGGTGTTTTCATTCACCATGCGGGCGATCATTTCCACCTCGCTCGCCACCTGCCCGACAGAAGCATTTTGCTCCTTGATCGCATCGGTGATGCCAACCACAGTCAGCACCACTTGCTCCGTGCCTTCCTTGATCTGCAGCATGGAACTGCCGGCAAGCTCGGCCTTGACCACCCCCTCATTTACGCGCTGGGTGCCTAGCTCCATACTGGTCACTGCATTGCTTGCACTCTTCTGGATTTCGTCCACCATGGTTGAGATTTCCTGCGTCGATTGCGCAGTTCGGGCGGCCAGTTTGCGCACCTCGTCCGCCACCACGGCAAAACCGCGACCCTGCTCACCGGCACGAGCGGCCTCGATGGCAGCATTGAGTGCCAGCAGATTGGTCTGATCGGCAATTTCCTTGATCACCTTGACGATCTCGGAGATCTGGCGTGAACTGTCGCCCAAACGACTGATGATGCCGGATGATTCACTCACCGACCCGGCAATCCGGTTCATTTCATCCACCGCATCGGAAACCACCTGGCTACCCTGAACCGAAATGGCGCCAGCCTGCTTGGCAATCCGGTCTGAATGATCCGCATTATTGGCGATTTGCTGGATGCTGGCGGTCATTTCCTCAACCGCTGAAGCCACGCTGGTGGCCGCATCATTTTGCCGGTTTGAGCCTGTCAGCAAGGTTTGAGCCGCGTCGGCCAGATGCTCGGCAGTGCCAACGATAGCATTGGCATTGCTGGTCACCTCCCGAATCATGCCACGCAACCTGACCTGCATCAGGCTCATCGCATACAGCAGACTTGAATTGTCGCCAGAACTCACTACGATGTCGCGCGACAAGTCCCCCTTGGCGATCTCCTTGGCAATACCCTTGGCATACACCGGCTCGATGCCGAGCAGGCCAAGCAGATTCCCGGAAATACGCCAGGCTATTCCCAAACCAAGGAACACAGCCAGCAAACCACCAACGATACTGACATTTCTCGCATTGATGGCCGAGACATTGACCGCGCTCACGCGGCCAGCCCCTGAACTGATTTCCGTGTTTCGAAACTCTGACATTTTAACGGTGAGTTGCTGGGCCACCGCATCAAAGCCGGTCTTGGGCTGCTTCATGATTTCGTTACCCGCATCGACGCCCTTGCTGATATAGGTATCCGCCATACGTTGACCAGTTTCATAATAAACATCGAAACCAGCGGCCAGTTTTTGCAGGCCCTCCAACTTTTCGGGATTGTCCGCATAATGCTGCCTGAGTGTCACGACACCGTCTCGGAAAGATTTTGCGTGGCTTGCAGCGTCTTTGAAACCGTCCCGGTCATGGGTGGCGGAAGCATCGGTCAGAAATTGCTGTACCTGCACGACATCGAACGCCATCTGGTCCGCCAGCAACTCATAAGGAATCACATCATTTTCAATATCGTGTACACCATGCTGAATCTGGTGCAACTCAAAGATACAGATGGACACGATCACGGTAAAAATGGCAATAACCGTGCCGAAACCCAGCATGGTAGTGGCACGAAAAGTTAAATTTTTCATGAATAGTCCCTTAATTCAATCATTACAACACGCTCCAGTCCGGACGGCCGGAGAGTCGACCAGCAGAATCAGAAAACAATTTCCGTCCTGAAGCCAATAATCCAGGCATCACTCCGCACACTATCCATGCCAGGATGGCGGATGTATTGGAGATCAGGCTGAAGTGCGAGCCAAGACTTGATCTGGGCACGATAAGTCAGTTCAAAATCCGTTTCTGCTCGCTGTGCAGCATTAACGCGACGAAATTTGTCACTGGCGTGGTTGTAGGTGAGCGCAATGCCCGTGATGTCATCTTCGCGACCAGGGAACAAACCGTGATAGCGCAGTCCCGTACTTGCCGTCCAATCCAGTACATTAATATCCTCACTAGCAGTGCCAAAGCGCAAGAAGCCGGCCAACCCTTGGGACGGATGCGCCTTTTCCACATACAAGGTACGCTCGGCCAGGAAATAAACGCCCTGATTGTGACGTCGCATAGGGGAGCTCAGGGCATCGACATCGAGAAGGTCATTTTGTTTGGCGGTATAACGCCAGAAGCCGATGGCGGTCTTGTTGAAAGTTTCCGCAATATCCGGTGTTTCGGCAGCTTCCGCTGAGGCAACACCATCCGCATGCCCGGTATCCGCCGGGGCCGCTGACTGCGCACCAGAGGAGGCAGCCTCAGGCTGTGCTGTGGCGGATATGGGCTCAGACTGCGGGGTGTACCCAAACTCGATGATGGCCATGCTGCCTTCACCATGACCGGTGTAGAAATTGCTGTGCGGACCGGCTACGCCATCTACCACAGCCCCCTGAAAATAGAAATTTTTGCCTGGTGTGAGGTATTTCGCCCGTAGCGCCAATGCGCCCGTCGGAAAGATGGCAGGCTTGTTAGTCTGGGCAATCTCGTTGGACATGCCATAAGGAGGAGCCAGAAACAAGGCAGTGGTATCGGTTGCGTAGAATTCAGAATCAATAGGATATATGCCGCCGCGTAGCGACAGACTGTCCTTTAAAAAACTCTTCTCGATCCATGCATGAAAGAACTGGGCCGTATTTTTCGAGACTTCAATATTGTCCACGCCGACAAAACTGCCGACATGATTCGCGTTGAATTTGCTGCCAAGGTCGCTATGTGCATAAACGTACGCCCGGGTGGAATCCCAACCCAGCAATTTCTCGAGATCGAAACCAATCCGCGCTTCGGTATGCCCGAGCCAGGCCGTCCCTTGCTGGATGCCACCAGACACATTGGAAAGCACATCGCTCTTGTGCGTGATTCCAATCTCGACACCTTGCTTGAACAACCGGGTACGGGTTCCTCCCCAATCACCGGTCAGAGTATCCTCTTTGAAATTTGGCGCTTTTTCTTCTTCGGCCAACACCAGTGACGACTTCAAACCCAAAACCAAAAGTAGGACGATGGTCATAGTTGCGCGTGACATAATTTCACCTCTTTTAAGCTTGTCAATTTTGATACGTTTGATTTACAGACCCAGGCTACCTGCTTCTCGCTGCTGACTATTTAATTTTTGGTGTATTTTTAGCCGGCAGATTGCCCACAATATTGTCACACATGTGCTTCCACCGGCATGGCATGCGCCAATAACGCCGCTCCTATCATGCCGGCCTGATCACCAGCCTGTGACAGGCTGATCTGTATTTTTCCCCGCAGCGCAGGAATCAGGTCGTGATCCAGCCGTTTCTCGAAAGCGGGTTGAAGCCAAATCCAGGCAGCGCTCATGCCACCGCCAATCACAACATGTCCGATATCGACAATTTTAATGATCTGCGCCAGGGCCTGAGCCAATTTTTCGCCGGCCAGATCATAGGCGGCGATAGCATGGACATCTCCAGCATCGGCCCTCAGGGCGACTTGGTGGGCATCCAGTTGTTTTCCGGTGGCCTCTAGATAGCTGAACGCAACTCCGGAAGCCGAGGCGTATTGCTCCATGCATCCGCGATTGCCACAACCACAGAGTCGGCCCTCAGGCTCCACCAGGATATGGCCAACTTCCATCGCTACGCCATGCTCACCTGGATAGGCAACACCTTTGGCAATCAGGCCCCCGCCAACGCCGGTACCCAGGCCGAGATAGATCAACCCTCTTTTCAACCCCCCTCGCCCTTTAACGGGAGAGGGTTGGGGTGAGGGAAGCGATAACTGGTATTCGCCATAGGCGGCAGCCAGAGCATCGTTTTCAATGCTCACCGGACAATTCAAGGCCTGGCTCAAGGGTGTCGCCAGATCAACGTCAAGCAAACCTGGTAGGTTGGGTGATTGCGCTACACGCCCGGCTACAATGAAACCGGGGAAGCCGAGACCGATTGCAGTAACGCCAGGATGCTGCCGCAGGGTATCGGACAAGACCGCCAGAAGGGTGGTGTGGATAGCCTGCAACGCCTGTGCCGGCGTGCTGCCCCGGCACAGGACTGAGAAATCCGCATGGATGCGAACCTCATTGACCACCCTGAGCCCATCGACCACGCCGATGCGCAAATTGGTGCCCCCTACATCGACGCCGATCAGCATGCTCGTCAATTCACTTCCAGCTCAAAATCCAGCCCTCGGCTGATCGCATTCACCTGGAAGCTCAGTTCCAGCGTCACCGCCTGCATGATCTTCTCGAATCCGGCCTCCGATTGTGACACGCTGAAATGAGGTTTGGTATTGAGGATGCCAGGAATACTGCAAGACAACTTGAGACTGCCACCCAGCACTTCATCCTCCAGTACGATTTCTTTCATGGCATCCAGATGCAGTACCTGGCCAAAGCCGCCGGCAATATCATTACCGATGCGGAAACGTCCTGCCGGACCATCACAGCTCGGCATGGCGATATTGATCTCGATACGAAAGTATCCGCTGACCGGCATCTGGAATCGATAAGATATTTGCAATACATTGTTCTTGATCGCAATTTTTTTAGTCATGGCACTCCGTCCAGCATACCCCACGAAACTGGCTGCAGCCAATTTTCCTCCGCTAGCCGGGCCATAAATGATCGGTCTGAAATCGCTGCCATCACGCTCAGCCCAGCTGTCGCGAAACAGACTACGGGAGCAACTGTCCGTGACCAGGTCGGCATCAGTAATTTCATGCTTGGACACCATGCGCTCATGCGGATTGGCAATGCCGTCCCCGCTGGGCCCATGCTCGTGACTGGCATGCACCTTACGATGGTAATGCTCAGTCTGGCGTGCCAGCGAGTCGCCGAAGTTGTGCGCGAGCCTGTAGGCATCGAACTCGCAAAGCGAGGCCGAACCATCGAGTTTGATCACGGCTTGC
Organism: uncultured Methylobacillus sp.; assembly: GCA_903824575.1. Taxonomy (GTDB): domain Bacteria; phylum Pseudomonadota; class Gammaproteobacteria; order Burkholderiales; family Methylophilaceae; genus CAIJXJ01. The sequence continues at coordinate 15,330 of CAIJXJ010000232.1, forward strand.
AAGGTGCCGTTTTGCAGGAACAGTTCGTCATAACCATCCAAGTCAAGATCCACTTGGCTGCGTGCAGGGCGGACGTCCACGGCATCCAGCATAGCTTCGAGCCTTACCAAGGCGTTATAAATGGCACGACGCAGGTGCGGCAGATAGAGGCCGCCAAACAGGCCGTGCCAATAAGCGTCATTGGCCTGAGACTCGTAAAGTTCATGCAGCATGGCTGGCGTTTTGACCTGTTCCGGCAGCGCGTGATAACGCGCCGACAAGGCCAGCATGCGCTTGTGCATCCAGTTCGATTCAGGAAAACGCATGAAGAAATTGCGCCAGATGCCGCCACGCACGAACGGCTTGCTAACCTCCCAGCGACCTTGCTGCTTCTCACGCTCAACCATGTCACCGTAATGGTGAGCGGCAGGTACCGGCAGAGTCCATTCGTTCATCTCACTGTAGGATGCGCTTGGCAGGTAGACCACGCCTCGGGTCTTGGACTGCGCGTGATAGTCGCTATAGCGCATGGGATGAATGATGGATGATTTCAGCACGCCCTCAATAAAATCACGGAGCCAACCTTTCTTGTAAACCCACTCAAAGGTCTCCGGCCAGATGCCAAACTTCTCGATGTCGTCAAAGTAGATAGCTGCCGCTTGGCCGCTATCGTCTGCCAGGCTTTCCAGATAGCCGACCACCTCATGTGCCGGAGAAAACGGCAGGCGGTAACGCAAGGACTCGGAAATCGGGAACAGGTCTAGCCGGCGCCCATCCTCTTCAGTCGTGTAGAAGCCATCAAGGTCTGCCGCCTCTTTGCCGGTGCACAAGAAATGGTAATCGTCCACGGTGACATAATCGATGCCGGAATCTCCCAGCGCCGGCACCACGGTGGGCTCCCACACCCGCTCGGTTAGCCAGGCACCCTTGGGGGTCTGCCCCAGTTTCTTGTGCAGGTAGCTTGACAGTTTGGTAATCTGGCCAACCCGGTCTTTAGACGGAACCGCTGCCAGCACCGGCTCGGTGAAGCCCGCGCCAAACAGTTCGGCCTGACCGCGCTTGACCATTTCCTGCAATAAGTGCATGTCCTGAGGGTAATGCCTGAGCATGTACTCCAACAACCAACCGCTGATATGAATGGCGAAATTAAAATCGGGATACCGGTAAAGTACCTGTAGAAACGGGCCGTAACAACGCAGGTGTGCATCATCGAGCACATGTGTGAAATTGCCGACCGGTTGATGAGCATGCACGCCTAACAGAAGTGCAACGGATTTGGTCATGAAAGTTCCTTGGTTTATTCTTTTTAATCCTAAATTAATGTCGATTAAGCCTCACCGCGACGCATGGTGCCGCCACCTTCCGGATCTCCGCCACCCAAGCTGATGACATGGTCGAGGACTTCGGGCACCGGCAGTTTGAGCAATCGATAAAGGTTGGCCAGATTGCGGCGGTAGAGCCGGTCAAAACTCTGAACACTAGCCCCCGAATTATAATCGCCAAACCACCAGAACCAGTCCGATCCCTCGCAATCACCCAACTGACGCTCAGCCATGATTTTTTCGTCTGCAGTGAGGCGATTATCCAACAGGGCTTGGTCATAACATTTCTTAGCATCGACCAGGAGATCCCAGCCGCGATTCTTGTCTGGCGAGCCGATCCAGGTACTGAAACTGCCATAGACCCAGCTGCCGGCGCAGATGGTTGGCAAAGGCTGCATCACGATATTAGCGCCGTGGAAGCTTTCAAGATCCAGCAATTCCTCGTTTTTGGCGATGGATGCACAGTAGCGCACAGTCTCACTGAAGGTACTCATTTCAATGGTTTCGTGATCGGCCAAGGCCTGATACATGCCGGTCAGAAAGTAATAGGCGTTATAGGGGAAGTACTCCCAGGCATTCTCGCCATCAAGAATAATGCTGACCACCGGCGTTTCATCCGCATCGGTGACATGCCAGATGTGCTCCAGTTCATGCAGGAAGTCACTGACAGCGTCCGGCCCGTGCCACTTCGAATACTCAAATCCGATCTTGTCGGACAGCTTGTCGTCACGGAAAAAAGTCATTATCTCGCTGCGACCGTCTGTCACCCGGTAAGGTTTGTATAGATAATGCTGACGTTGCAACAAGGAGGCTTCGCCATAAGCCTTGCGCAAACTGCTGCCCAGCACACCCTCCCCGGTCGCGGCCCAGGCCATGCCGTGCTCAGCCAGTAACATCAGCGCCGCATGCGAGACCCCCCCCTCTGCTGGCCACATCCCGCGCGGAAGCTCGCCAAAGCGTCGATAGTGACTCTCGATCGCTGACGCTATGTGGGCGTTGGCACGAGGCAATCCGCCAGGATAGCCTGAACTTTCCGGCAATGCCGCCTCCGGCATGCTGTCATGGGCGGCAGTGAAATCAAGCAACAAAGGCAAAATCGGATGAAAATGCGGCGTGCTGGAAATTTCGATTTGCCCGGCCTGCTGCAAAGCCTTGTAGCGTGGAATGATGCCCGATATCAACTGCCCCATCAGGTCGAATAGATCGCGCCGGTCAGCAGCGGTAAACCGCGAACTCTTGACCATAAGATGCACAACCAAAGGATACTCACGCCGCACGCTCTCCCCGCTCCAGGCCAAGTGATACCACACCAGCAGGTCCAGCAGATACTGATCGGACAGATAATCCAGATTTTCCACGCCGCTGGCTTCAGTCAACTTGAACAACTGGTAAAGATGGTCGTACTGCGGGAATGGGGCGATCATCTTTTCATGGTTGCATTTGAAGCAACTGTTGAGGATCAGTTGCCGCTCCGCCGTAGAAAATCTGTCGCCATCTGAGACCAAAAACAGCGCCAGCAAGGGATCTCGCATATTTTGCGTGGCAAACTGATCGACATAGTCTTCCAGTTGATCCAACAACACCGGCACAAAATTGAAACTCGCCTTCGCCAGTGGGTTCTGCTCCAGGTGATACGCCATGTCGGTGTAATCCTTGATGGCATGCAGATAGGTCCATGGCAGCACATACTCACCGGTCAGATAATCCCTGTAATCCGGTTGGTGCATGTGCCAGTAAAGGTTGACATGTAGTTTGCGAAGTTGTGGCATGAACTGGGAATTTCAATAATATAGTGAAGGAGGCCAATTCACCTTCGAATCGCCCCCTGAGTGGAGTGTCTGGCGCCTTTACCGGGCGTGGTGCAGACTCTGCCCCAGCATATCAGGGGTGACCAGGACAATGCCCTTTTCCGACACGTGGAAGCGTTTTCTGTCTTGTTCCAGATCGACGCCGATTTCCATGCCATCAGGAATGTTAGCCCCCTTGTCGATGACAGCACGTTTCAAAATGACGTTGCGACCAATGGTGACGTTAGGC
>CAIJXJ010000233.1 GCA_903824575.1 uncultured Methylobacillus sp.
CACCAAGCCGGTCAGTGTGCATACGTTAAGACACAGTTTTGCCACCCACCTGATTGAAGCGGGAACGAGCCTTCACCATGTTCAACTTCTTCTAGGGCACCGGTCTCCCACAACGACCACCGTCTATCTGCATGTCAGCCGGTTGAATCTGTCCCAGGTCATAAGCCCCCTCGATAGAGCAGCCAACCAGGATTCGTAATCCAGAAAGCGGATGCGAACATTATTATCTGGCGGAATCGAGGTGGCGGATATCTTCCGTCAACACGGCCCTGCGTATAGAGAATCCCATAGGTTGTCCCGTAGTGATTGGAGAGTCATGCGCGCCATCGAGGTATGTAGAACCTCTGTCCTTGGCGGCCATAAGGATAAGTGCGATAACTGCGGCCATCTGGAGATATCGTATAACTCCTGCCGGAACCGGCATTGCCCCAAATGCCAGACCCTGGCCAAGGAAAAATGGATCGAGGCCCGCAGTGAAGATCTTCTACCGATTGAATATTTTCATGTGGTCTTCACCATTCCCTCGGAACTGAATCACCTGGTATCAATGAACCGGAAGGTCATGTACGATCTTCTTTTTCGCTCCGTCTCCGAGACGCTCATGGAACTCGCCAATGATCCTAAACATCTTGGCGCAAGCATAGGGGCGATCGGCATTCTGCACACCTGGGGACAGAACCTTATGGATCATCCCCACATCCACTGTATTGTCACGGGGGGAGGCCTATCCTCTGACGGCAGTCGCTGGGTATCATCTAAAAGGAGGTTCTTTATTCATGTAAAGGTCATGTCGGCGGTATTCAGCGGCAAGTTCCTGGATCATCTCAAGCATTGCTTCAAAAGAGGCGCTCTTGTCTTTCCTGGCAGTATCAGTCATCTCAAAGAGCCAGGCAACTTCGAAACCTTCAGAAAACGGTTCTATGAAAAGAAGTGGGTTGTCTATTGCAAACCGCCCTTGGGTGGCCCTGAAGGTGTTCTTCAGTACCTCGGCCGATATACCCACCGGATAGCCATCAGTAATAACCGTATCCTTGCCAACCGGGATGGCAATGTTTCTTTTCTCTGGCGGGATTATGCCGACGATAGCCGTAAAAAGACCATGACGCTGAAGGCAGATGAATTTATCAGGAGGTTCCTGCTTCACGTATTACCCGAACGTTATGTACGGATACGTCACTTCGGTTTGCTGGCAAACAGAAATCGTAAAGACAACATTGCTGCCTGCCGCAAGATTATAGGTGGTGCTAAAACTGCCACAAAAGAAAATACCAGTAAGGAGACTTGGCGGGAGCAGTTGCTCAGGATCTGCGGGATCGATGTCACTGTCTGTCCCATCTGTCAGAAAGGCAAGATGTGCAGAATAGAACAGTTACTTCCCGTTAGATGCAAAAGCCCGCCGGAGTTTATTAGATGAGAATGGTTTGTATTGTAAATCCCATATTGCCAGTTTCCTGCGAAAAAAGCATTTTGTTTCGCCAGGGTGTTCTATTGCCCAAAATCGAATGTCCTTCCATCATCCGGTCAAGAATGGGACAATCTGTAACGTTTCTTCTACCCATTACTGATCAGCTTCATCTAAAAACGGACATTATTTGCACTGCTTCACCCGTTTATCTGTATGAAACACACAAGTACCCGATTGAAACCCCATAGCTCACGACACGCGGCATAGTTCTTCAAGCGTCAATCCAAAATCGAACCAACGGCTCGTACCTGATCTCACTTGTTTGTTTCCTCAACTTTGGATTGACGCTTATTCGAAAGGTGTTACAAAATAATCGCACATCGCGGAGATTCTTTTTCTTACCGGGATATCAGCAAATTACGGCATTAGAAACG
>CAIJXJ010000234.1 GCA_903824575.1 uncultured Methylobacillus sp.
CTCAGATATAAACTGATTAGTCATTTCTCCAGAACTAACCCATGGAATATCTCCTCCCCAATACTGAGTAACTCCTTTTTTAGGAGTTCCACCTGAATAAAACGTAACACAATCTTGTAAATTCCGTTCAGCCCAAGTCATTCCAATAGACCCGTAAAATTGGTTTGAATGATTTCTGAAAAGAAAATTGCTTGTTGATTCAACTCAGCCAGTTCGCTATGAATTTCCTTCATCCTCGAAATGAACACCTCGCCATCATTGTCACTTTGACTACCCAGCGTCACGCCTACATATCGCCCCGGCGTCAGCGAAAAGTCGTTGTCCGCGATATCCTGTTTCGTCACCGCACGGCATAGCCCCGGCACATCGACGTACTGCCCGTCCGGGAATCGGCTCAGCAGCCAATGCCCTTGTGCAATAAAATATCCGGCACGCTTGAACGTTTCCACGCCCTGATCCCGCACCGTCGGCTGTTCTCGCTTCTTGACATCGCGCGGCAGCAGCGCCTTCTTTGCATCGCGCACCGCCTCGGTTGCAAAGCCAGGCCACTGACGCGCCCGCAACGATTTCTCCGCCAGATCGAGCAACTTCAGCCAGGCTTTGTGGCGCGCCTCCAAAGCCGCCAACGCAGCCTTGAGTATCGGATTGATTGTCTCTAGCCGTGTTTGCAATGCCTTGTGCTCTACACCTTGTGCCGTGAGTAGTGGCATCGCAGCGACTTTAGCGGCATCCAATGACGCACGCCATGCCTGCTGTTCCACCTGCGCCAGTTCGCCCCGGTATGCTTCAAGCGCCTCGTCAGTGATCCCTTGCTCATCCCCCAGCTTGTCACGCAAGGCGGCGACGGCAATTTTATCGGCTGTCGCCTTGCCGAAGTTAACCAGCGCCAGACGTAGCTTTTCAACTTGCAGCTCGTCATCGGAAAGCCGTGCAGACAACTGCGCCAAATACAGCCTGGCCTTGTCCTGATAACTTGCCAGCAATGTATTGAATTTCTCATGCCAGCCCCGGTACAACCAGGTAACGGCGCTGAGGTTGGCCAGCTGCTCATCGGTGAATACATGAGAACGGGCCGAGACGACGGTGTAGACGTTGCGGGCATCGATCATCAGCACGGTGTTCAGCAATTCGGCCGGCTTGCCCTTGTCGAAAAACCACAACGTGCAGGGCAGGCTGCGGGTATAAAAAAACTTTGGGCCGATGGACATCATCACGTCCACATGGCCGGTTTCCAACAGCTTCTGGCGGATGTCCTTGTCCTTGTTGCCGGCATCCGAGGCGCTGGACGCCATGACGAAACCAGCGCGACCGTTATCGTTCAGGTAGCTGTAAAAATACTGAATCCATAGGCTGTTGGCATTGGAAATGGTCTCGCCATCGGCCTTGCCCTTGGACTTCCCTGTGACGCCGGGCAAGCCGAACGGCAAGCGTCCGGTCAGATTTTCGCCGACCTGGCTCTTGATCCTGGCAGCTTGCACGCCGTCCACATTGAACGGCGGATTGGCCATCACGAAGTCGCATGCCCCCAGCATCTGGTGATGATCTTCGTAAAAGGTGTTGCCGATGCGGATATTGCCCTCCAGGCCATGCACGGCCAGGTTCATCCGCGCGAGCTTGCTGTTCAGGTCGGCCTTCTCTTGCCCGTAGAAAGTGATGTCGATCTCGTGCGTGCTCTGGTGGCGCACCTCTACAATGAAATGGCCGGTCTGCACAAACATGCCGGCCGAACCGCAAGCCGGATCGAGCACCACGCCGTGGTCCGGCTCGATCACATTCACGATCATGCGCACCAGGCTGGGCGGCGTAAAGAATTCGCCGCCCTCCTGTGCGCCGCTTTGCGCGAACTGGTTCAGAAAGTATTCGTAAATGCGACCGAAAACATCGCCCTTGGCGGTCTGCAAGGCGGGACGGTTGAATATCGTAATCAGCTCGGCCAACAGGGATTGCTCAAGGCC
>CAIJXJ010000235.1 GCA_903824575.1 uncultured Methylobacillus sp.
CTTCCACGTCTTTCAGTGTCAGGAATTAAACTGCGAAAGTGTTTGACAAGGACACCTAATCCATGGCTGTTTCTGGCATGGTCATGACTGTCATTTGTTCAAATGGCCTTCCAGTAATGAAGTTTTTTGGAGGAATAAGATCAATAGAAACAAGGTGGTCGATAAACTCACGGAAACATCTTTACATGAGCAGGGTTGGAGAGTGCTTAAAGTATGGGAATGTGCTCTGAAGGGAAAACACCGGAGTCCGGTTGAACAAATTGCTGATGATATTGTCGCATGGCTTAAAACAAGCACTTGTGATTCTGAAATCTGGGGTGTAAGAAATGCAAATATCAGTCATTCCAAATTGGTTTAACCATACATCTAACCCCACCGAGATAAGGGGACATTCGACCCCCTGTAGTCGCGCGTCAAGACCTGCGATTATTCCCTCATCCCCCTGACCTCAGCAAACAAGTCGGCCATGTTGTCGTCCAGAAGTCTAAAAGCGGTGCCATGATTCCTGACGGTTCCGTTATCATTAATATGCATCCTAAGTTCGAGCGTGACGTGACCGGATTCGATTAACGCGGTAAACGCTACAACTGAAGGATGACGACAATATTTAAATTCCTTATAAAAGAATTCTTCTTTAGCAGCAGTCCCCCGTTTTTTAGCGCCGATAAATGCGGCGTGGGTCAGTTTTTCATCAAGCCGTTCCTGCAACTGTGCGTATGTCCACTCTGCAACTCTATCCCCATTGAAGGCCAGATAAACTTTCTCATCATCTGCGTCGGCTTCGAGGCTGAACCCATGACAATTCGGGCATACAGTGACTGCAGAATATAGCGCCGGGCGTCCACCCTCGTCAATATAGCCATATCCCCTGACCCTTTCAGCCATGTTATCGTGTGCATCAATCCATAGGGGTTCCCGCAGGAAAAGGTTCTTCTTGATGTTAGTCGTACCGGTTTTGAGCCTGTAGCACTTAATCTCTATCCCGTCAAAATCAGGGCCTCTATTATTGTTTTCCTCTATACCCAGAAGCGTTTCGAAGGTGTAACCAACGCCAGTCGGGCCACCCCGCAATGTTTTAATGTAACCCTTCGATTTAACATCATCAAAAAGCTCAAGAAGTCTTGGTAGAGAAGGGGAAAAATGGTTGTCAACCCGTGGAGTATGCTGAAGGTCGAGGAAGTAAGCACCGGCATCTGGCTCAACCAAACCAAGTTCGTCTAAAATGTCAGTGTACGCTACTGTCCCCGGTTCAAGGATGTGAATTTCATACGTCCAGGGAAGGTTGGCAAGCTTGGCAACGAGGATAGCTGTCCCCATGGCCGCATTATTGAAACATGGAGGTAGTTGGGTCAGCCTTCTCTCTGGGTAACGGTGGTAGTGTTTATAGCTTCCTAAGATACCATCGCCACACTGTTCACCGAGGAAGGTCACTCTTTCGGTATAATTTAAATCAGCAGTGGCATCAAATCCTTCGATAGGAGGAAACATGGCATATGCATAAGTCGGGACAAGTACACCGTGCCGGCCCGCGTCATCGTTAGGCGTAAGGACCTTGAAGAAAATCGATTCACAGTTCTGTGGATGCAACAAAATGTCATTTACCATGATTTCTCCCTTTCGTTGAAACAACCATTAGAAATGGGTTAGGCTAGTTGACCTAACCTGCAAAATTGCAGCAAATATGAGTATTGATAACACAGTAATGGGATTTTTTTCGCACGGACCGAAGCTGAAGGCCAAATGTGCTTGGGCTTGGCTTGCATACATTCCGCCGAAGTTTACATCCTCATTCTGCTCTGCCTTTGAGTGGTATGAGACAGAATCAGCGGGAACTCCCTTGGTTTATCTGAAAGATACTCCATAGACGGTCCGGCTATTCAGTGCACCATTGCCCTGAGAGCTTCCATTGCCAACTCGGGGCTTTGGCGGGGCCAATTCGCCAGAGTCCCGCCATTCCGCCAATCCCGCCAATCCGTCCCGTCAGGAATAGACTGAAATGAAAGGTTTTTATGTGTAGAGGAAAGTATTTGCCAGATTCATTTATTCTCCCCATGAAAGAAATACATTATTACCTCATTTTACTACTCGTCTGCATCAGTAAAGTCAATTAAAAACATGGATAGACGCTAACGGTTGACGGGAGAGCGAGGGTGAGGGACATTTGAAAAGCGCCGGTAAAAGCCGTCAAAGATAACTAGTGCCTGAAAGAAAAAGGCTGATTTTAAAAAAACATCGACCTTGAAACGGCAGAAACAAAAAATTCATATAAATTAATAGTCGATTGTTTGATATTGCGTTTGCGCTTGATTTTGGCCTGATCTCCGCAAAATTTGGGCGCACTTCTCCCTGAGAGTTGTCGGCGACCGACTTAAAACGTTATGCTGCCAGTTGTTCCGCTGCCCGTTTCCGGTAGGGACCGCGCTTAGTTGCCCCCATGGCTTTTCACTCCGGCACCAAGGCGATGGATGTTTCGGGCGACCACAGCCAGAGCGACGTAACGCTTGAAACCATAAAGACCATGATCTCGACAGAGATCAAGACCATGGACTCCGAGAGCATTGATTGCGGATTCAACCGCAGAATGTTGCTGA
>CAIJXJ010000236.1 GCA_903824575.1 uncultured Methylobacillus sp.
CCACACGAGCCCGCTCTTGGGCGCAATAAAAAAGAAAAGGCCGATCACCACGGCGAAGGTCCCAAGGATCCACTGAAAGGCAAAAAATCTTTTTGCAAGCCGCGCGGAGCGTTCGATCCACCCGAGATAAAGACCGCCCGCGATGAGCGCGCCCGGCACGATTCCTTTCAGGAACGGACACCTGAAAGCGATGGCGACGTAAAAGATCCCGAATGTCAGAAGCACCACACCCATCAGCCGTTCGAACCAGACAAGCCACGCCCCCGACCTCGGCAGTTTCGCGAGAAGCCCGGAATAGGTCCCCAGAACAAGATAAGGAAGGCCAAGTCCGAGCGCCATGACAAAGAAAAGTGAAAAACCAAAAGCCATGTTCTGCTGCGCACTCACGAAGGTCAGAAGTGTCAACACCGCAGGCCCCATGCACGGCGCCGCGATGATCCCCACGAGAAGCCCTGAAATAAAAAAGCTGAGGTGTGTGGCTTTGAACGCTCCTTGACGCGACGGCATGAGCCAGGAGGGCAGGCGGAATTGATAAAGGCCGAGCATGCTGAGTGCCAGACCGACCACGACCATGCCGGTCACAAGCTGGACCCAAAAATTCTGGAGCCATTCCCCGAAGAAACTCCCAGTCATGGCCGCCACAAGCCCGAGGGCGCTGTACATTGTCACCATGCCAAGCACATACGCCAGCGCCTTAAAGAACGCGCGGCCGTGCGGCTCACCTTCCGACCCTCGGAAAAGCGAGATCGTGATGGAAAGCATGGGATAGACGCATGGCGTCAGGTTCAGGCCAAGGCCCAAGAAGAATACGCTTATGAAAATCAAAGGAATATTTGAAATATTAGTCATAATCAAACGTCTACTTTATTCCTCTCCCTTTCCTCTCCCTGAGGGAGAGGATTAAGGTGAGGGGGTTTTAAAACAAACTTGTCGGAAAATCGGTTTTGGGCGCAAATCTCTTTTCTAGGAATTCTCCGGTCGCTTGCTTCCAGCCCACCGGGATTTCATAGGTCTTGAAATCCCAGGTCGATGTGAAATAGATCTTACCTTCACGGCAGCCGTATTCGTAGACATTCTTCGTCAGGCGCACGTCATCCAGGCAATATTTTTTAAGCTCTTCCATGCGGCCTTCTTTGAAAAGCATGAGCGCCTCCGCCCCGTCGCCGGACTTTCCTTCCTTAACGGTCGCGCGCGCCACGCTGTCAAGACTCACCCGATGCCCGCGCGCCTTTTCGATATCATCCAAGAGATCGAGGACCGGGAATTGTTCAACCGTTTTAAAAAGATAGGGCTGGAGCACCGCCATGTCAAAGCGGCGGACATTGAACCCGACAAGGAGGTCCGCCGTCTGAAGCCGCTCTTCAAATCTCACCATATCCTTCTCCTCGTAAGACGAATACTCACCGGTCAAATAGTCATATACGCAAACTACCGAGACCTTGAGTTTCGAAAGACTCATGGCCTTCGATTTTCCAATCTCTTTGAATGATTTCTCGCTGATGGTTCTGGGTCTGGTCGGCGCTGTGGTGCTGGCTTCTGGCTCACTGATCAAGGCGATCTGCATGATCTTGCTGGGCTTGCTGCTCGGTATGGTTGGTACAGACGTTAACTCAGGCGTCGCGCGTTTTGACTTTGGCGTACCTGAACTGCAAGACGGTCTGGACTTTGCGATTGTTGCGATGGGTGTGTTTGGTTTTGCTGAAATCATGAGCAACCTCGAGCAAAAAGAAAACCGTGTGAATCTGTCAGAAAAGATGGGCTCGCTCTACCCAAATATGCAAGAGTTTAAAGAGTCATGGCCTGCAGCAGTTCGCGGTACAGCTCTGGGCTCAATGCTGGGTATTCTCCCAGGTGGTGGTGCGGTGCTGTCATCGTTTGCTTCCTACACGCTTGAAAAGAAAATTTCCAAGCACCCAGAGCGTTTTGGTAAAGGCCACCCTGCCGGTGTAGCCGGTCCTGAGGCTGCAAACAACGCTGGTGCTCAGACATCGTTTATCCCACTGCTGACCCTGGGCATCCCAGGTAACGCTGTGATGGCGCTGATGGTCGGTGCGATGACGATTCACAACATTCAACCTGGTCCTCAGGTGATGACGAGCCACCCACAGCTGTTTTGGGGTCTGATCGCATCCATGTGGATTGGCAACCTGATGCTTGTGGTTCTGAACCTGCCGCTCGTGGGTATCTGGGTCAAACTGCTCAAAGTGCCTTACCGCATTTTGTTCCCTGCGATTCTGGTGTTTTGTACGATCGGTGTGTATTCACTTAACTACAACACGTTCGATATCATCACCACATCGTGTTTTGGCATCATCGGTTACCTGTGGAGTAAACTGAAGTGCGAAGGTGCCCCTCTGTTGCTGGGTCTGGTTCTGGGCCCGCTGATGGAAGAAAACTTCCGCCGCGCACTGTTGCTGTCTCGTGGTAACTACATGACATTCCTGGACCGCGGTTTGTCAGCCTCACTTTTAGCAATCGCCTTGCTGCTAGTTGTCATTGTTGCTCTGCCTTCAATCAGCAAAAAGCGGACCGAAGCGTTCGTTGAAGAGGATTGATCGATGTCCAGCATCAACGCAAGATCGTACGAAGCTTCAGCGCCCCGTAAAGTCGCTTTTATAGGCTTGGGAGTAATGGGATTGCCCATGGCGGGTCATCTCGCCCGGGCGGGCCATGACGTCACGGTTTATAACCGCAATGCTCAAAAAGCACAGGCATGGGTCAGCGAGTTTGGTGGTCGTGCAGCGGCTACTCCTCGCGAAGCCGCTGCGGGTGCTGAAATCGTCTTTTCATGCGTCGGTAACGACGAGGATCTGAGGAGCGTCGTATTGGGTGCTGACGGCGCCTTTGCTGGAATGCATGCCGGTGCAACCTATGTCGATCACACGACAGCATCGGCATCCGTTGCACGGGAACTGCATGAAATCGCCAAACAAAAATCACTGAAATTCATTGATGCGCCTGTTTCAGGTGGTCAGGCAGGTGCCGTCAATGGCATGCTGACCGTCATGTGCGGTGGTGATGCAGGCGAATTTGCGGCTGTAAGTGATGTGATTGCTGTCATGGCCCGCGCGGTGACCCTGGTAGGCCCTGTCGGGGCTGGCCAGCTGGCAAAGATGGTCAACCAGATCTGTATCGCTGGCCTGGTTCAAGGTTTGTCTGAAGGCGTCGCTTTCGGTCAGGCTGCAGGACTGGACATGAAACAGGTTCTGGATGTCATTAGCAAGGGTGCTGCCCAAAGCTGGCAAATGGAAAACCGTGGCGGCATTGGATATACCG
>CAIJXJ010000237.1 GCA_903824575.1 uncultured Methylobacillus sp.
CAGCTCGGCCAGCGTGTGCAGGCCGGCACGCCACTGATGTCTGTCGTGCCCATTCTGGACATGCACGTCGACGCGAACTTCAAGGAAGGCCAGCTGGAAAAGGTACGGATCGGGCAACCCGTCACCCTGCATGCAGACATTTATGGCGACTCGGTGACCTATCAAGGCAAGGTTGTCGGCTTCTCTGGCGGTTCTGGTGCGGCGTTCGCCGCGATCCCTGCCCAAAACGCAACGGGAAACTGGATCAAGGTTGTGCAGCGCCTGCCCGTTCGTATCAGCCTGGACTCCACCGAGCTTGAACACAATCCGCTGAAGGTCGGGCTATCCATGGCAGTCACCATTGATACGCGCACCCACGGCAAAGACTAACTCCAGGATTTCGCACAATGCGCCTGTCTACACCCCTGGAGCATGGCCAGGCACCACTCTCCGGGGGAATGCTGTGGGTCGCGGCTTTGCTGCTTTCCGTCGCCAACTTTATCGCGGTGCTGGACATGACCATCGCGAACGTATCGGTGCCAAATATCAGTGGCGGCCTGGGCACCGCAACGAGCCAGGCCACTTGGGTGATTACCTCCTATGCGGTCGCCGAGGCCATCACCGTTCCGTTGACGGGCTGGCTTGCCGCACGTTTTGGCGCGGTGCGCGTGTTCGTCACATCCATGGCTTTTTTCGGCTTGTTCTCCATGTTGTGCGGCTTGTCGAATTCGCTAGGCATGCTTGTGTTCGCGCGAGTCTGCCAGGGCATGGCGGGCGGGCCGCTCATGCCGTTGTCGCAAACACTGTTGCTGCGTATATTTCCGCCTAGCAAGGCTCCTGCGGCCGTTGGTCTGTGGGCAGTGACGACGCTGGTCGCCCCGGTCGTGGGCCCCATTTTGGGTGGCTACCTGTGCGATGAATACAGCTGGCCCTGGGTGTTCTATATCAACGTGCCGATTGCCCTGGCTTGTGCATTTTTTGCCTGGAAATTGCTTGAGCGCTATGAAAATATTCTGGCGCGAGATCCGATTGACAGGGTGGGCATGGTGTTACTCATCATCTGGGTCGGTTCGTTGCAGCTGATGCTGGACGAAGGCAAGCAACTGGACTGGTTCTCGTCGAATTTTATTGTCAGCCTCGCGCTGACTGCAGCCATTGGTTTTGCGGCGTTCATGATCTGGGAGCTTCACGCCGAACACCCCATTGTCGACCTGCGGGTGTTTCGACATCGTGGGTTTACGGTCAGCGTGCTGACCATCAGCCTGGCCTTTGCTGCTTTTTTCGCCGCCAATGTCCTGACGCCGCTCTGGTTGCAAAGCTACATGGGGTACACCGCCGCACAGGCCGGCAAGACGACGGCTTGGTCGGGTGTATTGGCAATCATGGTGGCGCCGTTGGCCGCCGGCTTGTCGAGCAAGGTTGACCCACGTCGCCTGGTTTTTTTCGGCGTGATCTGGATCGGCATGATTACGATGTGGCGCACGGTTGCCACGACCGACATGACGTATTGGGACATCTCTTTGCCATTGTTGGCAATGGGGTTGGGCCTGCCGTTCTTCTTTGTCCCAACCACGGGCCTGGCCCTGGCGAGTGTTGACCCTGCAGAAACTGCCTCGGCGGCTGGCTTGATGAGCTTTCTGCGCACGCTGTCGGGTGCCTTTGCCACTTCACTGGTGACCACTGCCTGGGAAAACCAGACGAGTCGCAACCATGCCGAGCTGGTGGGTCTGTCGGACGTCGATCAGGGTGTGCAGTCGATGCTGGAGGCCTCGGGCATGACCGGTGACGCCGCTTTGCAGACGGTGGATCAACTGATCAATAACCAGAGTGTCATGCTGGCCACGAATCAGATCATGTTTATCGTCGCACTCACCTTCGTGCTGGCGGCGTGTGTGATCTGGCTGGCACCCAAGCCCAACCGCGTGGTCGATGCGTCGGGTGGTGGGCACTAACAGGACGCTGGTTCGATCGAAAAGTACGCGTGAGGTGCCCGACGCCTGAGCCGGCCTGTGAGGGTTTCTGGCAGTGAGAGTTTCTGGTAACGTTCGACAGATTGGCAGCATCTCGTTGGCTAACCGTTGTCCTTATCACAGGCAGGCGTGATTATGTTCAAAGCAATCTTTCTCGAACGCGATGGCACTGGCACGCAAGCGCGTGTTGCGGACCTGGACGAGGCACAGTTACCCGACTGCGAGGTCACGGTAAAAATTGATTACTCCACGATTAACTATAAGGACGGTCTGGCAATCACCGGCAAGGCACCCGTGGTGCGTCATTGGCCGATGGTGCCCGGTATCGATTTTTCCGGTTGCGTGCTCAAGAGTCGTGATCCCCGTTTCAGTCCTGGCGATATGGTCGTGCTCAATGGCTGGGGCGTAGGCGAAACGCATTGGGGCGGCCTGGCTCAGCTCGCCTCGGTGCCGGCGGACTACTTGATTAAATTACCAGACGGTTTGTCTTCCCGTGATGCGATGGCCATCGGCACGGCAGGCTACACGGCAATGCTGGCCATTCAGGCGCTCGAACGCGCAGGGGTCACGCCTGAATCGGGTGATGTCCTGGTGACCGGTGCAAATGGCGGTGTGGGCAGTTTTGCAGTCGCCTTACTGGCCAAACGCAAGTATCGGGTCATTGCCTCGACCGGCAGGCCGCAGGAATCGGAAAGACTGTTTGCGCTTGGCGCGGCGCAAGTCATAGACCGCAAGACGCTGTCTGAGGCGGGCAAGCCTTTGCAGAAGGAACGCTGGGCCGCCGCGATTGACAGTGTTGGCAGCTACACGTTGGCCAACGTTTGCGCCAGTGTCAAATATGGCGGCGTTGTTGCGGCGTGCGGGTTGGCGCAAGGGATGGACTTTCCTGCGACCGTCGCACCCTTCATCCTCAGGGGCATCACGCTGGCAGGGATAGACAGCGTCATGGCACCCCTCCTGACCCGTCAGGCTGCGTGGGCCGCGCTCGCGCTTGAAGTGGATGCAGGCATGATCAGTGCGATTTCCCATGAAATTTCACTCTCGGATGTGATTCCCATGGCACACGCGCTCATGGAAGGGGAGGTTAAGGGGCGTATTGTTGTCAACCCCAATTTGGTCTAAAAGTGACGCGCTGCAGCATCACTTTGATATAATAATAATGATAAGAGTGATACTTAGTGATATCGTTGTCACGACTCATGCCGTCAAGAGGCTTGGTCTGTGATGATCAGGGTGTTCACTTGCAGGCACGAATCTGCTTGATTAACGGCAAAAAGGGATATGCGTGAAGCGACTGAACCTACTTTTTTTTAGATTGTTGTTGACTGTCTCGGGGCTGACATTTTTGTCTGCCGTTCAGGCAGCGGATCTTGCAGAAATTCAGGCCAGAGGAGAGCTGCGGCACCTCGGTATTCGATACGCGAACTTTGTGACGGGTGCCGGAGACGGTTTTGATGTCGAGTTGACGCAAGGCTTTGCAAAACATCTTGGCGTCAAGTACACCCTGGTCTATACCGACTTTTATTCAGTGATCCGGGATCTGCTGGGTAAGAACGTAGTGATTGCGGATGGACAGGTCCGGCTTGAAGGAGACTTTCCCATCAAGGGCGATATGATCGCCACCGGATTCACATATCTGCCCTGGCGTGCCAAAGTGCTGCTGTATTCTGAGCCTACATTTCCTTCACAGGTCATGTTGATTGCCCGTGCTGACTCGGCCCTGACGCCCATTAAAGATAGCGCTGACCTGCGACGTGACATCGTGGAAACCAAAAAGTTGATTGGTGCGCAGAGCCTGCTTGTGATGGAAAAAACGTGCCTCGATCCGGCCAACTATGGCCTCAAGGACAAAGGCTACGAACTACACCTGTACACCCGAAGCACTAACATCAACGAGATGGTGCCAGCCTTGCTCAACAAAGAGGCCGACCTGTCGCTGCTTGATGTCCCGGACCTGATGCTGGACATGCCAAAGTGGGCTGGAAAGTTCAAAGTCATCGGCCCAATATCCGAAGAGCAGATTCTGGCGTCGGCATTTCCCGAGGATGCGCCGAAATTGCGCGATGCCTTCAACGACTATTTGCGCACGATCAAGGCAGATGGCACGTATGATCGACTGGTCGACAAGTATTACCCCGGAATTCGGCAATATTTCCCGGACTTTTTTAACAAGAAAACCTAAATGCTGAGTCGTGCCGCCGTGTGGTCGACAACACTGCGCCACAGGTTGGTACTGGGCGTTGTCGCCTTGTCATTGCTTTATGTCGCAGCACTGCTGACCAATGCCTATGAATCGCAAAGGCAATTGAGTCAGGCCGCCGAGGCGAGGTTGTTGTCAGACAGCATGCAAACTGCAGCCGTGCTCGGTGATTTCATGGCTGAGCAAGAACGGTTCGCACGCAATCTCGCCACCGGACCGGAAATTCAGACTTATCTCACGAATAAGGCACTGGGCATGTCCATGCGGTATGGACTGGGTGCTAATCTGTCCGCGATCGAAGAAACGTTCCGGCAGAAACTTTCACAGACCAAGATTATGGGTGCGCAAGTGTATGCGCGTATCCGCTACATTGATGAAAGTGGTGTGGCTCTCGTTGACACGGACCCGAGTGCCTCGCCTGCCACGTTTGTGCTGCCTGACACAAACACGGTCAGCCGAATTTTTGACCAGGCGCTTCGTCAAGTCACCACGATTGCGCCGGTCGATTACCGCGGGCAGCCAGCAGGTTTTATCGTGACCACCTCCAGTCTGACGGTATTGTCACGCTATCTGTCCACCTCGATGTCAGAACTGGGGTTCCATCAGTTTGTGATCACTGGGGATGGCAAGGATCTCGGCTTGCGCGGCGATGTTGTTCTCGGCCAGGACGCCTCCGGATTGCTTGCCAAATTGCCGCCAGGCGCGCTGACAAGTTTCAGAACCGCAGCCCTGCCAAATACATTCAATTTGTCGTCGGAATATAACCTTGGGCTGCGCACCCCCATCCCGGACACCGAGCATTCGCTGGTAACGATACTTCCAGCGACCGTCCTTTACGGACATATCACTTCTCAGTTGTTTCTTTACCTGGCCAGTGCGGTCCCATTGATTCTTATCCTCGGCGCGCTGTGGATCTACCGAATGCGGGAACACACGCATAAGCTTGAGGCAGATGTTGTTGAATCCAATCGCAACCGACTAGACCTGCAGGACAAGAATGATTTGTTGACCGTCGAAGTCGCGCGCCGCGTATCGCTCGAGCATGATTTACGAGAAAGTGAAGAGCGTTACCGTACCTACATCGAAAACGCACCGATGGGCATTTTTGTCATCGACACAAACGATATATTTTTGCTCGTCAATCCAGCCATCAGCATGATGTTCGGATTTTCCAGAAGTGAGTTGGCAGCGATGCGCATGGGGGACTTGTCCTCTGCTGACATGCCGGATGAACAGTTGGGCTTTTTTGAAACGGTACGCAGCACGGGTTCGAACGAAAAAGAAGTCACATTGCGCAAGAATGATGGATCATGCTTTGTCGCTTATATACGGGCGATCGCACTGCCGGGTGATTTTGTCATGGGTTTTTGCATGGATGTCACTGAGCGAAAAATGGCGGAAGTCCAGATTTACAATCTTGCTTTCTTCGATCCGCTGACGGCCCTGCCGAATCGTCGCCTGTTGCTGGATCGATTACGTCAGGTCTTCTCAGGTAGCGTGCAGGGTTGCGATTACGGTGCGTTGCTGATGTTGGATCTGGATCATTTCAAGAATCTCAACGATACGCAGGGTCATGATGTCGGTGATCACTTGTTGATCGACGTTGCAAAACGCCTGACGGCCTGTGTCAAGCGCGAAGATACGGTTTCCAGATTTGGCGGTGACGAGTTTGTCATCATTATTGAACAACTCGGCAAAGATGCGGCGGCAGCGGCAGCGCGCGCCGAAGACATCGCCCAGAGAATCCACACAGAGTTGTCCCGGCCATATGCTCTGTCCAATGGGCGGCCTGATTACTACATTACTCCCAGCATTGGTGTGGCGCTGCTCTGTGGCCAGGACGTCTCGGTCGATGCCCTGCTCAAGCAGGCCGATGTCGCCCTCTATGATGCCAAGAAGCGGGGACGCAATGCGGTACGTGTCTTTAATACGGCGATGCAGGCGGCGATTGATGCCAGCACTTCGTTGGTTGACGCCTTGAGGCGTGCGGTGACGAACAAGGAGTTCAGCCTGTATTACCAGCCTCAGGTGAACTCGGAGGGGACTGTGGTTGGCGCGGAGGCTTTACTGCGCTGGCTGCCTCTAGGTGCTGACATTGTTTCCCCCGATATCTTTATTTCTGCCGCAGAGGAAAGCGGGCTCATCATTCCGATTGGGGACTGGGTCGTCGAGCAGGCCTTCGCGCAACTGAGGCAGTGGCAGAATAGCCCGGACACAAGCGCCTTGAAGCTCTCGATCAACGTCAGTGCTGATCAGTTTCACCAGGCGGACTTCGTTGCGAAGATTTGCAAAAATATTGAGCGCTTCGGTGTCAACCCGACGCGAATTACACTTGAACTAACAGAAAGCGTGGTGCTCGAACGCGTTGATGAGGCAGTCGAACGCATGCGCGAACTGCGGCGACTAGGGGTGAGTTTTTCCCTTGATGATTTTGGTACGGGTTATTCGTCGCTTTCCTATCTGAAACGACTGCCGTTGAACCAGGTCAAGATTGACCGCTCATTTGTGCGCGACATCTCCTTTGATCCAAACGATGCCGCGATCGTCAGTGCGATCCTGGCAATGAGTCACTCCCTGGGCCTGAGCGTCGTTGCGGAAGGCGTAGAGACTCTGGCACAGCGGGCATTTTTATTCGAGCA
>CAIJXJ010000238.1 GCA_903824575.1 uncultured Methylobacillus sp.
CGCATCGCCGTCAACGCCGTCGGCGAAATCGTCGGCAAAACGGCGACGGAAGACCTGCTCGACTCGATCTTCAGCCAGTTTTGTATCGGAAAGTAATCACGCAGCAGGACGCGAATGGGTGAAGAAAATATGCGGCCTTTGCCAGCTTTGGCCAATACATTGCAGTTGAAGCCTCCGAAATGATTTTCTGCCTTTACACTTGAGGAAGACGGGTCGCGCTGCCAACCTTTTTATGTTTGATGAACTTGGGAAACATTCCAATATGCGAGTCTGATCCCTCCCCGGAGAGTCCAAGTCTTCCCATCGTCAGACCGGAATTCGCGTTTCTTATCATTGCGTTCGTGGCGGGGCTTTTTATGGCAACGGTGAATCCGCCTTTTCAGTCGCCGGATGAGGATGCTCATTTTACACGCGTGTTTCAATTGTCTGAAGGAACGCTAATTGCCCAGAAGAACCAGGGCCAAGTCGGGGGCTGGCTGCCTCAGAGCATCTTCGACGCCTATCAGCCGTTTCCAAATATCAAGAAGGTAGACTTGGCAATTGTGCATAAACTGCTGAGGGAACCTTTTGCGAAGGAACCCAGGCGTTTCTTTGAGTTCAAACACACAGCCCTCTATTCGCCCGTGGCCTATGGACCAGCGGTAGCGGGGGTGTGGGTCGGCGGGCTAATGGGGCTTTCTGCTTTGGGGCAACTGTACGCATCGCGTATGGCCACACTTCTGGTCTGGTTGTTAATCGTGTTTATCGCCATCCGGGTAATACCAGTTTTCAAGTGGGTGATGGTGATGATTGCTCTGATGCCAATGACTGTCTTCCTTTCGGCGTCGCCATCGGCAGATGTGATGACCAACGCTTTGGCCATGCTGACGACTGCTTTGATCCTGAGGAGTGCGCTTGCGCGAAAAGGTTCTGTCGAGCCCAGCGAGTGGATGACGATAGTGGCAACCTGTGTGCTGCTCGCACTGACCAAACAGGTGTACTTCCTGATGGCGGTCCTTACTTTCATGACGCCCGTCGAGCGTTTTGGAAGTTGGAAGAAGAAGACGATGCTATGTCTTGGAGCAATTGGTGCAGCGACTGTAGCCAACCTGATCTGGCTAATACTGGTCCGGAACATAGTGGTCGTGGAGGAATGGGCACATCCGCATGAGCAGTTGATGTTCGTACTGTCATATCCGCTCAAATACGCTGTGATGCTCTGGCAGATGCTATCGAATCGCTGGGATAATTACTTGTTATGGTTCGTGGGTACCTTGGGTTGGCTGAACGTGTGGCTGCCGCCGTGGATATGGCCAACCTACCTTACCGTCCTGATTGCAGTGGCCCTCATTGACAAAGGTGATGGCAGGCCGCTGAAATGGGGGGATCGGGTACTGATCATCGGCATGTCTGTTGCAACAGTGGTTCTGATTGCGACAAGCCTGTACATCTCATATACTGGTTTGAGGGCAAAGATGATACGTGGTATCCAGGGGCGGTACTTCATACCGCTCGCCGTAGCAAGCTTGCTGGTGTTCTATAATCGGAAAGTAAACGCGTCCGAAAAGGTGTTTGGCATGAAAGTAAACGTGTCCGAAAAGGTGTTTGGCATAATAGTGATCCTTTTCTGTACCATGGTGCTTGCAGTCACTGGCCAGACATTGATTGACAGATATTATCCATAAATTCCATCGGCCAAGAACAATCGGGGAAAATGGAGCTTTGCGCACAAGTTCGTGCTTTTATTTGCCGGAGGCCACCGGTGTGGCAAAATCGTCGGCAAAACGACGACGGAAGACCTGCTCGACTCCAGCTTCAGCCAGTCTTGCATCGGGAAATGAAAGCGAAAATCAAAGTTTACAAACAACGTAGATCGGGAGATTACGGCATGACTCTGAGACAGGTGGAACGTGCTTGCACAAAAGTTTCGACTGAAATCAAGCGCGAGCGCCGCGCCGGAAAACTCAGGCCCTGGCTTCCGTGATTGTCATTGCAAAGCGCCAGAGGGCTGGCG
>CAIJXJ010000239.1 GCA_903824575.1 uncultured Methylobacillus sp.
CATTCGATGAGGAATTGCGCAACGGCAAACTTGAGCACCTGGAATTCGATTCAGATAGGCAAAAACTGACTTGGCACCGGCCCAAGGCTGACAAGGACAAACTGCTGCAACAGGGCTTCTACGCCAAGCTCCAAGCGCACGACATTGCCGACGTATTCCGCTTTGTGAATGATCAATGCCACTTCCTGTCGGCAATGACGCCATTGCAGCCACGCTACGCAAAGAAGATCGCCGACGAAGACAGTTTGATGGCTGTGATTATTGCCCAAGCCATGAACCATGGCAATTTCAGCATGGCCGAGACCTGTGACATCCCATATCACGTCCTGGAAGCCACGCATCAGCAACACTTGCGCCCGGCCACCCTGATCGGCGCGAATGACCAGATCAGCAATTTTATCGCGGCCCATATTTCCGTACTACTCCATCGATAGTGCTCTACGGCAGCGTTGACGGACAAAAATTTGCCGCAGCCAATCCAACGCTCAAGGCACGCCATGCGCGCAAATACTTTGGCAAGGATCGCGGGGTTGTCGCCTTTACCTTGCTGGCCAACCATGTGGTATTGCAAACCGAGCTGTTGGGCGCGAACCAGCATGAGAGCTATTGGGTATTCGACATCTGCTACAACAACACATCCGACATCAGGCCGACTACGATCACCGGCGACATGCACTGCATCAACATGGCCAATTTCGCCATTCTGCATTGGTTCAGCATGAACTTGGCGAAGCACTTCACCAATCTGCAGGCCCAGACAAAGCACTGTGGTCCTGGTCAGGCATACTCTGATTTCCTGATTCAACCTGTGGGTCAAATTGACCGTAGCCTGATTGAATCGGAGAAAGCTAACATGGACCACATTGCCGCCACTCTGGGTCTCAAGGAGATGAGCCAAAGAGTCCTTATGCGCAAAATCTGTACCTTGTCCTGGCATCACAGGACGAGCAAGGCCATCTTCGAATTCGACAAACTGATTCGCAGCATCTACACGCTCCAATACTTGCGTGATCCACAATTGCAGCGCGATGTCCACCGCTCGGAAAACCGCATCGAGTCCTACCATCAGTTGCGCTCCACCATTGCCCAGGTGAACGGAAAAAAAGAACTGACAGGGCGCACTGACCTAGACGTGGCGGTCAGCAACCAATGTGGCCGATTGATTGCCAATGTCGTGATCGCCTACAACTCCATGCTGCTGTCAGGGCTGCTGAGCCGATATTTGGCAGCTGGCAACGAAAAAGCGATCGACTTGCTCAGGCGAATTTCACCTGCAGCATGGCAGCACCTGCATTTCCTTGGGCATTACGCATTTCGTGACAAACGGGAACCGATTGATTTGGAGTCCATCTTGGAAGGGGTGGTATTGACACCTTAAAGATTTCGCGGGGTTGGGCTTAGAACCCCTGAATAACAATACGAGTTAAAACAGCCATGCTAAGAATATGATGTAATTAGTGCATTTAGTAAACTGTCACCGTAATTACTTATTCGAACAGTGAACTGTAAGAGTCTATCCCTGATTTACGATGGTATCATTCACCATGCTTTGGGGCTAAATTTTTCATCGTTTCTAATCAACATAGTCTCACCGTTTTGCGCTATAACGAACAGGCCTTGTTTGTAGGCATAGCGACCGACATCATCCGGAATGACCATTGCGGCAACAGCACCCAACAGGCTGAATTCTGCGTATTGTGGGAAGCAGTCTTTGAATATGTTCATACGCTCCAGATGTTCATTGACGTCGTCAATGCTGAGGTTGCTCTTGCATTCAACGGCAATGGCGGTTTTGTTGTTGATAACAAGCAGATCGATTTCGCTCCGATATTGCCCAAAGTCATCGTATGCGGTCAGATTTTTCATCACTTGATGTACATCCAGTCCGCGCTGCCGGAACAGGCGTACCGCAGCTGGGCGAACCATCTCTTCGACAAACTGCCCCAGTCGCCCTCCCAGATCGCCAATCTGTTTGTTGACAGCCTTAAATAAGCGATCGGTCTTGTCGTCCCTGTCCTTGGCTTCATGTGCAGCCTTGATGGCTTCGCGTGCTGCCTTATCGTCCCTCTCCTTGGCTTCACGCGCAAATTCATCGCGCATGGCCCGATATCTAAGATCTGCTTCCTTAATGTTACGCTCTGTTTCTTTAAAGCTACGCTCTGTTTCTTTTTGTGTGTTGGCTAATTCTTGAATGATCCGCCACACATCATCAAATGTTGGCGCAGGGGTGGTTTTCAAGGTGGTCATAAGGTACTCCTAAGAATATTTGGGTGTTACTTTACAGCAATTTC
>CAIJXJ010000240.1 GCA_903824575.1 uncultured Methylobacillus sp.
CCGGCTTTTTTGCGTCCTTGTCATGGCCGTCTTGGGGAACTGGATTGCCGAAACTGGGATGGCTTGTTTTAGAATTCAGTCATTGAGCCAGCGTTAAACGTATTATTCAGAATCGACTCAGTAGATGACTATGGCGGTTGACGCCATGATTTATTTATTGCATCATCCTGGAAATGAAAGCGATCCGCGCGTTCTATGATCGAGTCGAGTTTCCTGATGATGGTGCGATCGTGGAAATGTCGATATGGCGAGTTCCAACCCCTGTCATTGGAAGTATTCACTCGTTCAAATATAGCCTATTCTACGGTCGAGCCGACCAAAGGATCATTGGTTATGACAATGTGCGTGGAAAGAGCGACCATAGACATATTGATGGCAGAGAAGAGCCCTATACGTTTTTGACACCAGAAAAGTTAATAGCTGATTTTTTGGCTGATGTGAAGCGTGAGCGAGGTGAATTATGAGTGAAACGGTCAAACTCAATGTGGGATCCATTGATGACATGGGGAAGCGCTTTATTGGTGCATGGAAAAGACTGGAGCAAGGTGATGATGTCAAAGAAACAAATCTTACTTTCTTCGATTTAAGGGAGATGGTTTCCGCTTTGTCACCTAAAAGACTTGAGCTTCTAAGGCATATTCACGCTCACCCGGAAAAATCCATTTCCGGTGTTGCCAAGAGTCTTGGCCGAGACTATAAGCGAGTACATGAGGATGTATCTACTTTAGAACATGCCGGCTTACTGGTTCGGGATGGCGAGTTTATTAAAGCGCCATACGATAGCGTACAGGCGAATGTTTCAATAGCTTAATACGCATCCACGGATGCCCCATAGAAGCGCTGCTATTCAATCCAAATAATTTGATTAGATATCTAATTGAAGCACCACAGAGAGGCTCTGACTTCAGAGCCTCCCTCAGATCCCCACCCATCGGCTGACCATGCTCCGTTGGATGCCCCGTGATTGGATTTTAAGTGTGGCATCTTAATGCAATCATGCATAGGCCCTTAGTGCATATAACATGGTCTGTGAAGATGCTGGGCGTGCGAGTCATTGACGATAGAATCTAGCCATACTAGACGAAGTCATTGTTAGCGAGGATTCCTTATGCGCCCGGTCAACATGCTACAAGCCAAGTCCAATCTGTCTCGACTGGTTGAATCAATTGAACTGGGAAACGAAAGCGAAATCATCATTGCCAGAAACGGACGACCCGTCGCCAAGCTGGTGCCAATAGAATCATCGACACTAGGGCTTCGCCTTGGCGTGGCCAAAAGCGCTTTCAATGTTCCTGACAATATTGACGCGAGCAACATCGAGGTTGCAAATTTGTTTATTGGCGTCGATCCGGAATGAATCTTCTGTTAGATAAACATGTGGCACTGTGGGCCGGCCGTCGTGGCGCTACCCCTAGTGCTATTGCTGATCCCTGTTGCAATAATTAAGTGATGGTATAGAATGCCATCATGCGTGCGCGTCTTATTCTCGATACAAAAACAGTTTTATCCGATGGGCGCATAGTTCAACGCAAAGTCTGGAAATTGCCTACCCCAACCGATGGCAGGTTCCATGCATTGAAGTACCGGCTTTATTGCGGCAAAAACGGTAAAACAATCGTTCGATACGATAACGAAACGGGCAAAGGTGATCACCGTCACATCGGTCCGGATGAATTAGAGTCGATCTACATATTTACCTCGTTGGTTCAACTCTTAATGGATTTTGATGCAGACATAGAACAGCTATCAGGAGAGATTAAATGAAGCACATTGAGATTGCCGTCATCAATCCGAAAGACGAACAACAAGCGTTGCTTGAATGGGCCTCGCGTGTCGATGCCGGGGAGGAAATGGCTGAAGCCGAGTCCAGGTTGTCATTTTCAAACTATGGTCAATTACATGCCGTACTCACTGAAAAGAGAATGAGCCTGCTGGAATACGTTGCCCAGCATGAAGGGTTGAGCATCCGTCAATTGGCATTGGAACTTAGTCGAGACTATCGAAATGTCTATGATGATGTACGTATGCTTGCTGATCTTGAACTCATTGAAAAACGCGCCAATGGCCTTTTTGCGCCATATGATGACATTAGCATCCATAAGAGACTACGAAAAGCCGCCTGAATTTATGAGGAACGAAGTACGCCGGATTGCATCCGGCAGTAAGCTGGAATAGTCGATTTGCAATAGGACGAGTTCTTCAAGTCGCGCGTGGTGAATGATCTGGATGCGTTCAAGCGGGAGGCCGATGTGATCGTTTCCAACCGCATGGACAAGGCGCTGGCGGATGTCGAGGCGAAGGTTTACACGCGGGATTTGTTCGGGAGTGACTAAAACATCAGGTTCAAGGGATCAGATGAAAGATTTAGCCGTTTGTTGCCAGGAACCATAGATGTTTCCATGAGGCGCTTACTTGGACGGTTGTGCGGGCGCAGTATGAAAAATTGATTGTGGGGCTTTTGCCCGCGGTTTGATACGTACCACTGTAACCATGCATCAAACGCAATAGGTTTCATCAATTTCGAGGTTCTGATGTTTAGTCGCTGAACAAATCGGTACTATAATCATCACCATGTCGCCTACAATTTTTCGAGATGGTAGTTTTCGATTTTTCTTCTTTTCTCGAGAAGAGACCAGGATGCATGTTCATGTCAGCCACCCTGATGGAGAAGCCAAGTTCTGGATGTCGCCAAAACTGGCTTTAGCAACCAGCACTGGACTGTCAACCAAACAAATCATTGAAGCTCAACAACTTGTCACTGTACATATGGAGGAAATAGTCCATGCTTGGCACATGCACTTTCCCGGCTGAAGTCACTCATGTTTCAAAGCATGGACTCTGGCTGCTTCTGGCTGACGAAGAATTGTTCTTGTCCTTCGAAGATTTTCCATGGTTTCGTGGCGCAACCATTGAGCAAATATGCGAAGTTGAATGGCCTACTGAAAACCACCTTTTTTGGCCATTACTTGACATAGATTTGGCCGTTGAGTCGATACGCGACCCTTCAACATTCCCGTTAATCGCCGTGCATTGACATCCTCCCCGGCATAAATGCCGAGGATTCCAAACCCTCACGAGTTAGGTTCCTGCCTTGATTCGCCTCACTTCGCGTAATCATTGGACGTCTCCGTCCTCGAATAAAGGGGTCTGACTCCTTATTTATTTTGCTGACTGGCCAGAAACATGCGAAGTGATTGATCGGTGTCGGCAGAGACGGCAACATTCCAGCGTATGGTATTCATGATTTACTCCATGGTAGATGTTTGTGTGTTTATACACCAATCAATGTGGCTATTCAATGGTTCGATAAAACGATCATTTTGCAGACGTGCTCGTGATCTGGAAGCCGTCAGTATTGCGATGCACTCCGACCTTTTCTGCCAAATATCTGATGGTTTTGGCTGAAACCATGTGCTTGGCATAAGCAACATGCTTGTCCAAATGGCGAAGGTTTACACGCAGGATTTGTTCGGGAGTGATTAAGGCTTTGCATGATCGGCGGTTGATTGTAATGCAAAAGTGCATTACGATATATGCGTATAGGAATCAGGAGGACGGCATCTATGACTACATTGACGATTACCGCACGAGGCCAAGTTACATTTCGCAAGGAAGTTCTGCAGCACCTTGGCATTAAGCCAGGTGAAAAAATCGAACTGGATTTGTTACCGGATGGCAGGGGTATTCTCAAGGCTTCCCGGCCCAGTGGGACGATAGACGGTTTCTTCGGGCTGCTTGCTAGCAAGACCAGCAAGGTCGCCACCATTGAGGAAATGAACGAGGCCTGCCAACAGGGTTGGGCCGGTAAAGAATGAAAATTACGGTAGATACTAATGTCCTCATACGTGCCGTCGTACAAGACGATGCCGTGCAGGCGCGAGTCGCCGCCAAGGCCATGCGCGACGCGACGCTGGTCGCTGTTACATTGCCTTGTTTGTGTGAATTTGTGTGGGTGTTGCTCCGCGTCTACAAACTCAAATCCGAGGATGCCGCCACAGCAATCCGTGCGCTGCTTGATGTAAAAAACATCGAAATGAACCATGCGGCCGTTGAGGCCGGCTTGGTGCTGCTTGATGACGGGGGCGATTTTGCCGACGGTATTATTGCCTACGAGGGCAACTGGCTCGGCGCGGATACCTTCGTGTCCTTTGATAAAAATGCAGTCACACTTCTCAAAAAGCAAGGGCAATCGGCGCGGCTTCTCTAGCGCGCGCGAGGCGGACGGATCTTTCGAGCCTTCCAAGCCGCCAATAATCGCTCCTTGTCAGGTATCGCCACTATCCCCGTGCTTGCGCGCCACTTCACAACGCGGCCATACGATAGTTTTTCGCAAAATAATCTCGGCTACTTTACTTCCCATTTTCTCTCTCGTGTTCTGTAAGCGATCAGCGCTACCAAATGGCTGATTAATTGAAGGTTCTGTGATCATTGTGTCCACGATATTTTGAGGTGGACACATGAACACTCCTCAACTTGCCTTACCCTCGACGCGAACCCGTCGCAGACCTACCCCTGACTGCGTCTCCAACCATAAAACGCTTTCCAACCTGTTCGGTCAATCGCACCCCTTGAGTAACCTGGTTTCACCTCATATCTAAAGCCGAGAAAGATTTGCCGTGCTCAAGGTTATACCGTTCGATTTCCTCTGATTCGATCAAAGTGATCTGAAAGTTGACACCATTCCTGTTCTTATCGACGGCATAGCGATCCCCCATAGGCCCCGCAACCTCGATTGCTTAAACGGATAGGACAGATTGCATTTCAGCGCGTCTCTTCGCGGCAACCAGGACTTCGAGAATCATCTCTGAGTTATCCAGGGATAAACACCGCCGAGCTTACGCTGAAGAACTTGCCCAATTTGCCGGCCAGTGCTGCGCTTATTTTGCGCTTCCCGGCCAG
Organism: uncultured Methylobacillus sp.; assembly: GCA_903824575.1. Taxonomy (GTDB): domain Bacteria; phylum Pseudomonadota; class Gammaproteobacteria; order Burkholderiales; family Methylophilaceae; genus CAIJXJ01. Next base: position 4,900 of record CAIJXJ010000240.1, read on the forward strand.
GATTGCAGAAAGGTTGCTCTGCGGTACGATAGCATCCAAGTCTTTCTGGGTAAGACCACGAGCATCAATCAGGAAACGGAGGGAATCATGAGGGGCTGCTGGCTCAATAGAGTAATGGACTTTCTCGTACTTTGAAACCAAATCGCCAACTAGCTCCAGCAAGCCAGCGAGAGCGTGGTCTTCATCCTCACCAACGACATCCAGTAGAGAGTTCATGAGGGCGGCCATCTGGTCGTAATCAGCTTCGTCACGTATGGGCCGCAGATGTACCATCGTATCAAATGCCGCCCAAGTGGTTTGGATGGCTCGAATATCAAACTTGGTTTGAATCGATTGCATTATCAGACCTTTCCTTTTCTGTACTGCTTGCACCAATCGTCATATTCACGATGAGTCATGACTTCTCGTATATACACACGTTTAGCCCTGTAATGCACAACGACCACGACACGGAAGTTGTTACCAGCCACATCGAAAACGATAAATGGTGGCACGTAATCAGAAGTATTGAATACCTGTTTGATATGGTTGAAATCCCGAAAGTCGGTGTTCTCAACTATCGAATGCCACTCACGCAAAACACCTTCTGCCGTAGGGTGCTTCTGCCAGAACTCGCGAAGCCTCTTGATTGAGATTATGTGCACGGACTGATTATATCATATTGATATAATCTATCCATGATATGTCGTTGAGAGTTCGTAATCCATGGTTGCATGTAACTTGTGCGGATTTCCATTACAAGCCGAGGATTACGTTCGACCAATTGCAACAATGCCATTGCTGGGCCGTGAGGCCGGCGGTCACCACGTTCCCAATGTCGCAAAGTATTCACACCAATATGGCAACGGGCAGCAAATTGTTCTTGGGTCATGCCGGTCTTTTGCCGGATACCTTTCACATCTGGTACACGGGGACGATGCAGTATGGCTGCAACAGGCTCACCAGACGCATGGGCAATGGCTTGTTCCATGCCTACTCGAATACGGTCAAATGCTTTCATCAGTATCTCTCCAGAGCAGTGGCAACGAGAGTATCGACCAAGGAGGCCCATAGGCTGCATTCACTTGCCGTTAAATTGGCTTGTTCATTTTTGCAAATAGGATCAATAAGTACAGTGTTAGGCGTTCGTTTAACAACGTATGGTGTCAGGTCTTGTCTTTTGCCTGCTGTAGTTGCTTGTTTATAATTCGACTGAACCGCGAATTGTGCAGGCCAAAATGCCCCCCACATGAACAACTATTAATTTACACGTATTTTATGTACTATTATCCGGTCATTACTGTAGAGGATAGTTAATCATGCATAAATTAGACATAGCCGCATTTCGTACCACATTTGATACGGGCGGGATATTGTCAGTTTCTTTGGTGGGGCAAGGTGGGTCTTTTCATGTGGTAGCTGAGACCAGGCGCGGCGAAGCTGTTTTGACAAAGGCAAGAAGTGTCGAGATGCGAGAATTCAGGGATGTTCAGCGCGCAACGATACTGCTTCGAGAGATCGGGATAAGCGAATTCTCGGTAGACACCAAGAACTGGCGGCCAGAACAAGCCAAGATTGGTCGTCCGACGCGCCCAGATAGGGCGAAAGCTCTACGCGTCGCGCACGAGGCCGCAGCCTATAACGTATGGCTGGAAGGTAAGGTGTCGGCATCCAGGCGCGGGCTTGATGAGGGCACGAATTTACAAATTGATCAGCAGGACTGGGACAAGTTGAGAGCTGCCAAGCTGGCAGCAAGAGCTCCATGAAACGTGTGATTCGAACGTCAAGTTATAGGAATGACCTCGATGCCATTGAATCATTCATTGCCAAGGATAATCCGGTCGCAGCTTTAGATATGTGGTTTCTGATTGACGACCAAGTGACAAAACTGGCCAACTCCAACTTTCCTCGTCGCGAAGGACGCGTGCCGGGAACAATGGAGCTTGTCGCGCATGAAAACTACATCGTCATTCTGGAAGAAGACGCTACGAATGTGATGGCGCTCAATGTTGTGCATGTCCGGCAGCAGTGGCCTTAAATAAACTGACGCTATAGTGGATCACAGGTGGCGTGGAGCATCCATACGGTCATGAATGTACGAATGACTGCAATACCGTAAGCCGTGATGCGAAAGTAAATCATGTGCCGCTCAATGCTTCGGCGACGATAGCCTGGCCGGATGTGGTCACATGCTGGGGCACTCTTGGGTGACTGCGCCAACAGCCATGCAGGGCAAGATTGGTGCAGATGTGCCAGTTGCGGAAATTCCATTAGCCCAGAAACGTCCTTTGCCGAAACATTGGCACAACACGTCAATGAATATCCCCGTGAAAGGGAGAGTCGCGCATTTATTGACTCCCTTACGTTACTTGACTCCAATCCTTGCGCCAATGTGCCTAAGTCAGCCAGGCCAAAGGACGGAGCGCCAAGGGATCGACGCTTGCGCGGAAATGAATATGCGCTAATGCTGGAACAACTTACCGGCCAAGCCAAAGTCGTTTTTGTCCTCAGTGTTGAAACCGCAATGCGTCGGGGCGAGATACTGTCCATGAAGTGGGAAAATCTCGATTTAAATAATAGCTATTTAATGCTTAAAGCTGCTGACACCAAGACCGA
>CAIJXJ010000241.1 GCA_903824575.1 uncultured Methylobacillus sp.
GCCCTTGCCGCCTCGTACCTGGATGTTTACACCACAAACATTATCGTGCATCAGATGATGGGGGCTACACTAACCGAACTGATCGGTCAAAGCATGGGACTTGCGCATGATCATCGCCTGTCCCTGGTATGCGCCGCCCTTACCCGTGACCTGGGACAAATCGAATTCCAGACAGAACTGGACAACCACATGGGACCTCTTACCAAAAACCTGTGGGAACAGATAAGGCTACATCAGGATCAAAGCGCACTGCTGCTTGAACGGTCCGGCGTAAGCGATCAAATCTGGCTAGAGTCCGTGAAAGGGCACCATGAACGGCTTAATGGCAGCGGTTATCCGTCCGGACTGAAAGACGAGCAGATTCCGGTGGGTGCAAGAATACTGGCCGTTGCCGACACCTATAGCGCGATGATCAAGCCACGCATCTTCCGTTCTGCCCACTCCAGTCAGAGCGCGCTGAAATCGATATATGCAAAAAAAAATGTGGAATTCGATGATCAGATAGTACGCATCATGATCACCAGGATTGGCCTTTTGCCGCCAGGAACCGTGGTCAAACTCAAATGTGGAGAAATTGCGGTGGTCAAAAGCCCTACCGCAAATGTGAACGACACCACGGTTTACAGCATTTACGGGAAATTTGGCACGCCTTTGGCAAAGCCGCTGCCCAGAAGCACAGCCGAACCAGAATACGCGATATCCGGATTTTTGCCACAAGCCGAATGTCGTGCCGCATCCGTCACCATCAAGCGAGTCTGGGATAAATAAAGGCCGGGTCAGCGAATACCCAGGAATTCTGCTTGCATAACGAGCCTACTTAAATAATGAAAGCACCATGAAAATCAATCTACCGGTCACCGAACGAGAAGTATGCTTTACTGACGACAAAGTCATGGTCACAAAGACTGATGCCAAAGGCATTATCACCTTCGCCAATCTGGACTTCATCAAAATCAGCGGTTACTCTGAAAAGGAACTGATCGGCGCCAATCACAACATCATCCGCCACCCGGATATGCCTGCTGCTGCCTTCAAACAAATGTGGAAAACCTTGCAGCATGGCCAGAATTGGCGCGGCATGGTTAAAAATCGCTGCAAGAATGGAGACTATTACTGGGTAGACGCCAGGATCGTACCGACCCGAAACAAAGGCAACATCACAGGCTATATGTCGGTTCGTGCTTGCCCGTCACGACAGGACGTAGCGCGTGCCGCAGCTGCTTATCAGCTTGCCGCCACAGCGCCTGAAACGATCAAGGACAAACTCAACACCAACTGGAAAAAACATGTGTCGATCAGGAATGGACTGCCCTTGTGGTTACTGCTGGTCACGCTGCTGATGATCTGCGGCGGCTTTTTGGGCATCACAGGCTTGAACCAGGCCAAATCGACCATGCAAACGCTCTACTACCAGGCCTTGCTTCCCGCCCAGACCATCGGCAGGATCAACTTTTTGATTGCCGACGATCGCACCCAGGTGGCGATGGCCTTGAACCACAAGACAAATGATCTGAATGGCTATATGCAGGCCTTGGTGAAAAATGATGCAGAAATTGACAGGCTTTTGACAGGCTATATCCGGCAGATCAATGACGACACCGAGAAGCTGCTTGCCAGACAACTGGAACAGGACCGACTGCACTATTTTCAGGAAGGCCTGATGCAGGCCACGCAGGCACTCGAAGCCGGAAACCGGCTCGAAGTTGAACAACTGCTGAAACACAAGCTAAGCCCATACTTCGATGTAGCGAATGCAGATGCATCGCTGCTGCTAAAGCATCTGTCGGATCGGGGACTGACAGACTTTAGCGCTGCCACCTTGCAAATACGCAATATCATCAGCATCAGCATCGCCGGCATAGCGCTAAGCTGCCTGACCATGATCATACTGGGCATATTTTTCCTCAGATTCACGGCGATACCGCTGGAGCAGGCGATCAGGGCGCTAGAAAATATCGCCGATGGCAATCTGTCGGAAAATCTGGATAGCGGCGGCTTGGGTGAGCCAGGTCGGGTCATGACGGCTGTGATGGTGACTCAAATGCATCTGAAAGTCATGATGCACGAAATAAAACGGGCAGCAACATCGATCCATGAGCAATGCAAGAACTTCAACCAGATCATGATGAATCTAGCCGAACATGCCGACGTACAGCATGATTTGGTCTGCCATACGGCGAATGCGGTCAACGAATCCTGCACTGACGACCTGGCGCTCCTCACGGCTAACGTTGAAGCACTGATGCCGGCCAATGGCTTCGAACTGGCTACCGACACCGAGACAAGGCTGAGCACAATCTTGCCATTCGATGCCGATTTTCTGAATATGTTTGAAATAAGCCCCCCCGCAGCCGAAGCCCTAGTCAGCATAGTTACCCCACATAGTCAACCGCCAGCGGCAGGGCAGCCGTTTTACAGCGAGGTGATAAAGCTCGCCAATGCGGCACGCATTCAGGGCTTCGCGGTTGAAACTGTCACTACACAACTGCATCAGCTATCGGAACTGGTCATACAGAACCGCGCGGATTTGCAAAATGCCTGGACAGCTTCACAACTCGTTGAAAAAAGGGCAAAAGAGCTGGATATGCTGGTTAAAAACTTCGAATAGAACACAAGGCACTCAACAAATGCGTAATGAATCCTAGCAGCTACAGGATAAGTTCCCAGGCATTTTCCCGGACTGCTGCGGGAAGTGATGTTGACCGTCGTCTTACAACCGGTTCCTGTGGGAGCTGCCTTTGATTATTGTTACGATCTGTCGCGGTTAAACC
>CAIJXJ010000242.1 GCA_903824575.1 uncultured Methylobacillus sp.
CATATACATTTTCCTGTCGATCAACAAGAAATTATTTATTCAAAAAATTACTATAACTTATAACATATTAATATTATGGGGAAATAGTAAATTTACGCTTGAAATCTATCACTTACCATAATATAGCAAATTAGCTATTGTCACAATATTCAGTTGGATTTTTCCTCGCCATGGCTGGATATGGATACACCGAGCATCAGGCTGGGCAGGTTTTTCATGGTAAGCAGCTTGCGAAATCCGGGTATTATGAGATTCGGTTCGGGTTCCGCTTGGTCATTTTTTGCGAGAGGTGACAGGCCGAATTCCGCAAATAGTTCTTCAAGATTGGCTTTGCCATTGAGAAGGATTTTCATGTACTGCGGATTGTCCAGATTTTTCACTAGGGGCATATCTGCCAGCATGGTCTGAAGCGTTCGGCACAAGGAGTCATTCCCCGTTTTCGGCGTTCGCCGCGCCTAAAACCACGAAAGAACTGTTCAAGGATATTATTGGTACGCTGGGGATGTATGATGATTGTTCCGGTTGAGGTCTTGACTTCGATGGGGTCGGCGAAGAGCTTATCTCCGTATTTGTCAATTTGTGCTGCCATCTTTCGGCAAAGCGGGTCCGCCGCCAGCCTGCGATCGCCATCCAATCCTTGTCGGAATTTTTTTACACCTTGGCGAATGCTGGTCATGACCTCGGCGTTGACGTCATCGTTGAGCCCGTTGCCGCCATCAACCGGGGCTATCCGCATGGCATCGCGAAGCTGATCGAAGATTTTTGAGCGCCAATTTAGTTCCTCAACCTTTTGCTGAAGCTCCACGTCATTGGCCATCAGTACGATTAATTTCGCAATTTGCAGAAGAGTTTATTGCCGTCACCGAACTGATGAACCAAGCTTGGCAAAATGCGATTAAGCTCCAATATCCGTTCCGCAAATATAAGCAATGTGCGGTCGAAAGGAAAGCCATAGCCATCACCTTCGCGCTTGCCCTGCAATGCCCACATAGCCAAGAGATATATCGAAGTAATAGGCTCAATATCATGATGTTCGCCGGATTTGAAGGCCTTTGTAATAAGGTCACATTGAACACGTTGTTTCTCATGCTCAAACTCTTCCCGCACTTCCCGTACCAGTGCGTTTAATCGCGTACTGGCAGAATGCTTGCGCAGGCGCTTACGTAACTCGTCGTATGCCGGCTCCAGAAGGTCCTTGCCGATATCTCGCGAGAAGTGAAAATGACAAACAAAATCCGGCGTACCGGGAAATACGTCAGATACCGCTTTGCAGATACCTTTACCCATGTCATGAACACAGGCCGTGGGTGTGCCATAGCTTACCTTGAGCTTTCGCAAGAAGTTTGCGATATCGGCGCTGTCCTCGCTTGGAATCTTCACATTGGCCAGTACAAACTTACTGATGCTGTCCATGCTGGTCATAAGTACAGGGGCGTCACCGTCATGCGTCGCATCAAGATGAAGGACGTATCCTCCTGCCAAGTTCATTGCCTGGCGAATCCTTGGAGTCGCGAGGCTATGGGCGATGGCCAGAAACAGGATGAACTTGCGACCGAGGTAGCCGATTTCTGAGGCGCTGATGTGTGCATTGCGCTCCAAAAGCTCGATGCGTACTTCATCAATGGTGCGATGTCGCTGGAAAAGAGCCTGCCCCACGAAGACCAGGATATCATAGGCGACATTGCAACGCGACTGAACCAGTTGGAGCAGAGCAGCCGAGCGAAATGGTTCGGAACACAAAGAACACATATAAACCGTCTCGTGTGCAAGGAAAGGACCTGCCAAGCTCAACACGGTTTTTCGTCGCGTTTTTCTAACCACAAGTCCTCCACCGCATGAGCAGACTTCTTGCTCCGGGACAAAACGGATGGTTGGCGCTTGCGGAAATAATGCCGCAGGCAAGGTCTCCTGTGACAAGAGCGCCAAGCATTCATTTAGTGCACGGAGTGCCTCAGCACCTACATTGGCGGAGTTTTTTTTACGCCTAAGCGAATGAAGAGCGTTTCAATCTGGGCAGCACTGACGATGACATTTTTGCTTCTAGATAACGCTTGAGCCAACTGAGCACAGCTAGACCCGAAGTTGTTGATAAACTCCACTAGAACGAAGACCGCGATTTCCGCCGGCAGTTGGAACTCAGACATGGTGGCAGCATTTCGCTGAATAGTAGCAATATCAGCATTTTGTGCAATATAGATATATGACCGAGCCACTTTACAGCGTTGGAGCCTTCCCTTCCGGACAAGATCAAAGAGCATATCATGACAGTGGCAATGGAGTTTCTCTCCCAGTTCTTTTGCTGTCATACCTTTAGGGCACTTACTGACTAGAGCGACCAACGTATTCATCATAGTTCCGGAACGAGAGAAACCGATATCTGAGTAAAACCACAGACTGTCACTATTAAATCGCGGAATTGAATTAAGCGTATACCATACTCCATTGTGGGTATAACTACTGTAGTAACCGCTGGCACTGAGAAATCTACGAACCGACGGTACAGAATATTCCAGTTCAACTGCAAGTGGTTCAATTTTCCAGCATTGCTGCTTCTCAAAAACAGAAGATAACTTTTGAATCGAAGTGCTATTGACCTCCATCGCCGCTCCAAATGATTAAATATCGAATTTCGTGTAAAAAAGACCAAGTACATTCGATACTTTATCAAAATAAAAGCAAAAAGGCAATCATGGCTTAAAATTAACAATAAAATTAATTATTAAATATCATCGTGTTACGTATAAAGATAATGGCTGGGATATTATTTACCATCTGGAGTGGCAATAAAAATTGGATCAAGTATCGAAAATAAAGATTGGTAACCACTTGAAATTAAAGGGCGCAACCGAATATTGTGGTAATAGGAATTTATGATTGTTCACTGATCCGGGTATTAAATGGCAAACTCGACCACACAAAATGAATGATTCAGGTATTGATTGCCGTGAGTTATTTACCTAGAATGCAATGAGAGGTGCCTTGGAGCCTGGAGGGCTAGTCTGTGGTGTGCTTGCCGATAGCCTGGAAAAAACATCAATGAATCGCGAACATCGCATTCTTCTCCTTGATGGGCAGATGGTGCTCATCTCCCCCTATGATCCGAACGCAGGCTTTAATGTCGGCAATGCGATGCAACGCAACAAGTTGATATATGCACTAGCCGACGCTTCGCTGGTAGTGAGTTCAGATATGAAGAAAGGAGGCACCTGGGCTGGCGCGGTCGAGCAACTAGACAAGCTTCGCTTTGTACCTGTTTACGTTCGCTCAACTGGTGAGAGCCAAGTGGGGCTGGAAGCACTTAAAGCAAAAGGAGCATTACCTTGGACGAACCCTCAAGATAGTGATGCATTTGAGGCAGTATTTGAGGTGGCTATAATTCGATCAAAAGCCTCGCCGAAGGTTGAACAATCACCGTCTTCAGGGGTGCCATCAACTCCCGCAATATTAGAGCAGTCAGTTATTTCCAAACCAATATTAACGCTAGAAACGGAGGCATCCTTCATTTCAGTC
>CAIJXJ010000243.1 GCA_903824575.1 uncultured Methylobacillus sp.
CCTCATAAAAAACGCCAAAGGAAGAGAATAGTTATTCTTGTATGTGTTGTTTGTTGCTGTGACTTCATACTACTTTGCCCTTGCCCTCTTGCATCCACCCAACCAGCTAGGATAAGCAGGGGGAGTAGTATATGTATGGTATTACCATCTATCTATAGGGACAGTATGAAGTACATAACTCTGCACACAGTACGTTAGTGTAGTAGAGCAACGGATAACGTATCCGTTTCAATGCTAACTCTATGAATCTTGATCGACATCAATAATTTCATTGCGGCGTGGCGTGATTGCTGATCCTTGCTTAACAACTGCCTTAAACGCGAGTTCTAAAGGGGAAAGGGTAACGTTTAAAGTGGTATCCGGTTTGTCGCCGTACTCTTGTCGATTTGCACATTGCGCCATCCAACGAAGCACGTCGCATTGCAGTTTTGCCCTTGCTACGCTGGACGGATTAGCGATTTGTCTGCCAGTATTCTCATCAAAAATAAGATCGTTGGACGTGTCTAAGATGATCTTGTGCATTTCATTAACCAGTCCATGACTTCTCTCGACTTTCGCGCGTATGTATTCCTCGGACAGATGCTGGTCGAAATAGGATTTCAGTGTCGAGAACGATCCAATTCCGAACTGTTGCGCGATTGTGTCGTAAGCTATTCCGTCTCTGATGAGACTGAGAATTTCTTCATGGTGCGATGACAACTTTGCGATGGTTTCGGCGTGCCGTTGCACCGAAAGGTGGTTTTCCGTCACCCTATTGGACTTTGAAGCACTGGCTAAAGCGTTCATGCCAGAGAACGACTCTTTAGGGATAGCTGCGTAGTCTAGCTTTGGCTGCTTGGGCTGTCTGGGTATTCTGGGTGGTTTGTTCATTTTGCACCTTTCAAAGTTATTGTGTTGTGTGACTATTCCAGTACGTTCCGGCCTTTGATCGGATTACTTGCAGGCAGAAGTAAGCTGCCTCTGCTGCATATTGGGAAGGAAAAAGATTACGCCGTGCCGCCAGCATCCGATCTCTTGCCTCATCTTCGTATGCTGCAAGCTGACATAACTCGACGATACAGGCTGTCAACTCATCATAGTCGGCCAACAGGGTGTCTTCGTCGTTCGCTGAGTGTTCAGAAGTGGAAGGTAGTCCAGATAACGTGGCGATTATTTCTGGCTTGTGCCTTTGGATTATCCTCTGCCACGAAGTAATTATCTCTCGGCTCCCCTTCGCCTTGAGATGATCACCCTCCACATGAAGCTGTAAGCCGGACTGTTCGCAACGTTTCAGGATCGCCAGCGCCGGGGTGGCGAATCTCCTTGCAGAATCAGCAATTGTTTGCAGAGCGTTCACCATGTCACCTCAGTTTCATCATTATCAGCGGGTATATTTTCCTGTACGCCAGAAAGTACCTCGTATTTATCGCACTTATCGTCCTTATCGTCCTTTGTGTTGTATTCATTGGGTTTCAATGGGGACGATATAAGGGACGATGATTTTGATGCACTGGGTTCATCGTCCTCGTTGAAATCCGCATGAATAGGGGCGTGGGACGATGGGGACGATGAAGTCGGTAATTCCGCGCTACTTTCTAACGTCATTACTTTTTCACCATTCAATTTATGCTTGCGAATGCTGATGCCCACTTCATTCAATGTTGAATGTAGGATATTTATCTTGCGTGTCAGGTTGTTTGGTTGTTTAGGCCATCCGTCAGGTTTGGGGATAGTTACAGCCTCGTTTAACAATTCCAGTAATTTTTCTGCTGTACCTGTCCACGATTGATGCATTTGCATAAAGTCACGAATTGCAGACGCTACCGGATCAGTGTCTAAAATCTCTTGCGTCTGGCGTGAGGTGTGCTGCATGATGATGTCGAGCATTCGATCCGAACCTATACCAGCCCACTCAGCGTATGCACAAGCAATCCGCGCGAAGTCGGCCATGCGCGGCATCCTGTCCAACTTAACATTCGGCAGATGCGCCAGCGTACCCGCAATGGCATCTAGTAACGCGCCAAATAGTTTCGGCTTGTCCTCGTTGTACCTTGACCAGTAGGTTGCCTCGTCCATGCGTTTGTCAGTTGAAATACGCTCCAATTCGATCAGCAGAAGTCGATCCAGAAGGTCAGGAGCATGGGTTGGAATGTTGATACCTGTAATGATTAACGCACGCTTGAAACTCAGGATAATGTCGCTGTCATCTGAAAACAGTTCCCGTTTGCTGAAAGCGCCACCAGTAACAGCACGGCACAGCAAGTCTGCAGCCCATCCCGGTATTGAAGTCAAATTGTCAAAGCACGGCACTCCATGATGATCAAGCGTTTGTGCAAGATCAGCCGGAGATTTTCCGAGGTCTAACGATTCTGTAAGGCTTGGATCAGTGATGGATTTTAGAATGCGCGCCGTTGTTGTTTTACTAGCACCTTGTGGTCCATGAAATGTAATCGCAGGGCGTGGTGTATTGGGGAAAGCACAGGCGACCATCCAAGCCTGCACAAGCAACTTGTCGTCATCAGATTTAATCGCTAGGTGGTTGTGTAACAGTGCAATCGTACCGCCCTTAATGGGGGCTGGTAATGCCTGTTGATGGGAGTATCTGCGGAACAGCACGGGGGGTTTCGTCATTACTTCCCACCCTACCGAAGAAATCTTGATAACGCGCCAATGACAATCAGCCATGTCAATATATATAACGCCATCACGCATGGCAAAACGGTTTGATAATTCAAGCATCCGTCCGTCGAAAGTTGCTTTAGCCTCTAACACATTCATAGCAGTAGCTATGCCTTCATTGTTGGCGGCTTTCTCAGTTGTTGTGTAGTAAAGGCCAGCCAACCAACGCCGAAACTCCTTTCCTCTCAATTTCAGAGTGCGTCTGATTTTATTATGTGTGACTACTGCATAACCATCATTCCGTTCATCATGGAATAAGTCACAGTGGTCTACGGCAAGTTGAATCAATTCTTTCGCGCATGATTGCTTTGGGGATTTACCGTCCCCACCGTCATCCTTCATCTGCTCTTGAAAAGCAGCTTGTGCTTCAATTTCGTTTGCGCTCATATCATCACCTCTCCGGC
>CAIJXJ010000244.1 GCA_903824575.1 uncultured Methylobacillus sp.
ATGTAATCAACAAAGGGGTCAGGGTCATTAATGGATCAAAGGGTCATATCCCCGTCTTGACTGGACGGATGTTAGAGACCTGCCCTTTGTTAAATCTGGGTTGTGGGCGGGGGGGTGAAATATGGTGGGATCTCTGCCGAGAAACCGATTTCACTAAAGGGCATCATTTCCCGCAGCCTCGGATTTTTCTGATCAATTGCCTCTTCTGTTCTTTCGTAAAGGTGGCGTACAATGTCAGTAGGATTAAATCCTGCTACCGTAGCATCGGAGACTTGTTATGCGCACAACAAAGCAACTTAGCATTACCTTGCCTAATGAGATGGCGAGTGTGGTTAGATCAAAAGTCGAAACTGGCGAATATGCGTCAGAAAGCGAAGTCATCCGTGACGGCCTTCGTGCCTTAATAGCGCGTGACCGTGCGGTTGAGAACTGGTTGCAAGTACAGGTTGGGCCTGCCTATGACGCTATGAAGTTGGATCCATCGCGGGCAGTGACAGTCGGAAATGTTAGAGCTAGACTTGCTGCGGAGCACAAGGCTGCAACATCTGAAGTATGAACCAGTACACCGTCACTTTTGCGCCTGAAGCTGAAGATCAGCTTGCAGCGTTATATCGCTACATTGCTGTTGCTTCATCACCAGAGGTGGCCCAGCGTTATACGAACGCCATCCTTGAGTACTGTGAAGGGATGTTCACGGTTCCAAACCGTGGGACGCAGCGTGATGATGTGCGCACTGGGCTACGAGTTACTAACTATAAAGGTCGCGCTGTGATTGCATTTTCCGTAGATGAAAATGCTCTGATGGTTACGATTCTAGGTATTTACTATGGTGGCCAAGATTATGAAGCAGGACTTCAAATCGATTGAATCGTGTGCCGGCATTCAATTATTCAGCTCTACGCCATACCCACCCGCGTCAGCGTCACCTGATCCACGCTGATCGGCATCGCCAACATCAGCGGCACAGCTTTAGATACTTGATTGGCAGCTTCAAGTAAAGTGTCCTGTGATATGATCAAAGGGGTCAGGGTCATTAAAATGTTTGCAGTAGGAGCGTGCCATGAATGAACTGCTGGATGTGGTGACGGTTAAAGTCAAACCGGATTACAGGCTGGAGTTGGAGTTCGAGAATGGCGAGCGGCGCGTCTTCGATATGACGCAGTTAATGGATAAACAGCCATTTATGCGGCTGAAGGATTCCGGTGCATTCCTTGGTGCGCATATCGATTACGGCACGGTAGTGTGGCCGGGGAATATTGATATTGCCCCCGAAACCCTTTATGACCGCTCGATTCCACTGACGGACTAAGCGGCGCCATGCCCCGCCGTCCGCGCATTCATCTTCCTGGCGTGCCCATCCATCTGGTGCAGCGCGGCCATAACCGCGAAGCCTGCTTTTTCACGGATGAGGACTTTCTGGCTTATCGGGAATGGCTCGCCGAGGCGCTGAAGAAATCCGGCTGCGCCTTGCACGCCTATGTGTTGATGACCAATCATGTGCATTTACTGCTGACGTCACCGAGCAGCGCGGCGGTGTCGCAACTGGTGATGTCGTTGGGACGTCGCTATGTGCAGTACATCAACAAGACTTATCGCCGTACCGGCACCTTGTGGGATAGCCGTTACAAATCCTCGCTGGTGTATGCAGATGACTATTTGCTGTTGTGCCAGCGCTATATCGAGTTGAACCCGGTGCGGGCCGACATGGTGGATGATCCGGCGCAGTATCGCTGGAGCAGTTACCGGGCGAATGGCCTAGGCCAGCCGGATGAGCTGCTGACGCCGCACGCTTTGTATCTGGGCCTCGATCGGGATAATGCGGAACGGCAGGCAGCTTATCGCGCGCTGTTTCGCGCGGAACTGGCGCATGAGGCGCTGGCGGATATTCGTCTGGCGCTGAATCAGGGCCAGCCGCTGGGAAACGGACAGTTTCTGGATCAGGTCGAACGCATGGTCGGCCGCCGCTGCGAGGTGCGTCCGCGTGGCCGGCCGCGTAAATTACCGTCGCCGGGCGAAAGCATCGGCGAGCAGCAGGCAAAAAAACAAAAGAAAAAACAAAAGGACACCCACTTAAATTCCACTTAAATTCCCCGGTTGATCTATCATCAAACTAAGCGTACGCGTTGATTTCGGTACGATTGTTTGGCCCGGTGAGATCGACATCGCTCTTGAAACGCTCTACGACGATTCATTGCCGCTAACGAACTGAGTTCTGATCTACGCTATGCTACCAACCTGAGTCAACGTCACTTGAGCCACGTTGACTGGCAACGCCATCATCAGCGGCACGGCCTTTGATACTTGGTTGGCTGCTTCCAGCAGCGTGTCTTGTGACAAATGAGCGTAACGCTGGGTGGTCTTGACCTGAGAAAAAAACAAAGAAAACAAAAGGACACCCACTTAAATTCCCCGGTTCTATGTGGTCCCGAACCCGAAGACGAAGTTGCCCTATCAGTCGTTCTTTGCTTCATGGAACACGGCAAGGAAGCAGGCCGGGCTGGGTGAGGTGCGTATTCATGATCTGCGCCACAGCTTTGCCAGCTTTCTGGTGAACTCGGGTCGCTCGATCTATGAGGTGCAGCGATTGCTCGGTCATACCCAGTTGAAGACGACGCAGCGTTATAGCCACTTGTCGCCGGAGACTTTGTTGAATGCCGTTGACTCGGTGGCCAACGCGGCAGGGTTGTCAGCGGTAGTGTAATTGGTCGGGGAGGACGCTATCGTGGTGGTGGCATCTTCCTCTTTTTTGTAGAACTCGGCAGTAGATATGTTTTGAAAAATTATTTGATTATCTGAGTAAAATAGAACTTGCGATATGTGCAATGATTGCACTAATATGGCCGTATGCCAGTCATCAAACGCTTCGATTATTGCCGGGTCTGAATCAACGCCAAGGATCATCCACCACCCCATTTTCACGTCTTGCTAAATGATGGCCGTGAAGCTTGGGTAACGATATCTGAATTGCGGATCGTTCATGGCAAGGTTGATGCCCGAGAAATCGCTGAAGTATTAGCTTGGGAAAAACCTAATAGAGCTATGTTGGCAAGCAAATTTGAGGAGTTGCAGCGATGAGTAAAGATCATTTTGTCCTGACTGCCGTGGAAGCTCTGCCAGATTATCACCTGCGTCTGACCTATGCTGATGGGCGGGTGTTTATGGTTGACCTTACTGATCGAGTGAACACGACGGATTTCCTTGCACCTTTGCGAGACTCGATACTATTCCTTCACGCGAAGGTAGGCTTTGCCGGTCGTTCGGTGGACTGGATTGAGGATGAGCTTGATTTGGGATCGGACAATTTACGTCACTTGGCTATTGAGCAAGCGGGTGGTATTGGCCATGAGCGTATCTGGGTTTGGCTACAGGAGTCTGGCCTGACTCTTACGCAAGCTGCCGAGGCGTTGGGCGTTTCACGACGAATGATGACTTACTACCGTGATGGCGAAAAGCCAATTCCGCGTTCAATTTGGCTGGCATGTTTGGGTTGGGAAGCCGTGCGCCCAAAAGATCGGAGTCTGCCGTTACATACGCCGTCTGCAAGAGAGTACGCAGCCTTGCACGCTTAATCTAGATATTCATAATTTTTAACTCTCAACCATGTCGCAGCAGCATGCGTGTAGGGTGCAAAAATTAGCCAAGTCTCTAATCTATGCATTTGCCAAGAAATTTTGAGGACGGGGTTCTTGCGAAAGGCTATCGACTCGTGATGTTTTGCGGCTTTTCGCCAGCCATCAGGGGTCCGGAAATGGTGTCGATGCAGGTTTCTCCAATCAGCAGACGCGACAACGCCTCGGCTGTGGTTACCGAAGGCCGGAGAGGCAGATTGTGAAAGGCGTCAGGCTGCGCGGCGATAGCTATGATGCAGTCCGGCCAGCCAGAGGGTTTCTTCTTTTCGCAGCGACTTGGGGTCAAACGGAACAGGATCAAACGTCCCATCGTTGCTGGCTTCGGCCTGATCGGGTGTTAAGCCTTTGTTGGCCTGA
Source organism: uncultured Methylobacillus sp. (assembly GCA_903824575.1). GTDB lineage: Bacteria > Pseudomonadota > Gammaproteobacteria > Burkholderiales > Methylophilaceae > CAIJXJ01. The sequence goes on from CAIJXJ010000244.1 coordinate 3,987, forward strand.
TGTGGCCGTGCCGTGTTGTAGAAGGTCTTGAATTCGCCTAGTAGCCGATTGAGATGGCTGTCGCTGATCGGAATGATGTGCGCCAGAAGCTCTTCCTTCAGCGTCCGGTTGAACCGATCAATAGAGCCGTTCTGCCACGGGCACTTCACGGCGGTGCGCACCACGCCATTGCCCATCGCCGGCAGCGTGTTCTTGATGACGGGCAGGAAGATGGGCGCTTGCCATCACGATGCATCCCCATGTTCTCGATTCGCCCGGTGATGAGTTGCAGTTTGCGCTGAAGTGCCGCCACCCGGTCGTACCGCCAGCACCGGTTATGCCAGCGGCCGAGCAAGTAGCCGCTGGCAAAGAGCAGCGGTATCAGTATCCAGAATTCCAAGTTCGTCCTCCTGAGCAAAAAAGCGCGGGAGGATAAGCGAAGCGGCAATCAATATCCAGCCATTAACCTATTTGCCAAAAACACCTGATAGGTTATAATGGGGGTGTGGAAAAAGGCACACCGCACAGCAAGTTGCCCACGGTCAAGGCATTGATCGAGGCTGGCCAAGTCAGAGCCACCGCGAGTGCTTTCAATGGTGCGCGTGCGTTGGGCATTAACGACTTGGCGGGGATGTGTGCGGTAATTTTGGCGCTGACCGCTGCAGATTTCTACAAGAGCATGACCACCCATGCCGATCATCGTGTCTGGCAAGACGTGTACCGCACCCGGACAGCCGACGCCGTTGAGGTGTACCTGAAACTGACCGTCATTGATGACTTGTTGATTGTTTCGTTCAAGGAGTTATGACTATGAAATGTCCTGTTTGCGGCGCGGCCGAACTGATCCAAGACACGCGCGATGTACCCTATACCTATAAGGGCGAAGCCACCATTATTCCGGCGGTGACGGGCGAGTTCTGCCCGGCTTGCGACGAAATTATCCTCAATCGCGAGCACGGCGACCGCTATAGTGAATTGCTCGGGGCATTCCAGCGTCAGGTGAACGCCGCTTTCGTTGATCCTGACTACATCACCCGGGTGCGCCGGAAACTGGATCTCGATCAGCGTCAGGCGGCCGAACTTTTTGGTGGTGGTGTAAATGCCTTTTCGCGTTACGAGAATGGCAAGACCAAACCACCGCTGGCGCTGGTTAAGCTGTTCAAGCTGCTTGACCGCCATCCAGACCTGCTCGACGAACTGAGAGCGGCGTGATTTGATTGCCCTCGCCGCCGAATCCATCGGCTGGCTGCCGCTGGGGGAGGGGGCTTACCTGCATATGGGCAAGCCTGACGAGGCGGTCATCACCGTGGTCGGGGTAGGCAAACTAAGGGACACCCACTTTAATAGTCCCGTTTTCACATAATGTCCGATGCAAAACAAAAGGACACCCACTTTGGTTACAAAATTCCCCGGTTGATCTATCACAAACTAAGGGACACCCACTTTAATAGTCCCGTTTTCACATAATGTCCGATGTGCGATATGATGGCTTCCGTTGATCAGCGATAGTCGTGGAGCCTTTGAATGCCAACCATCAGCATGTTTTACGGGATGCTCATTCAGATGTATTGGGATGAGCACGCTCCTCCGCACTTTCATGTGACCTATGGGGAGTACAAGGCAACTTTTAATATCAAAGAGTTGAGCCTGAGTGAGGGTGAGTTGCCACGTCGGGCGACAGAGTTGGTACTTGACTGGGCGGAATTGCACCAAGCAGAATTGTTGACAGATTGGGATTTGTGCCAAGCCAAGCAACAACCTAATCCGATCGATCCTTTGAAATAATATTGAGAGGCATTCATGTACTGGGATGTTGTTGGTATTCGCTCTGTTGCTCCCCGTGAGTTAGCTGTTCAGTTTGAGGATGGTCTGAGTGGCGTGGTTTGCGTGGATTTGTCATTTTGCACCGGGGTGTTTGAACCGTTGAGAAGCGATCATTTAGTAGGCGCGGCCCAGATTAACAATGGTGTGGTTGTATGGCCCAATGGTCTGGATTTGGCACCGGATACGATGTATCGAGAAATCAAGCGTAGCCAGGACCGCCGGTATCACCTTTCTGCGTGATAACGCATTGCACTGTATGATCAAAGGGGTCAGGGTCATTAAAATGTTTGCAGTAGGAGCGTGCCATGAATGAACTGCTGGATGAAACAAAAGGACACCCACTTAACAGAAACAAAAGGACACCCACTTAAGAAACAAAAAAGAAACAAAAGGGCACCCACTTTGTTTACAAAATTCACCTGCAGGACACGGAATCTCGGGGGCGCCAGCAGCAATCTGAGTTGGGGCCGACACTCGCTTTATTTTCTCATGACTCAGCCGCGTTCCACGAGCCCGTTATCGGCTGAAGTACAGACGAATTCCAGCAGCACGAAAATCCTCCGGTTCTGCAGCCCAAACGCCTCACCTTGCCACCTGCAAAGATCACCACGAGGTGTATGAATCCGAAGGTGCTGAAGCTCAGGAAAAAGGGAACTGATGCGTCTTGGCGTTAAGTCAGCAGTGATTAACG
>CAIJXJ010000245.1 GCA_903824575.1 uncultured Methylobacillus sp.
CATTTTTTTACCAATTTCAAAAGTTCCAACTCGTTCATTATCAACAAAACTTTGGCTACGAAGCAGTGTAATTTGCGGATAATCGCCTTGGCCAGGAATGATTTTATAAAAATGGATACGTGTGCCACTACTTCCAGCATCCAAAATCATGGTGTAAATTGGCTTAGTTCCAGTACCACCAATATTTGTTACGCTACCGCATGAACTGAGGGTTGCAAATAAAATACTAATTAAAAGGCGTTTCAAGGTTACCTTACAATCATCATGCACAAAAATTCCATTAATAACAATTTAAAAAGAAATCAGACGATTCGAGAGACAAAATAAACCTAGCTATTACCATTTTGTCAGGCGAAGCCTTATCTATTTTGCGGATGCAAAGAACATTATCTTTTCAAATTCATCAATTTAAAAATCACCAAGTAATAACTCGATTGGTCTCTTTTGTCCAAAGCTGGCGAAGAAACTCAGCGGTTTCAGCATATGAACCATTAATAAGAATCGGCTCATAGTGTTTGCCACCTTGTGCGGAATTTTTTGGTGGGTAGTAGAGTGCGAAAATTTCCGGATGAACTAAAAATAGAGCAGCTGTTTGATCCCATAGCAACATCTCTCCGCCAGGCCCAGCGGAAACATTTGCAGGAACCCAGATTGACAATGCCGTGCAGTCTGAATAACCACTACCAAGAAAATCTGGCTTTGGCATCGTCTTGCCAGGATCAGAACTCTTGGTGAATTTATTATTGCAATTAATATCCCTTGTTAACGCACGCTTTAATCTGCCCGGCAAACCAGTGTCTAACAATCCTTCAGAACCATTCCCTCCGGCGACCATCTCGTAACTCGGGATATAGCAATTAGGTGAAGGAGTTAAGGTATTAGCACATACTCCACCAACATCCTGATCGCGGGGGATATCAACAAAATAAATATTCAACCCTTGTAACTGAGCCATAGCCGTCTTGCATGCCGGTAAATCATAACTACAGTTAAAGGACTCACGGCCCATCGTTCTAGAATTATCACCAACGGGTTGACCCATGATCACGACCCTGTCAATTTTATCTCGAATCAAGGGGCTGTAATTCACAAACGAAGTGTAAGTCCCGATAATCAATAAAGAGACTTTTTTACAGTTGGCCACCGACTCGACAACCTTTTTGACATATAGATTGTCCGAAGACCAAGGCTTTGGTGCATCAGCTAAAAGTCCATCAGCTTGATTCATCATGGACCGGAAATAGGCTGCCCAATACCATCGATTCAGGTCTGGACTTGGTACTTGTTTTCCGCCAACAATAATTGGAATTTTGCGTTGATTGGGTTGATCGGGAATGCGATTAACCAATTGATCGATCGCAGCTGCGCCCTGCTCGGGCAGCGTATAACCTTCAGATTGAATGATGGCAGCAACATATTTATTGCCAATCACCAAAGGGATAGCCATCATGTCATCAATGTCAAAGTCGTTATCAATCAACACACATGAATCGCGCATTGGCGCTGAAGCAGAATTACCTGCTGCCCCAGAAGCAGGCGGCATGAGCATAAAGATGCTTGAGAATAAACAGGCTATTAACCACTTCCGGCTATTATTTCTACTCGACATAGATGCTCCTCGTGATTTTGCTTGCCACAGATGGCACGCTGGATACAGCAGACGCCTTCGGTGTGCTGGCCTAGTACACGGTGCAGAGTCGGCCAGATCGGTGACCTGCTATCGCCGGATGCGGGGCCACAAATCGCCGGGTCGCTGCCCTATACGTCGACGGTAGCACGGTATATTGTTACAAAGCGGCGCAAACAACGCTGAAATCGGCTCTGTCTCAATTTACTTAGGATGTTCGCATGAAGAAACTATTGGCGGTTTTTCTAATCTGTTTTTCAGCTTCAGCACTTGCTCAAACGAAGCCAGCTTTCAGTGTTGCGGAAATTACCTTCCTCGACAAAACAGGGTATCAAAATGATCTTTTCCCAAAGATCAAAAAGCTACTTACTGATGCAGATGCTTCGGTCGTCGTGGCTGGGGGACAGAGCCAGGCCATTATCGGCGTCCATGAAGCGGCGGACAGCGTCACTATTGTGAAATTCAATAGTTACGAAAAGGCGAAAGCATTTTATGCATCTGAGAAGTATCAAGAGTTAAAGCGGTTGTCTGAAAAATACGTAAAGATCAACCTGTTCATTGTTGAAGGTGAGTAAGCCAACCGCGCCGTGTACTGAATGTATGTTCGAACAGATATCTTCGCCGACAGCGATCCACGGCACTAATTGCGTGTGTGGAAGAGCACCTAGAACAAATAATTTATAGTATTATATAATATACTATAGTATATTGTACGTTGAGGGCAATTCGCTGCGACTCACGCATTCGGTTGCGGATGAGTTCCATTAACCTTGGCTGGCCAATCGGATAACAAAATGGGTATTTTCCAAGCAATTCGCAGTGCACTTTCGGGACTGAACGTGACGCAAACGCTTCCTGTCGACTCCGTCCTGATTGATGTGCGGTCACCAGGCGAATTTTCGCAGGGACACATTGAGGGGTCAGCTAATTGCCCCGTTGGCGACATTGCCAACAGAATCGCGGCAGTTTGCTCAGACAAATCTGCGAACATCATCGTGTTTTGTGCGAGCGGCGGGCGGTCATCGGCTGCACGCAATGTACTGATCAGCATGGGCTATGCCCACGTTTTCAATGGTGGAGGCGTCGCAGGTTTAGCCCGACAGCTCAATAAGAGATTGGTGTAACGGGCAGAGGAAATCGTGGTCGCAGTGATGAGCCCGTCACGTACTGTGAACAATTCTCCGAGGAAGGGACCACCAATCGCCTGCTCCATCAACGGGTACTGAATTTCAATCAGCGATGTCATTTCTTTGAACAACCGCAAACTCTCCTTTCCCAGGCGCACGAACCCCCGCCCTAATCCTTAGCGTTCAATATGCCCCCACCCATCGCCTGATACAACGCGATGGTGTCAGACAAACGCTGCGACTGCGCAGCCACCAGGTCAAACTGTGTTCTCTGCGCCTGCATCTGGGCAATCAGCAACTGTAGATAGCTGGCACTGCCATAGGCGTACTGGCGTTGCACCGACTGCAGCAGCGACGAAGCCGCCGCATTGGCCCTGGACTGGGCGTTGAGCGTATGCGCGTCGTTTTCAAGTGCACGCAATACGTCGGCGACATTACGCAACGATTCCAGCACCACCATCTGATAGTTCGACGCGGAGGCCTCAAAGGCCGCCAGGGCGGCGCGACTTTCCGCCGGCAGGCCCGGATTAAACAGAGGCTGGGTCAGTTGACCCAGCACCTGCCAGAACAAGGTTCCGCTCCCAAACAATACCCCCGTGGTGAGTGCCAGAGACCCGGCATTCGCGCTCAGCGTCAGTTGCGGGTACATTTTCGAGAGTGCGGCACCATATTCGGCGTTGGTCGCCCGCATCAGGGCTTCCGAGGCCTGAATGTCGGGGCGACTGCGCACCAACTCCGACGGGACGACCAGCGGCAAGGTCGGGGGAACAGTGAAGTCCTCGAGTGTGAAGTGGGGCAGCCCGGCTTGCCCGGGCGACTGCCCCACCAGCACGGCCAGCAAATGCACAGTCTGCTCCCACCGTGTGCGCAACACAGGAATACCAGCACGTGTCTGCTCAATCTCTGTTTGCAGCGCAAGCACATCATCGTCAGACGCCTGCCCCAGGCGCAGACGGTGGTTGGCAAGAATCAACTGCTCTTCCTGCGCGTTCAGGCTGATCTCATTGGCCTGGATCTGCCCGGCCAATTTTGCCTGTGTGATCGCACTGGTGGCCACGTTGGCGGCAAGCGTCAACCGGGCACCCGAAAGCTGGAACTGCTGGTAATCAGCGCGCGACGCCAGTGCCTCAAGCACGCGGCGATTGCCACCAAAAATATCAAAGTTGTAGGTCACGCCGACCGAAGCGTTGTACAGACTGAACAGGTTCGTGTTGTCGGGTTGCCCCTGAATCGCACCGTTTAATTGTTGACGTTGATCGGCCAGGCCTGCGCCAACTTGCGGGTAGAGCGTCGAACCAGCGCGTGCCGAATAGGTTTCCTGCGCCTGGCGCAAGGTTGCCTGTGCAGCAAGTAACGACGGGTTTTTCTCCAGGGCGAGAGCAATCAGTTGGTCCAGCTTTGGGGACCCCAGCGTGAGCCACCAGTCGACACGAACCGGTGTGGCCGGATCAAAAGTTTGCGCTACGCCAAAGACGAACGCTGACGAGACTGTTTTGGCGGGCAGTGCCTTGACCGTGTACTGATCAATCGCGGGTGGTTCGGGACGGCGCGCATCGGGCCCGACCGTGCAGGCAGATAAGAGCGCCAGGCCGAGGACCCATAGCAGTTGTTTAACTTGCTTCATTCGAAATCCCGTCCTTCGCCAACTTCTTCATGGGTCTTGCCGTCCCGGATGTGATAGATGCGCTTGAACGTTGGGATAATTTTTTCATCATGCGTCACAACGATGATCGCCGCCTCGTATTGGCGCGCCATCTGGTTCAGTATCCTGATCACCGCGAGTGCACGGGCGCCGTCCAGGGGTGCGGTGGGCTCATCGGCCAGGATCACAGGCGGACGATTGACCAGTGCCCTGGCAATCGACACGCGCTGCTGCTCACCTCCGGATAATTGCGAGGGCATCGCGCGGGCACGATGCGCGACATCCAATGCCTGCAATAGCTCAAGTGCCTGTTTGCGTGCCATCGCATTGGACAACCCCGCCAGCATCGGCAGCAAGGCCACGTTATCGGTCACGTCAAGAAAAGGAATCAGATAGGGAGCCTGAAAAATAAAGCCGATCTTGTCCCGTCGCAGCGCCCGCAGATCCTTGATGACCCACCGATTGTCGTAAATCAGTTCATCACCGATGGTCATGCGTCCGGCACTGGGCTCGACCACTGCACCCAGACATTTCAGCAGCGTGCTCTTGCCCGAACCAGAGGGCCCCACCAGGCCGACGACCTCGCCTGGCGTGATCACCATGTTGACGTCCTTGAGCGCGTCGACCGCTGTATCGCCCGAACCAAAGCGCTTGCGAAGTCCTTCTATGCGAATGCCTGCGGTCACCATATCAGCCCCCTATGGCCTCTGCGGGATCGACCTTGAGCGCCGCCCAGATTGAGATGGCACTGGCCAGCACGCAAATCACAACCACCGCGACAAAGCCCCTGATCGCATCGCCCGGTTCAAGCAACACATATTTTGGAAACACGGGGGCCCAGAATGTGGCTGATACCTTGCCGACCACGAACCCAATGAGCCCAAGACCCAGTGCCTGCTGCAGGATCATGCCGGCGATCGTGCGGTTGCGCGTACCGATCAGTTTCAACACCGCGATCTCACGGATTTTGCCCATGGTCAGGGTGTAGATGATGAACGCCACGATCGCTGCGCTGACGACGGCGAGTATCACCAGAAACATTCCGATCTGCCTGGCAGACGTGGCGATGAGTTTTCCAACCAGGATCTCCTCCATCTGCAGGCGGTCGTAGACCTGTAACCGTTTCCAGCGCCGGATAGACTCAGCGACCTCGGGATGCGCATAGCCGGGCTTGACCTGGACCAGGACTGCATTGACAAAGGGGTTTGCACTCTGCGTGGCAATCACCGCATCCAGTACTTCTGGCAGACCCGGTCGGTTCAGTGCAGGGTTTTGCTCTGTACGGCGCCGTTGTTCAAGTATGGCGTCGTTATCTTTAAGGAACTGTGCTTGCTGGGCATCCTTGATGGGAATAAAAACCATCGGATCGCCGCTCGACGACACCATGCGCCGTGTCAGGCCGACGACTGCATAGACATTGCGCCGGATCTTGATCTGGTCCCCGAGTTTGAAGCCCGTGGCCACATCAGCCACTGCCTCATAGTGACCACGCGTGATCTGCCGGCCGGCGATCAGGTGCGGTGGCCAGCCAGGCGCACCCGTCTCGCCCGTCACCACACCCGTGACCAGTACACGCACATCGCTCTCGCCATGGCGCACTTGCATCGTCAGGTAAGTGACGTTCGTGGCGCTGGCCACACCCTGAATGTTTCGAATGCCACGCCAGTTATCGTCGTAGAGGCTGGAGGGCTCGGCGTAGGGACCCAGAGTGTCCTTTTGCACGACCCACAAGTCTGCCGCACTATTGTCGAGCAGCACCTTGGCATCGTCGACCATGCCACGATAGACGCCCGCCATGGTCAGCGTGACACCGATCAACAGACCAAGGCCGATGCCGGTGAAAACAAATTTCCCCCAACTATGCAGGATGTCACGGCCAGCCAGGCTGATCATTGCGAGGCCCCCGGCAGTTGGTCGACGATTGATATCCTGCTTTGAGCACTCAGCGCACGCGCGCTGTAGATGACCACTTGCGCCTGGTCGCTCAGCCCGTCCAGAACCTGCACCCTGCCGTTCAAGTCAGTGGCGCCGATGGTGATCGGTGCAAATTGCAGGCCGCCACGCTTGACCTCCCAAACGCCCACCTGGTTCTTGAGGCGTTTAAGGCTGGCGTTCGGGATTACGATCGCCGACGCGACGCCTGGCAGCGTCACGGTGATTTCAGCCAGTTCACCCACAGGTGGCAGGGTGGCGAACGCCTCATCAAACGTGACCTTGGCGATGATCTCTTCGGTGACGGCATCAGCCAGGGGCTCAACACGCGTCACATGGCCGTTCAACGCCTGACCCGCACCAGACCGCAGGACAAGCTTGGCGGGCAACCCGGTCGCAAGACCCTTGGAACTAAGCTGGTCAAACCGCGCATGGACCCATATTGTGGTCGGGTCAATGATCTCAATGGCCGCCTGACCCGCCACAAGCGTGGTCCCCGGGTCGGCTTTGCGGGCCGAAACCAGTCCGTCTGCCGGTGCGATCAGTTTCAGATTTTTCCTCTGGGTGCTCAGACCCTCTTGGTCGGCGCGCACGCGCGACACCTGTTGTTGGGTGGCTTTCAAAATGGCATCGGCCAACTCGAACTCATGCCGTTTGGCAGCATAGTTTTCTTCGCTGGTCGAGCGCACCGCATGCAACTGCTCATAGCGATGCGCCTGTGTCTTGGCGTAGGCTTGACGGGTTTGTGCCTCTTGCAACTGGGCCTCGGCTTGTTTCATCGCCGCCTGCTGCGCACGGAGCTTGTCATCCATGTCCACCGGATCCATTTCACCCAGCACCTGCCCGGCCACGACGCGATCGCCCACATCGGCCTCGAGCCGCAGCAACCTTCCTGCGGCGACCGGGCCGACTTTGTAGGTGTGACGCGCCTCAACGGTTCCGATGCCAAACAGCGCCGGCGAAATCGCGCGATGCTCCGCCTGCGCGACGGTGACTGCAACCGGTGCAAGTGGCCCCGAACGCAACGCCACATAGAAAAACAACATCATCAGGGGAACCAGCACGGCGAGCAGCGCAAGGGTGCGCGGGCGCAAGGGAATAAATTTCATCATTTTTTGCTGATGCCTCTGAGGTAGATCGCAAAGGCGCCCGGCGCCCTGTTTCTGATGTGCTTGACGTCCCCCGTCAACATGCTTTGCATGACCAGGCCCTGGATCGTGCCGATGAACACGGTGGCAGCCGCGACAACGTCAATGTCCTTGCTCACTTCGCCCAACGCCTGGCCCTCATCAAGCAAGCGGCCGATGCGCTTGGCATAGCTCTGCAGCAAGATTTTGACCATTTGCTTGGCGACGGACTCCTTTGCATGCTGCAGTTCACCAAACAGCATGCGCGGTACGCCTGGGTGCTGAGCGACAAACTCAATGTGTGCCTCAAAGACCTGTTCCAGCGCCTGGAGAGGTGAGATGGCGTTCAGGATTGCGGCGTCCACGCGCCGCAGCAGTTGTTCAGCCACCCATTCCATGACAGCGTTCAAGATTGAGTCTTTGGTTGGAAAGTGGCGAAATAGGGCACCCTGGGTCAACCCCATCCTCTTTGCAATCGCGGCGGTCGTGATGTCGCTCGGGTTCTGTTCGGCAGCCAGTTCTATGACAGTCTCAACCGTGACCGCTCGTCGTTCGTCTGCAGGAAGATGTTTTGCGTGAGTTTGCATGGCTGAGGGGTAAATTTCGTGAATCAAGACAATGGTTAAGCCAGGACGAGGACGATTCAGGCACGCATCTGGCAAACAAGTAAGTAATCAATTACTAACTTAATCCTATGATCCTGCTCAGTCAACCCACTTCTGTACTTGCATTCAGTGATCGGTCGCAGCATCTCCGCCTTGCTTGCATCAAAGAATGTTGTGTTTCATTCGTGATTACGCTGCCAAGGGCACATCTACCGGCTGACCATTCTGTTTTGAATCCTCAGATGCTTAGCGGCCAACCATTTGCAAGCCTCTTCAATGGCCATATGGCGCAATTAGAAATTGCAGGTCCTTTTGCCGCGGTGGGTGCTTACCAAAATATAGTGGCTGAGCGCGACGACTTCGCAAGTGCATAGGCGTTTGTAGCGTAAGCCGTTGGGGCAGCGCCTCAGGATCCAATTGGCGTCGACAACTCAATATCGGATGCGAACAAGACCGCTTAATACTTTCAAATATATGCTTCTAACCTGAAGTAATAATCTTGATCTACATAATATAAAAATATATAATGATGCGTATTGAGGTTGTTGCGTTCACCGATGGTGTGCTCAACCTGCAATGCCAGAAGATGCATTTATAAAAATGCGCACTAGATGCGAGGCCGGGAGACATCGCAGGACAACCTTGATGATTTTCAGGCTAGAAGCCAATGCGCAGCGAATTACATGTCCTCCTCGGCACCGAGACCAGCATTCCAACGTGGCGACCAGCGGACCTCGGGAATAAGGTCAGGCCACACGAAATCGTTGATGAAATCATCGAGGACGTCACCAGCAAGGTCTACCCACGATCCGTACGGGGATATTTTTCGAAATGGCGCGTGGCGATGGTCTTCATCACTCAGATCATTTTTTATGGGTTTCCGTGGATGACCTGGAATGGTCGCCAGGCAGTGCTGTTTGATCTTGCTGCCAGGAAATTCTATATCTTTGGCATGGTCCTCTGGCCCCAGGACGTAATTTACCTGACTCTCTTGCTGATCATTTCGGCGCTGGGACTGTTCCTGTTCACCGCCATCGCAGGGCGTCTGTTTTGTGGCTACGCCTGTCCGCAGACCGTCTACACCGAAATTTTCATGTGGATAGAGAAGCGCGTCGAGGGAGATCGCGTGGCACGGCTCAGGCTCGACGCCAGCCCGATGTCCTGGAAAAAATTGCGTCTGAAAGGAACCAAACATTTTTTCTGGGTGATCCTGGCAGTCTGGACAGGATTTACGTTTGTCGGATACTTTTCGTCCATACGTGGCCTTGGCGCAGAGGTGGTCGCGCTCACTCTTGGTCCCTGGCAATGGTTCTGGCTGGCGTTCTACAGCTTTGCGACGTGGGGCAACGCCGGCTTCATGCGCGAGCAGGTCTGCAGATATATGTGTCCCTATGCGCGGTTTCAAAGCGTCATGGTGGATAAAGATACCCTCGTCGTCACCTACGACTACAACCGGGGTGAGCCCAGGGGAGGACGTTCGGTCAAGATTGATTACCAGTCCGCGGGTCTTGGCGCGTGTGTGGATTGCAGTATTTGTGTTCAGGTGTGCCCAACGGGTATCGACATACGCAAGGGCATGCAATACATGTGCATTGGCTGCGGTGCCTGTGTGGATGCGTGCAACACCGTGATGGACAAGGTGGGCTATGAACGAGGCTTGATCAGGTACACCTCTGAACGGGGCATACTGGAAAAGCTTTCAATCGAAAAAGTTCGTCGCAGTCTGTATCGGCCGCGCGTACTGATCTACAGTTTCCTGATGCTTGTGCTGGTGTCGGCATTTTTTGGATCATTGTCGATCCGCAGCACGCTGAGCGTGGATGTGATGAGGGATCGCGGCCTCCTAGGCCGTGTAGTCGCCGGCGACCAGATTGAAAACATCTATAGCCTTCAATTCATCAACAAGACCGAGAGCCCAATCACTGTGTCACTGGGTGTCGAAGGTTTTCCTGGAGCGCACGTTATTCTTTCAGGCCAATCTGGAAATCAGGAAAATTCGAGCGAACTCGTAATTGCAGGAGCCTCCAACAGGCTTGTTCCCGTTGTGGTTCGGGCCCCGGCAAACTCAGCGCAACCTGGTTCACATCCAATAAAATTTGTGACTCGGCAAGTTGACCTGGAGTCCGCCTCAGACAAGCAGATCATTGAAGCTTCAAGCTTTTATGTCCCGAAGCAATGATGAAAAGATTGTGAATTTGACGCGAAAATGGAAACAAACGTGAATGCACTGAACCTCAGTGTCGGACCTCTTTCAGTGTCTGTGGAGCATGTGATCGTGGTCGCAGCGTTGCTGGTTGCCGCCGGCGTCGGCCGCTACGCCGGACGGAGCCAGCGCAGCAATATCGACGATGTACTGCTGTCGATGGTGCTGGTGGCTGCGCTGACGGCGCGCATCGTCTTCGTGGCGCTGTGGTTCGATCAATACCGCGCCCAGCCGTGGACCATGCTCGACATCCGCGATGGCGGCTTCAACGGGTGGGCGGGCTTGGGTGCTGGCATCGTGTATCTCGCCGTGTGCGCCTGGCGCAGAGCACCGCTGCGCAAGTCACTGGCGTTGGGAGCACTGGCTGGGGTTCTGGTCTGGGGTGCCATCACTGGCGTGCTCGGCATGACAGGCCGGCCAACGCTCCCCACTGTCGCATTGACGACAATGGCGGGTGCGCCAACCACGCTCGCCTCGATGGCCGGCAAGCCGATCGTGGTCAACCTGTGGGCCAGCTGGTGCCCGCCATGTTTGCGCGAAATGCCGGTACTGGCAGCTGCTCAGCAACAGGAAAAGGGAATCAATTTTGTCTTCGTCAACCAGGGCGAGCATGCGGCGACTGCGGCGCGCTACCTCGATGCTGCCCCATTCACGCTGGACCATGTATGGCTGGATCCGGGCGCAACCCTGGGCCGTGTCATCAGCTCGATGGGGCTGCCGATGACACTGTTTTACGACGCCACAGGACATCTGGTCGATACTCATCTGGGCGCGCTTTCAACAGCGTCACTCGCCAGCAAACTGATGCTATTGCGTCCAGGCAACTGAATTTCAGGGGTCGCTCTAAAGGGATCAGCCCCGCTCTCTAACCTTTCGTTAAGGATCAAACACCATGAAAACCGCACACGACCTCGTCGCGCAGGCCAAAGCCCAAACCCACGAAATCACGCTGGCGCAGGCCGATGAGGCCATTCGCAATGCTGACGTGCTGATCGACGTGCGCGAGGCCGACGAATACGCCTCCGGTCACTTGCCCGGCGCAGTGCACATGTCGCGCGGCCTGCTCGAATTCAAGATCAGTGCTAGCCCGGAACTGGCCGCACGCGACGTCAACATCGTGGTGTACTGCAAAACCAGCGGCCGTGCTGCCATGGCTGCCGTCCAACTGCATGCCATGGGCTACCTGAATGTGTCTTCGATTGCTGGCGGATTTGACGCCTGGGTGGCTGCGGGCAAGCCGACAGCAAAACACACCTTACCGAACTTCGAATAGGCGGAAATACACTGCGCATGCGACCATCATTCTCTCGCCCCGATAGGGCCGCCATCATATCGATAGATTTAAGGGAAATCGCTAGCCCACACCCGGTTACTGGAAACAGTCATCTTTGCTAAGGATGTAGGCTGTCTTTCTTAAACAGGTATATGGTTCTTGATCCGCAGCGCTTGACTAGCGTGGGCTGACCACCAACGTGGATGAGCGCGTCGACTGGGATTTGCCACGCATTGTTAACATTACCGGAACTGATTGCGAAATCATAGTTTTGACGAAAGTATTTTTTCGATGTGAAGAAGTTCATCTGATCAAGGCTTACAGAGTACTGCGCGACATTGAGCTTGAGTTTGCTGAAATTTTGTAGATATCTTGCATCCCAATACTGCGCCAATCCATTGCGTGCATTCGTATTTTCTAGGGCACCGTCAATGCAGGCTATCTCGCCGGGGTAGTAATCACTGTTTAGCCTTCTTGACTGGAACAGTTCGTAAGAGCCAACGGTCAATGGGGTCATCATCAACACTGAGATCGCGACTGTGGTCGGAACAAACCGACGGCGAAAGCAGCGACCCGCAAACAACGCCACCATAATGACCGGCCAAAAATACAACGGGACTAAATATCTGGCTCCGATCGGGGGCATGTTAGTCAGTAACAATAGTGCGGCGATTGTTGAGAGTATCGATAGCAAGGAGAACACCGATAACCAGTCAAACTTGCTCAGGGAATCCGGTGCGGTAAAAAAACGACGTGCTGACATCGCGACAATGACGAGATAGGACAAAAACACGAGAGCAAAAATCGGATATACCGCCACCACGGATAGAAACAGATCGACGATGTTGCTTAATCGCTTCCAGCAACCCGTTATCCCAACGTGCGGACTCGGACGTGTCGTCATAGAAGTGAGCAAGTTGACGCCCAAAAATCCCGCAGTTGTAGCGAGCAACGTGATCATCAACGGCTTTTGTATTCCTTGCCTGATGGCGCGACGCCCGATCAGGGCCTGACCCAAGGCCATGGCAGTCAGCGGAATGATGGTCTGAGTAATAAAAAAGCTATCGGATATTGCCGATAAAAATGCAAGGATTGCCATCAGCGAAGTGTTGAAAAAGTATTTCGTTTGTTCAACATTCAAGTCGGTGATTTTTAGCCATAAAGACAAAAAAAATAGCGATGTTATAAAAATCCCAAAATGAAAGACGCTGACCAGCATGAGGACGAATGGTCCGCTGGAGGAAAAATCAAAGGGTTTGTTAGAAGACAACGCCAAATAGCTTAACGTCGCCACGATGAATACCGCACTAAACAAGGGATTTGGCGTGGCAGTACGGATGGCCAGTAACCAGAGAGCAACAAGCATTAGCGCGGTCTGCACCACGGCAAAGGTAAGCAATTGAAAGTGTGGTCCCAACCCTGCAAGGTAAGAGATCAGAAAGATGGCCAGATCGGGAAAAAAATACGGTGCTGGTGGAAGCGACCAATCTGTAAGGCTGCCACCCTTTGCCAAGGTATCAGAAAGCAATGTTGGCCAAAAAAGTGTGTCGGAGTTAACAAGGTAATTTTGAATCGACCCCTGACCCAACTATTGGGCAAGAATGTTTGCGAAACTAATCGCAATAATGGTCAGAGCGACGATATTTAAGCGTCTCATCGCACTTTATCGCCAGGTTTCATTTGTGTGCCGCTATGCCCGGCTGTCCCCTTGGGAAAGGGTGACGGATAGCCGCCGAAGGCGTTGGATGGATGGACAATCCAGATACGGCCATCCGATGTCTTTGTCACTATGCCTGCGGCAGTGTGCTTTCCCGGCGCGACGGTAAGAATCGATTCGTCAAATAGTCCTACGTGCTGGCCGCTCACCTTCGCCCACATATCATCGGTGCTCGGTGCTCGGTGCTCGGTGCGCCTGTCCATGGCGTGAATGGGATGCTGTTAAGTTCGACAGGCGTCGGGCCAGCCGGAGTGACCGTGGCAACTGCTGCTGGGCCGCTCCAAGCCTCAAGTGAGGTCGGTTTACTGGGGCTGATAGTGGTAACTTTTTTCCCGTGTTCATCGGATTTTCGGTGATCAATCATCGTGTTTTTGATTTTTATTCTGAGACAAGCCCTGACGTGCACTATAGACCCTTGCGGTCAAGATATGCCAATATGCGCCATCGTCGTGCCGTGTGCTCCAGTGCCAGAATCCACACGGCTTCGCCCTGCACTTCGTAAACCAGCCTGTAGCTTTCGTGCGGAATCAGTTCGTGCGTGCCTGGAATCTGGCCTGCTTTTCCAAGGTGCGGATAGCATTGCACGAGCCATATCAGTTACGCAGACCGACAAGCAGATATTGGTGTTACACGTTTTTATTAAAAAGACTCAAAAAACGCCACAGAGCGCAATTCAGGCCGCAACGAACCGACTAGAGAGAGTCAATAATGAAAAGCCTTAAAGATGTCAAAGCCCTTCTACTGAAAGACCCCGAAGCCAGTGCCGAGTATGAAAAGCAACAACCTGAGTTTGCAATTGCGCGTGAGCTGATCGCGGCACGTGTGCGAGCCGGAATGACGCAAGCAGAATTAGCGCAGCGAATGAGTACGACTCAATCCACAATTGCTAGATTAGAGAGTGGGCGCATGATGCCATCGATGCGCACGTTTGCTCGTTATGCATAAGCCACAAACAGCCAAACCGTAGTGCGTCTGGTGGCTAACGCCTGAGAATTCTTTGCTCGATAAAGCGACTATGCGCATGCACAACGCCTCCCACCCGGGCCTAACAATTCGTGACGATGTGTTACCGGCGGTTGGTCTAACTGTCCGAAAAACCGGCACCACCTCTCTCCGTATTATTTATAGAATGGTTCAAACAGCGTTGAGCGGAATCTTCAGGTAACGCAGGCCGTTGTCTTCGGGTTCTGGAAGATGGCCGGCACGCATGTTCACCTGCACCGATGGCAAGATCAGCCTAGGCATTTCCAGTGTCGCGTCGCGCTTATTGCGCATCGCGACGAACCCGGCTTCGCTGATGCCGTTACGCACGTGAATGTTATGGGTACGCTGGTCGGAAACGGTGCTGACGAATTGCACTTCACGTCCGCCCGGCATGTAGTCGTGACACATGTACAGCAACGTATCAGCCGGCAAACTCAGTACCTTGTTGACCGAGTGAAACAGCGTGTGCGCATTGCCACCGGGGAAGTCGCAGCGCGCAGTGCCATAGTCGGGCATGAATAGTGTGTCACCGACAAATGCCATCAGCTTGACGCCATCGTCGACAACATATGTCAGGCAAGCTGGCGTGTGACCCGGCGTATGCATCGTGCGGCATGATAAGGAGCCAATCATGAAAGCTTCATTATCAAGAAACAGATGATCGAACTGGCTGCCGTCGCGCGCCATCTCGGCTCCGACATTGAACAGCGTGCCGAACACTTGCTGCACGATAGTGATCTGCCGACCGATGCCGATCTGGCCACCCAGCTGTTCCTTCAGATAAGGTGCAGCAGTCAGATGATCCGCGTGGACATGGGTCTCAAGTATCCATTGCACCGTGGCGCCGAGTGCCCGCACGCGCGCGATCAATTTATCGGCGCAGTCAGTTGCCGTGCGGCCCGACTTGGGGTCGTAATCGAGCACGCTGTCGATCAATGCGCATTGTCCTGTTGCCGGATCGAGGACGAGATAACTAACGGTGCTGGTGACCGGGTCAAAAAACCCCTCGACCTGTGCATGTAAGATTTTTGTCATGATGGTTGGTCACCTGTGGAAGCCAGCCTGTTACTTCAGGCATACCCAGGCACAGCAATAATCATACCAATAGATTTATTTGCATAACTTTTATAACCAATTGATTTTATTAATAGTTTTACTATGCCCATGCGTTCGCGCGGCCAGGCGCACTGCCATTGCCTTGCCACCGGGCTGCCAATGGCAGTATTTCTGACGCAAATGGCAGTCCTGTGGCAAAGTAACTGCCTGATCAGGAGATGCTATGCCCATCACCACGCCCAACGCCATTGCATTGCAGCCAAATTCCCCTCAAGTTCAGGCACTAGTCTCGTTCCTTGAACACGAGCCCGACCCGATGATCGTGCTTGATCCGGACTACAACATCCTGGCTGCCAATACCGCCTATCAGCGCCAGTTCGCCAGCATCGACAAGCCGTATATCGGCCACAAGTGTTACCGCATCTCACATCATTACGATGTCCCATGCGACCAGGCCGGTGAACATTGCCCAATGAAAAAGGCGCAGGAGCTGCGCGGACCAGACCGGGTCTTGCATATCCATCACACGCCGCGCGGCCCCGAACATGTTGAAGTCGAACTGCGCCCCATCCTTAATGAAACCGGTGCCATCACTGCCTACGTTGAGCGGCTCGCCGTCGTACGCAGCGCATCGGCGAGCCCCATCGAGGTTGGCCTGGTCGGCCGCTCGCCGACATTCAACCTGGCATTATCGGCATTGCAGCGAGTCGCCCCATCGATGCTACCGGTGCTGCTGCTGGGCGAATCCGGCACCGGCAAGGAACTGTTTGCCCGCGCCGTGCATGAAGGCAGCAGCCGCGCCAGCGGACCGTTCGTGGTCGTCGATTGTTCGGGCTTGACCGAGACGCTGTTTGAAAGCGAATTGTTTGGG
>CAIJXJ010000246.1 GCA_903824575.1 uncultured Methylobacillus sp.
CTGGTGCTGGCAACGCTGCATACCAATGACGCAGTCAGCGCCGTGACGCGACTGGTTGACATGGGCATTGAGCCTTTCCTGCTGGCGTCCTCCCTGTCCGGCGTACTGGCGCAGCGTCTGGTGCGCTGCCTGTGCCAATCCTGCCGGGCGCCGCATGTGCCGGACGCGGCTGAACTCGCGCTGCTTAAATCAGAACATCCGCCCCGACACATCTATCGCGCCGTCGGTTGCACCGCATGTGGCGGCACCGGTTACAGTGGTCGCATCGGCATCTATGAATTGCTGGTAATCGATGACGAGATCCGCCGTCTGGTACATGACCGCAATGCGGAACAGCAGATTCGTGCCTACGCCGTCGCGCGTGGCATGCTCGACTTGCGGCAGGATGGCATACGCTGGGTAGAGTCCGGCGTCACCTCGCTGGAAGAACTCCTGACCGTCACCAAAGAATGAGTGCATTTCGGTTCGAGGCAGTAGATGCGTCCGGCAAAGTCACCCGCGGGGTGGTGGAGGCCGACACCATCCGCATGGCGCGTAGCCGCTTGCGCGACATGCAACTCACACCACTTTGCGTCGAGGCGCTGCAGGAAGAGCTGGCAGGAGAGTCAAAACCAGGGACGGGCAACACGCGGCGCTCGATTTCCAGCTATGAACTGGGACTGTTGACCCGACAGTTCTCCACCCTGTTAGAGGCAGGACTCAATATCGAGCAATCGTTGGCAGCCATTGCCGAGCAGATGGAACAAGCCTTGATCCGCGAAATTCTACTCGGTGTACGTGCCGGTGTGACGGCAGGCCAGGCCCTTTCAGCGGCAATGGCTGCTTATCCGGGCGTTTTTCCCGAAGTCTATCGCGCCCTGATCCATGCCGGCGAGGAGTCGGGTGAACTGTCTCATGTGCTGGAGCGCCTGGCGACCTACACGGAAGCACGCCACGCGATGCGACAGCGGGTCATCGCCGCCTTCATCTATCCAGCCCTGGTCAGCCTGACCGCCATCCTGGTAGTGGGCAGCCTGCTGATCTATGTCGTACCACAGGTGGTCGGCGTATTTCAACAATCGAAGCAGGTGTTGCCACTCCTCACCCGAATCATGATCTTCATCAGTGATTTCCTGCGCCATACTTGGCCCTATCTGATCGCATCCATTGCAGCCGGCGTTTGGCTATTCAGACAATCATTGAAGAACGAGGCCGCGCGACTGCGCTGGCATCTAGCCATGCTCAGGATCCCGGTGCTGGGCAAGCTGCTGCGCAGCCTCAATACCGCCCGCCTGGCAAGTACGCTGGCCATCCTGGTCGGCAGCGGCGTGCCGCTCATGTTGTCGCTTCAGGCGTCCGCCCGCGTTGTCACCCTGTTACCGATGCAGGAATCGATCCATGCCGCCATCAACGCGGTACGTGACGGTGGCACATTGAGCCGAGCGCTGCGAGATAGCGGGCAGTTCCCGCCCATCCTGGTCCACCTGATCGCGAACGCGGAAGCGACCGGCCAACTAGGGAAAATGCTAGACAGCGCTGCGGTGCAACAGGAAAACGAAGTGAATAACAAGCTGACCATCCTGACCGGCATCCTTGAACCGCTGTTGATTCTGTTGATGGGAGGCATGGTGCTCTTGATCGTGTTAGCCGTGATGCTGCCCATCATCGAAATCAACCAACTGGTGCACTAAAATGCAGCACGCTGATGACTCTGCTGGCGCTTAAAGATCGTCCCTTAGCCTAGGGAAATGGAGACGTTCAGCCTCGCAAGGCCTGCAACTCGCTGATTGTGACCCGCAGGCGGACTGACAACTCAAGCGCCACGTTTTCGATGATGGCGAGCGTCAGATTAGGGTACAGTTTCGCCAGTTCCTTGAAGCGCTTGCTCGGCAGCACGTAAACCTCGACGTCGGTCAAGGCTTGCGCATCGGTCACATGGCCGCTGCCCTCCAGGAAGCCCATGCCCCCAATGAAGTCCCCTGGCCCGTTGGTCGCCAGGTGGTAATTGTCCTTCTTGTGAATCGGCACCATGACCTTGACCGCGCCGCGCCTTATCAGCAGCAATTCATCATCCTCATCCCCGGCATTCAACACCTTGTGGCCGAGTTTGATGTGGCGAATAGTCACCGCAGCTTCCAGGGCCAGCATAGCTTCTTCCGGTTGCTGCACAAAAATCGGGATTTTCCGTAATTCCAGTGCCGGCAAATCCAAGCTGGCTACGCCATCGCCCTGCGCCATTACCCACTCCAGCGCCTCATCCAGTTCGCGAAATGCAAACGCTTTGTTGGAGGGGCGCACGACACCGGTATCCTTAAGGAAACGCTTCATCTTGAGTCCGCTTGGCAATCCCTTTGGAATGTCGCAGAACACCAGATAAGCACCCTTCTCTTCCAGTTGATCCTTGATCTGCTCCAGCATGTGGGTGGCCGTAACATCCAGCGACTGCACGCGTCGCATGCTGAGGATGACATATTTACGGGAACCCACCTCTTGCTCCAGCACCAGTTGCAACTGGTTCGCCGTACCAAAGAACAGGCTGCCCTGCAACTCGAACACCACCGAGGCATCGGCATTACGGCTGACATGTTCCAAATCCTGAAACTTGCAGGCATGTTTGAGGAACAGTTCCGTACCCTCGATACGGTTGCGCACCACCGTGCTATGCGTCTGCTCCCGAACGAACAGCAGAATGGCGAGCGCAACGCCCACGGCGGAGGCCACAATCAGATCACCAAAAACAGCCACCAGGATGACAGACAAAATGACCAGAAAATCCAGGCGGGTGGACGGTGTATAGAAAAACGCCAGGCTATGGGTATCGATCATGCGAAAACCGACAACGATGAGAATGGCCGCCAGAGCCGACACCGGAACCCAGGCAATCAATGGAGAAAGCATCAAAATGGCAACCAGAGAAAATGCCCCCGCCATGAATCCCGACAATCGCGTCGTACCTCCGCTCGAGATATTGATCAAGGACGCGCCCATGGTACCCGCTCCTGGAATACCGCCAGTCAGCGCCGAGGCCATGTTGCCTAAACCCTGCCCAATCAGTTCACGGTTGGAGTCGTGGTGCGTGGTAGTCATGGCATCGACCACCACGCAGGTCTTGAGGGTGTCGATCGACAGCAGCAAGGCCAGGGTGAGGGCTGGCAGAAGCACGCGCATGAGGTTGCCAGAATCAATAGTAGTCACGGATTGTGCATGCTGACGCAGCATATCGACGAATCCCCCTTTGCCCTGCGCCAGGGCGCCCACCAACAGCGGGTTGTGTTCGGTACTCATGAGCACAGGATCAAACAACGCCAAGATCAGATAACAACTCACACCAGCCAGCAACGCGAGTATCGCCGCAGGAATGGCGCGTGTAATACGTGGAATCAGTAACATGGTGACCATCACCACGGCGCCGACCAGCATGGGCTGCCACATCCAGTTCATGGGTGCGCGTAAGGCGTCCCACAGATGTGTACCGCCTGCCAATCCAAGAAACTTCGGTATCTGGCTGGTAATGATGATGATACCAACGCCGGAAAGGTAACCACTGACCACGGGAAACGGGATGAAGCGGATCAGGCGGCCAACGCCGAGCACGCCGAGACCAATCTGTATCCCGCCCGCCAGTAGCCCAACCAATCCGAGTAGCAGCAGCACGGCGCCCGCGTCGACACCTTGGCTGGTAAAGGTGATGGCCAAGGCCGAAAGCACGGCCGCCGCAGGCGCACAAGGCGCCGTGATCAGACGCGAACTGCCACCGAATAACGGCGCCATCAATCCCAGCGCGGTTGCCCCGATGATACCGGCAAGCGCCCCCTGAGCCGCCAACGACCCGCCTAGTGGTGCGAAGATGGTCACACCAAAGGCGATCGACGCAGGCAAGGCCACCAGCATGGAAGCGAGCCCCCCCCAAATGTCGCCGGGCACGTTCTTTGCAATTTGCATGTTTTTGTCCTTGACTTAAGATCTTATGAACCAACGGGAACAAAGGGACAAGGGGTGAAACCACAAATCAAGCGCTTTCAAGCATTACTCACCGGGAGCCGATAATACGGCTGCCGATAAAGTAAGGTGCCCAATATTTCAATAGGCCATGTGCCTGTAGAGAATATTATTGAAAGAATTCCCGCGTGTCCCCCGTGCCGCCGTTTGGTTCAATCTTTTTCCCATCAAAGCTGCCGACGTACCGTCTTGATATTTTCGTCGTCCATGCTAGTCTCAGCAACGAATCCGAGCCGGTCCATGAAATGCAGCATGTCGGTGTTATTTCTGAGCACATCCCCTTCCATCACTTTCAAGCCCTTGGCACGCGCAGCGTCCATCAGGGCCGTCATCAGCTTCTGCCCCAGCCCCTTACCGTGCATGATATCGGCTACCACCAGCGCAAACTCGCAACTCTCACCATCGGGATTGATGGAGAAACGCGCGACCCCCAGCGTCAATGCCTGATCTTGTTCCCCGCTAACGGCGATCAGCGCCATCTCGCGGCTGTAGTCGATTTGCGTGAAGCGCACCAACATGGACAGGGAGAGTTCCTGCATGCTATTCATGTAACGCAAGTAACGCGTTTCCTCTGACAGGTTACGGACAAAACTCTGGATCATCTCGGCATCTTCGGGACGGATCGGACGGATGGTCATGTTCGTGCCATCGGCCAGTTGCCAATGGCTCAGCAGATGCGTCGGATAGGGATAAATCGCCATGTGGGCATAGCAGTCTGCACTCGGTGACCTGAACTCGACCACCACGCGCGCATCGGCCGCCAGCGCACCATTCTCGTCCACGATCAACGGGTTGATATCCATCTCCATCAGCATCGGCAGTTCACACACCATTTCCGATACGCGCAGCAACACGCCTTCCAGTGCATCCATGTCGACTGCCGGCATCTGGCGGAACGCAGCCAGCAACTTTGACACACGGGTGCCACGAATCAGGTCCTTGACCAGAAACGTATTGAGCGGCGGCAAGGTGACAGAACGGTCGCCCATCACCTCCACCATGGTACCGCCGGCACCAAAGGTGATCACCGGACCGAACACCGGGTCGTGGGTCACACCCACCATCAGTTCACGCCCATTGGGCTTGATGATCATGGGCTGGATCGAGATCCCCTCCATCTGCGCATCCGGACGGTTGCGTTTGATATTCTCGGTAATCTCATGATAGGCCGCACGGACCGCCTGGGCATTAGCAAGATTGAGCATGACGCCGCCAGCATCGCTCTTGTGGCTGATGTCGTGGGAATTAACCTTCATCGCTACCGGGAAACCCAGTTGCTGAGCGATCAGCAAGGCTTCATTGGGTGAATGCGCCACCATGGTCTGCGCCACAGGGATATGAAAGGCCGACAGCAAGGCCTTCGATTCCATCTCGCTCAACACACGTCGTTTGTCCAGCAACGCGCCTTCGATCACCATCCGTGCGCCTTCCACGTCTGGCTCCAGATGATGGGACAGCGGGCCCGGCACCTGCATCAGCAATTTCTGATTCTGGTAATAGGCTGACAGGAAGGCAAACACTTCGACTGCCGGTTCCGGAGTGCGGAAATTTGGCATTGAGGCCTGCAGGAATGCACGGCGCGCATCCAGAACCTGCGCTTCGCCCATCCAGCAGGTCAGGAGAGGCTTGTTGGAGCCATTGGCCAGAGCTATCACCGCCTGCGCCGCCTCCAGCGGTTTTGTCATGGCCTGTGGCGTGAGAATGGTCAAGACGCCATCGACACCGGGGTCAGCCAGACAGGCCGCCACCGCATGCTGGTAACGCTCTGCCTGGGCGTCACCAATGACGTCCACCGGATTGCCGTGCGACCAGTTGGGCGGCAACACCTCGTTGAGCGAAGTAATGGTTGCCTCAGACAGGCTTGCCATGAGGATGCCAAGATCTTCCGCGCGATCGGTAGCCATCACCCCGGGGCCGCCGCCATTAGTGACAATGGCAAGCCGATTGCCGGAAGGATGGAAACCGCAAGACAGGGCCATGGCGGCTGAGAAGAGTTGCGTCACGGTCTGAACCCGTACCACGCCGGCGCGACGCACGGCAGCGTCGAAGGCATCATCCGAACCGACCAGCGATGCGGTATGCGACATGGCTGCACGGGAACCGGCCTCGTGGCGACCGACCTTGACCATGATCACGGGTTTCACCCTTGCCGCAGCGCGCAAGGAACTCATGAATCGGCGCGACTCACGGATGCCCTCGACATACATCAGGATGCTGTGGGTTTCGGGATCGGACACCAAATATTCCAGAATCTCGCCAAAATCGACATCGGCCGAGGAACCCATCGACACCACGCTGGAGAAGCCCACGTCATTGCTCGCCGCCCAGTCCAGAATAGCCGTGCACAGGGCACCGGACTGCGACACCAACGCCAGGTGGCCAACATTGGCTCCGCCCTTGTTGAAGGTGGCATTGAGACCGATTCCGGGACGCATCACGCCAAGGCAATTTGGCCCGACCAGGCGGATGCCATGATGACGCGCATTTTCAAGTACCCGACGTTCAAGTTCGCGGCCTTCGGCACCGATTTCGCCGAAACCGGCGGTGATGATGACGGCGGCCCTGACCCCGTTCTGGCCGCATTCTTCGATGATGTCCGGCACCGTCTGCGGCGGTGTCGCGATCACCACCAATTCGACCTGCAAATCGATATCTGAAATAGAGGCGTAGGCGCGGCGGCCCTGCACTTCGGCACGTCCGGCATTGATGGGAAAGAGATCGCCCTTAAAGCCGCCATCGAGCATATTCTGAAATACGATCTGGCCGACCGCGTCGACACGGTCACTGGCGCCGAACACGGCAACGGATTTAGGAGCGAACAACGGGGTGAGGTAATGTTTGGACATATTTCAATTCTCTAAATTATTGATTGCATCCGGCTGTAGCGCACCCGCTTTAGCTGCCAGAGAACACTTTAATTTCCAGCTTTCTGCACAATACTCTATGATACCGGATAGCCGCATCGAATTTTACTTGAGACCATAATATTTAATTGAGGAAACATCATGTTCGAGTCTGCCGAGCTAGGTCACAGGATAGACAAGGTCATTTATGATAATGAAGTGCCGAAGCTGCGTGAAGCCTTACTGGAAGCACAAATTGATTTGGCCAAACTGGCCAAGTTTCAGGTCATCATTCTGATCAGCGGCGTGGATGGTGCGGGGCGGGGTGATACTGTCAACCTGCTTAACGAATGGATGGACCCGCGTTTCATCGAGACCCACGGCATGGGGGACCCCTCTGACGAGGAACTCGACCGACCGATGATGTGGCGTTTCTGGCGTGCCCTTCCGCCCAAGGGCAAGACTGGGGTATTCCTGGGTTCTTGGTACACCTGGCCGATATTGAACCGCGTCAGAGGCACAACCAAGACCGCCGATCTGGACCAGAGCCTGGAACGCGCGAAGCGATTGGAACGCATGCTGGTGGACGAGGGAGCACTGGTCCTGAAATTCTGGATGCATTTATCCAAGGACAAGCAGGAGAAACGCCTGAAACTGCTGGAAGCCGACCCCAAGACCCGCTGGCGCGTGACGCAGCGCGACTGGAAGCATTTTAAACTGTACGACAGGTTCCGTCGCGTGCATGAGAGCGTGATTCGTCATACCAGCACGGCCGAGGCGCCTTGGATCATCGTTGAGGGCTTTGATGCCCGTTACCGTAGCCTGACCGTGGGAAGGGTGATCCTCGACGCCATTCAGAAGCGTCTGACTGAAACGAGCAGCATCACGTCAGAGGTGCATGCACCACCACCACTCCCCTCCATCGACCAGCTCAATATCATCAAGACGCTGGACTTGACGCAAAAAATGGACAAGAAGACTTTTCAGGACGAGTTGGAAAAATATCAAGGCCGGCTGGCCTTGTTGAGTCGACACCCGAAATTTCAGGACATCACCGTCATCGCCATGTTCGAAGGCAATGATGCCGCCGGCAAGGGCGGCGCCATCCGTCGCATTTCAGGCGCGCTGGATGCCCGCTACTACAACATCATCCCAATTGCGGCACCAACCGAAGAAGAGCGTGCCCAACCTTATCTGTGGCGCTTTTGGCGTCATATTCCACGCCGCGGACGCGTGACTATCTTTGATCGTTCCTGGTATGGACGCGTGCTAGTCGAACGGGTCGAAAACTACTGCTCCAAGGCTGACTGGATGCGCGCTTACAGCGAAATCAATGATTTTGAGGCACAACTGGTGCGTCACAATATCGTCATGATCAAATTCTGGCTCGCGATCAGCGCCGACGAACAGTTGCGGCGTTTTAAAGAGCGTGAAAAAATCGGCTTCAAACGCTTCAAGATCACGGAGGAGGACTGGCGCAATCGCGAGAAATGGGAGGATTACGAAATTGCCGTGTGCGACATGGTGGACAGAACCAGCACCGAAATTGCACCCTGGACGCTAGTGGAAGCCAATGATAAGAACTTCGCCCGCATCAAGATTCTGAAAACCTTGTGCCAGAGCATAGAAGCGGCGATCAACAAGCTGTGAGAGACTGGCAAAAAAGAAATTAATCAGGACTTATATATCTTAATTATGTATTTTGATATAAAATTTCAGAATCGAATTGCGCGCGACCCATTTCCCCGGGACAGATCACTAAGATTAATCCCAGTGCAACATTCAGGAACGATGATGGAGCGTATGCGTCAAGGCATCTCATTTTTGAATTGATATAAAACGAAGGAAAAAATCATGAACTCCCCATCCACACCACTATCCATCGAGGAAATCAAACGCATTGATGCCTACTGGCGTGCCTGCAATTACCTCGCGGCCGGCATGATTTACCTGCGCGACAACCCGCTGTTGCAAGCGCCGCTGCAACCTGAACACATCAAGAATCGCCTGCTCGGGCACTGGGGATCTAGTCCGGGTTTGGCATTCACCTACATCCACATGAATCGCCTGATCAACAAATATGATCTGGATGCGATCTTTATGGCAGGTCCCGGCCATGGCGCCCCCGGGGTACTAGGTCCGGTCTATCTGGAAGGCCGCTACAGCGAGGTCTATCCCAACAAGGGCGAAAACATCGATGGCTTGCGCCAGTTCTTCAAGGAGTTCTCCTTTCCCGGCGGCATCGGCAGCCATTGCACGCCAGAGACCCCAGGCTCCATTCACGAAGGCGGCGAACTCGGCTACAGCGTGTCACATGCCTTCGGCGCGGCCTATGACAACCCCGACCTGATCGTGACCGTGGTGGTAGGCGATGGCGAATCCGAAACAGCTCCGCTGGCGACTTCATGGCATTCAAACAAGTTCCTGAATCCGATCAGGGATGGCGCTGTACTCCCAGTGCTGCATCTCAATGGCTACAAGATCAACAACCCTACCCTGCTCTCACGCATCCCGCACGAGGAACTGGAAAATCTGTTCAAGGGCTATGGCTGGACGCCGCATTTTGTCGAGGGCGACGACCCCACCACCATGCACCAGATCATGGCCGCGACCATGGAAAATTGTGTGCTGGAAATTCGCCGCATCCAGAAGGAGGCCCGCACCAGCGGAAAACCGATTCGCCCGTACTGGCCGATGATCATCCTGCGCTCTCCCAAGGGCTGGACCGGCCCAAAATCTGTCGATGGCAAACACGTGGAAGGCTATTGGCGCGCACATCAGGTACCGCTCGGTGACGTCAAAACCCCAGAGCATTTTGCCCAGCTTGAAGCCTGGCTGCAGAGCTACCGTGCCTCGGAATTGTTCGATGCCAACGGCACCCTGCTGCCAGAACTGAAAGCCTTGGCCCCCAAGGGTAACCGCCGCATGAGTGCTAATCCGCATGCCAATGGTGGCCTGCTGCGCCGTGCCCTGCATATACCGGACTGCCGGGATTATGCCTGTCCGGTGACCCATCCCGGCACCACGACGGCTGAGAATACGCGGCCGCTGGGGAAATTCCTGCGCGACATCATGCGCGATAACATGCTCAATTTCCGTGTGTTCGGGCCGGACGAGAACAGTTCAAACAAGCTCGACAATGTCTATGAAGTCAGCAAGAAGACCTGGCTGGCGGACTATCTGCCGATTGATGCCGATGGTGGCGAGTTGTCACCGGATGGCCGGGTTATGGAAATGCTGTCCGAGCATACACTGGAGGGCTGGCTGGAAGGCTATTTGCTGTCTGGTCGTCATGGCTTCTTCTCGACCTACGAAGCCTTCGTGCACGTCATCGATTCCATGTTCAACCAACACGCCAAGTGGCTGGCCATGAGCCGTGCCGTGCCCTGGCGCGCGCCGGTTTCATCGCTCAATCTGCTGATCACGTCCACCGTTTGGCGGCAGGATCACAACGGCTTCACCCACCAGGACCCCGGCTTTCTCGATCTGGTTGTCAACAAGAGTCCGGAAGTCACTCGCATCTATCTGCCGCCCGACGTCAACTGCCTGCTGTCAGTGGCTGATCATTGCCTCAAAAGCACCGACTACATCAATGTCATCGTCTGCGACAAGCAGAAGCATCTGCAATTTCTCAACATGGAAGCCGCCATCCTGCACTGCACCAAAGGCATTGGCATCTGGGACTGGGCCAGCAACGACCAGGGTGTCGAGCCCGACGTGGTCATGGCAAGCGCTGGCGACATCCCGACCAAGGAGGCGCTGGCCGCCGTGGTGCTGTTGCGCGAACACTTCCCGACGCTGAAAGTGCGTTACGTCAACGTGGTCGACCTGTACAAACTCACCCCCCACAGTGAACACCCGCATGGCCTGACCGACCGTGACTTCGACAGCTTGTTCACCCTGGACCGCCCGGTTATGTTCAACTTCCATGGCTACCCCTGGCTGATCCACCGTCTGGCCTACCGCCGCAACAACCACAAAAATTTCCATGTGCGCGGCTACAAGGAGAAGGGCAGCATCAACACGCCTCTGGAATTAGCGATTCAGAACCAGATCGACCGTTTCAGTCTGGTGATCGACGTCATTGATCGCATCCCGGCACTGCATGTAGCAGGCGCCCACGTCAAGGAACAGATGCAAAACCGCCAGATCGAGTGCCGTAACTATGCCTACGAGCATGGCATCGACCTGCCAGAAGTCGATAACTGGACCTGGCCATATCAGATTGAAAATAATGATTGAATCTTGGGCGACACGGGGAGATTCAAGAACCTCCAACGGTCACCAATTTAGCCTTAATTTCGGGGAAATGATCAGATTTTTGGTTTCCCCGTGCATTCCAAGGGCACTTCCTTCAGGGCGCCCCCCATGGTTACAAGCTTTTTTACAGTCCATCCCCCATGCCAACCATCCTCACCATCAATAGCGGCTCGTCCTCAATCAAGGCCAGCCTGTTCGCAAAAGACGGCACAAGACGCAATTTTCGCTATGAACACCTGCGTGATCACAAGGAGGCATTCGACCTGCTAATGATCGATCTGTCGGGAGAAGTGCCTGACTTGGTCGCCCATCGTTTCGTGCATGGTGGCGAGGTCACCGATGCCGCAAGGCTGGCCGATGTTGCGGAACGCACCCGCCTAGAGGCCATCGTCCACTTGGCGCCCTTACACCTGCCGGGCAACCTGATGGGACTGGATCTGTGCCAACAATGCTTTGCCGTGCCGCAAGTCGTTTGCTTCGACACCGCCTTCCACGCCACCCTACCTGAACTCGCGTGGCGCTTGCCGATCCCTCAGGAATTCGGCCTGCGCCGTTTTGGCTTCCATGGCCTCAATTACGCCCATGTCGCCTCGCGTCTGCCGGCAGTTCTGGGCGACACCGCGCGTGGCCGCATCGTGGTAGCCCACCTCGGCAGCGGCGCCAGCCTGTGCCTGCTGGAAGCACTGAAATCCGTCGACACCAGCATGGGTTTCACCCCGGCTGGCGGCATCCCCATGGGCACCCGCAGTGGCGACCTCGATCCGGGTGTAATGCTGGAACTGGCAAAACGCTTCGATGCATCCCAATTAAGCGACCTGGTGTTTCACCACATGGGTTTGCTGGCCCTGTCAGAAGGGATGAGCAGTGAAATGAGCGAGTTGCTGGCAAGCGGATCACCGGCGGCCAAGTTCGCCATCAGCTATTTCTGCCGCGAGGTACGCGCCGCCATCGGCAGTCTTGCCGCGAAAGCCGGTGGCATCGACGCCTTGGTCTTCACCGGTGGCATCGGCGAACATGCTGCAACAAT
Organism: uncultured Methylobacillus sp.; assembly: GCA_903824575.1. GTDB lineage: Bacteria > Pseudomonadota > Gammaproteobacteria > Burkholderiales > Methylophilaceae > CAIJXJ01. Next base: position 12,109 of record CAIJXJ010000246.1, read on the forward strand.
ACGCGAGAGCATCTGTGCACCGCTGGGGTTTCTTGGGATTTCACTCGACCAGGCCGCCAACGCGGCAAGCTCGCTCTATATTGGGCGCCAAGGCGCAAAACCCACTCTGGTCATCCCGGCCGACGAAGAGGCGATGATGCATGAGCTCTGCATGCCATTTGTCAACTGATTTCCAATACTGGAGAAATCACCATGAATACCCAAGCCCCCGCCACTGAGGAGCGCCGCGAACACCCGCAAGTGCGAGAAATATTTGTGCGCGCCTGCGAATTACTTGCGCCCATCGTAGCCGGCAACGATTCGATCATGACCATATCAAGTTTCGCCATGACGCAAATGCTGCTACAGAACTTTCCTGAACTCTCCCACGGGGAGGCCCATATCGTCATTGCTACGGTTGAAAAAATGCACCGAGAAGACCGCATTCGCAAGATACTCAATGCGTCCTAGAAAATCCAATTGACCCGCCAAGACGCGCCGAAGGAATAAGCTTGATCTTGCTCGCTCACGAGCCTTAGATACGTGTAGCAGTGGCAGCTAGTTGTTGTCAGGTTAGGCTGGGCTTTTGAGTGCATCTGTCAGGTGCGGCCGCAAGGTTTGCAGCATTTGCTCAAATACCTTGGGGTTGGCGGCAACGATGTTGCCGGTTTCCAGCCAGGACTCGTTACCTTCGAAATCGCCCACCAGACCCCCAGCCTCATGCACCAGCAAACCGCCGGCCGCGATATCCCACTTGGACAGGCCGATTTCCCAAAAACCGTCAAACCAACCGGCAGCAACATAGGCCAGGTCCAACGCGGCAGAACCCGGGCGACGGATGCCTGAAGTCTTCTTGATCATATCCTTCAACATGGCCATATAGGCGTCCAGATGGGCAAAATCGCGGAATGGGAAGCCGGTACCAATAATGGACTCCTGCAAGCGGATACGGTTGGTGACACGAATGCGCCTGTCATTGAGAAAGGCGCCACGACCGCGCGTCGCGGTGAACAGGTCGTTCCGATTGGGGTCGTAAACCACCGCCTGGGTGATCTTGCCACGCTGCTGCAGCGCGATGGAGACACAATACTGAGGAAAACCATGCAGGAAATTGGTTGTACCGTCGAGCGGATCGATAATCCACAAATTTTCCTGATCCTCTCCCTGCACCCCGCCTTCTTCGCCTAGAAAAGCATGGGTCGGATAGGCCTCACGCAAGGTATCGATGATTGCGGCCTCGGCGGCATGATCAACCTCAGACACGTAATCGTTATAGGTCTTGCTGCGCACCGTGAGCGCGCCGATATCCTGGGAGGCACGCGTTATGATCAAACTGGCGTTGCGCGCGGCTTTCACCGCGATATTGAGCATGGGATGCATGGTGGGCTTTCAGTTTATCTCCCGCACGGGGAAACTTTAAAGAGCGATTTAAAGTATTCATTTTAGCGGTTTGCGCAGCATGAATAAACCACAATCGCGCGTTTAGCCTGCCGCGCCTGACTATTGGTTGACGCCACGCCAGGGCAGACTGCACCGTCCGGACGCCAAGCAGGTGACGACCAGGCTATTTTTATGGCAAAATAACCACATACATCAGTCAAGATTCCTTCATGTTTAAACATCTGCTCGAAGATATCTCCGTCGTTTTTGAGCGTGACCCGGCGGCGCGCACCACCTGGGAAGTGCTCACCACCTACCCCGGCGTGCACGCACTCATCATTCACCGCTGCTCGCACTGGCTGTGGAATCTGCGCCTGCGCTGGCTGGCACGATTTTGTTCTCACCTTGGACGATTTCTGACCGGCATCGAAATCCATCCCGGTGCCATCCTCGGCCACCGCGTCTTCATCGACCATGGCATGGGCGTAGTCATCGGCGAGACGGCAGTCATCGGCGACGACTGCACGCTGTATCACGGCGTCACCCTAGGCGGCACCTCCTGGAAGAAAGGCAAGCGTCACCCAACGCTTGAACGTGGAGTGATCATCGGAGCCGGCGCAAAGGTACTGGGACCGATCACCATCGGCATGAATGCCAAGATTGGCTCCAATGCCGTCGTCGTTAAGGACGTCCCCGCTGGGGCCACGGCGGTGGGAATTCCTGCACGCATCCTGGATCAGGTAAAAATCCAGGTCCAAGACCAGATGGCGCAAATATTCCCTGCTTACGCAGTCGGGGACGAGTCCAATGACCCCATGAACCTCGTCATGCACGCATTGCTCAACCATTCGGCGGAACAGGATAAAAAGCTGCAGGAGGTGATGCAGCAGCTGGAAAAATTAGGTGCCATCATCGAAACCGACAGTGAGGTCGGCAATGCCTTCGACGTTCATCACCTGAATGAAATAGTTGACTAATTAACTAAGGTATTGTAGAGTAGAATCCTGTAGCATTATTGACTAGCAAGGAGATACACCATGCGTTTGACTACCAAAGGCCGCTTCGCAGTTACCGCCATGCTTGACCTGGCATTATCTGAAGTCGATCGTCCAGTGCCGCTGGCCGGCATCAGTGAGCGCCAGGAGATTTCCCTGTCCTACCTCGAGCAACTGTTCAGCCGCCTGCGTCGTAACGGCCTGGTCAAGAGCGTACGCGGTCCGGGTGGCGGCTACCGCATCGCCCGGCAACACAGCGAAATTACCGTCTCCGACATCATCACCGCAGTGGATGAGCAGATCGACGCCACCCAGTGCGGCGGTAGCGAAGATTGCCATAGCGACCGCCGTTGCATGACGCACGAACTATGGTCCAGCCTGAACGTCAAGATTCTAGAATATCTCTCTGGCGTTACTCTGGCCGAACTGGTTGCCTCACAGGTTAACGGCAAGAAGATTGTCATCAGCGAGCCGAAGCGCCGCGATCGCGAAGTACAAACCGTGGCTGTCGCGGCCTGAACAGTTGTAACTTCAAATAGCTCAAAGACCTGACACTCGCACCATGAGCGCCGCCGTCTATTTAGACCATAACGCCACGACGGTAATGGATCCTCGCGTGCTGGACGCCATGCTGCCGCACTTAGGCCAACCCGTCAACCCGACTAGCCGCCACGGTTTTGGGCGGGCGGCAAGGCATGCAATCAATATGGCCAGAGAGCAGGTCGCGGTGGCGGTTGGCGCACATCCCAGCCAGGTGACTTTCACCAGTGGTGGTACCGAAGCTGACAATCTGGCGATCAAGGGTATCGCCGACACGCACACTCCATCGCAGATCATCGTCAGCGCCATCGAGCATCCTGCGGTACTGAAGTCGGCACAAGCCTTGCGATGGAATGGCTGGCAGGTAACAACCACAGGCGTGAATGTCGATGGCCAACTTGATCTGGATCAGCTGCAGACAGCCTTGAAACAACAATCTGCACTGGTGTCGGTGATGACAGCCAATAATGAAACCGGCGTGCTTCAGGATATAGCCGCCATTGCAGAACTGACTAAACAACGCGGCGCATTGCTGCACACCGACGCCGTACAGGCACTTGGCAAGATCCCGCTGGACTTTAATGCACTCGGCCTACACGCCATGAGCGTGTCTGGCCACAAAATTCATGGCCCACAAGGAATAGGCGCTCTGATTTTGGACAAACATGTGGATATACAGTGCCTTCAGATCGGTGGCGGACAGGAGAGAGGCCTGCGTAGCGGCACCGAGAACGTCGCCGCCATCGTCGGCTTTGGCCTCGCCTGCGAACTGGCGATGCGAGAATTGCCACAACAGGCAACATCCTTGACCAGCTTGCAGATACAACTGGAAAATGGCCTGATGGATCTCGGCGCCACCATCTTCGGCAGCCGTGCACCGCGCCTGCCCAACACCAGCTTCTTTGCCTTCTCCGACATAGATGGAGAAACACTGGTGATGGCGCTCGACCGCCAAGGCTTTTTTGTTGCAAGCGGCTCAGCCTGTTCCAGCGACAGCGTGGAACCCAGCCATGTGTTGCTTGCCATGGGCGTCACACCCGACCTCGCACGCGGTGCGGTTCGGGTCAGTCTAGGCCGAGACAACACGGTGGCACAAGTAGCAGACTTTTTGCTGACGCTACGCATGGAATTAACCCGTATGAAACGCATGACCGCACTGGCGGTTTAGAGGAATCAAAGCATGACAGTCAAAACACCTATCTATCTGGATTATTCTGCTACCACGCCGGTTGATCCGCGCGTGGCGGAAAAGATGATCCCTTATCTCACTGAACATTTCGGCAACCCGGCCAGCCGCAGCCACAGTTACGGCTGGACCGCCGAGAAGGCGGTAGAAGAGGCGCGCGAGCAGGTAGCGGCATTGGTCAAGGCGGACGCCAAGGAGATCGTCTGGACCTCGGGTGCCACTGAATCGAACAATCTGGCCATCAAGGGCGCGGCGCACTTCTATGGCGAGTCCAAGGGCCACCATATACTCACCATTGCCACCGAGCACAAGGCCGTCATCGACACCGTGCGCGAATTGGAACGCCAGGGCTTTAGCGCCAGCTACCTCGAACCGGAAGCAGACGGCTTGATCGACTTCGAAAAATTCAAGGCAGCCCTCCGCCCCGACACCGTTTTGGCCTCCGTGATGCTGGTCAACAACGAAATCGGCGTGATTCAGGACATCACCGCACTAGGCAATCTATGCCGCGCTAATGGCACCCTGTTCCATGTCGATGCGGCACAGGCCACCGGCAAAGTGGACATCGACCTGGAAAGCCTGCCGGTCGACCTGATGAGCTTTTCAGCGCACAAAACCTACGGCCCCAAGGGTATCGGCGCGCTGTACGTGCGTCGCAAGCCACGCGTGCGTCTGGAAGCACAGATGCACGGCGGTGGTCACGAACGTGGATTTCGTTCCGGCACGCTGCCTGTTCACCAGATCGTCGGCATGGGAGAGGCTTTCCGCATCGCCCGTGAAGAAATGACCCTGGAAAATGCCCGTATCCGCCGCCTGCGTGACAAACTGCTGACCGGCCTCACAACCATCGAGGAGGTCTATGTCAATGGCGACCTCAAAGCGCGCGTGCCACACAATCTCAACATCAGTTTCAATTTCGTCGAGGGCGAGTCTCTGATCATGGCAGTAAAGGACCTCGCGGTTTCATCCGGATCTGCCTGCACCTCATCCAGCCTTGAACCTTCGTATGTGTTACGTGCCCTGGGACGCTCAGATGAACTGGCACACAGCTCGATTCGTTTCTCCATCGGCCGCTTCACGACCGAAGAAGAGATCGACTACACCATCGAACTCCTCAAAGCCAAGATTGGCAAATTACGTGAACTATCCCCATTATGGGAAATGTATCAAGACGGCATCGACATCAACGCAGTTAAATGGGCAGCACATTGAACTCAGGGACTAGGGACTAGAGGCTAGGGACTCGAAATACAGTGGCTCTAGCTAGTCCCGAGCCCCTAGACCCTAGCCTCGTTTCGACGAAGGAGAAACATCATGGCATACAGCGAAAAAGTACTGGATCACTACGAGAATCCGCGTAACGTGGGTTCGTTCAACAAGGACGAAAAGAACGTCGGCACCGGCATGGTAGGAGCTCCTGCCTGTGGTGACGTGATGAAACTACAGATCAAGATGGGCGACAACGGCATCATCGAGGATGCGAAATTCAAGACCTATGGCTGCGGCTCGGCCATCGCGTCGTCGTCATTGGTCACCGAATGGCTCAAGGGCAAGTCACTGGACCAAGCCATGACCATTAAAAATTCCGACATTGCTGAAGAACTCGCTCTACCGCCGGTCAAGATCCACTGTTCGGTACTGGCGGAAGACGCAATCAAGGCGGCCATCGCCGACCTGCGCAGCAAGCAGGGCGAAACGATGGACGCCGCACTGTGCAGGCACGGGCATTAAAAAGGTTTATATGGCAATTACACTAACTGAAGCGGCTGCCGCAAGGGTACAAAAATTCATTGCCAATCGTGGCAAGGGCGTTGGCCTGCGCCTCGGCGTCAAGACTACTGGCTGCTCCGGCATGGCCTATACGCTGGAGTTCTCGGACGAAATTCAGCCAGAAGATCTTGTCTTCGAAAATCACGGTGTCAAGGTGCTGATCGACCCGAAGAGCCTGTCCTATCTGGAGGGCACTGAACTCGATTACACCCGCGAAGGGCTGAATGAAGGCTTCAAATTCAACAACCCCAACGTCAAGGATGAATGTGGTTGTGGCGAGAGTTTTACGGTGTGATTAAAGAGCGATCAGCCATCAGCTTTCAGCTACCCGCATATGCTGACAACTGATAGCTAATTCCTGAATGCTGAATTCCAACCATTTTTCGCTGTTTGATCTGCCGGTCAGTTTTGCCATTGACCTGGCACAACTGAACCAGCGCTATCGTGCAATGCAGGGTGAAGTCCATCCCGACCGCGTGGCTGCCGGCACGCCTGCCGAGCGCCTGCGATCCATGCAATTATCGACCCAGGTAAATGAGGCCTATCAGACGCTCAAGTCGCCGGTGGCTCGTGCTCGCTACTTGCTGCAACTGAACGGTGTCGACACTCAGGAAGAAACCAATACCGCCATGCCGGCCGCGTTCCTGATGCAGCAAATGGAATGGCGGGAGGCAATTGAAGATGCCAGTACAACGAACGACGCCCTGGCTCTGGATGCCTTGCTAAAGCAATTAAGGCAGGCAGCGGGCAATCTGGAACGCGACTTGCACCACAGCCTCGACCAAAGCCACGATTACCTGTCTGCGGCGGAAGCCGTGCGCAAGCTGCGCTTTCTTGATAAAGTGCACGACGAAATTGAACACGCAATCGAGGCGCTGGAACAGTGAAAATCAAAGGCAATGGACAGGATTAACCTTATACCAATTTCATTGCCGTCAACCTGCTTTGTTCCGGTGAATTTCTGCTTAATCCTGTAGCTCCTGACAATTCGGTGAATCCGGTCTAACTTAAGTTCTTCAACTATGGCACTATTACAAATCTCGGAACCCGGCCAAAGCGCCGCGCCGCACCAGCACAGACTGGCGGTTGGCATTGATCTCGGCACCACCAATTCGCTGGTCGCGACGGTGCGTAGCGGCTTGAGCATCGTGCTGCACGACGATGAAGGTCGGGTATTGCTACCGTCCGTGGTGCATTATCTGGCAGATGGAAGCACAGAAGTCGGCTACGCGGCGCAGGCGCAGCAAAGTCATGATCCACACAACACCATCGTCTCGGCCAAGCGCTTCATGGGACGCGGCGTGCACGACATCCCCGACATCGCGCACTACCCTTATCGCTTCATTGATGCGCCAGGCATGCTCCAACTCAACACCGTGGCCGGCATCAAAAGTCCGGTGGAAGTATCAGCTGAAATCCTGAAATCCTTAAAGCTGCGTGCAGAAAAGTCGCTGGGGGGAATGCTCAGCGGCGCGGTCATCACCGTCCCGGCCTACTTCGACGATGCCCAGCGCCAGGCCACCAAGGATGCCGCAAAACTGGCGGGAATCAATGTCTTGCGCCTGCTCAACGAACCCACTGCGGCGGCCGTTGCGTATGGCCTTGATAATGCATCAGAGGGCGTGTTTGTCATCTATGACCTGGGTGGAGGCACCTTCGACATTTCCATCCTGCGTCTATCCCGTGGCGTATTTGAAGTCCTGGCAACCAACGGCGACTCCGCCCTCGGCGGGGACGACTTTGACCGACGCGTGTTCTGCTGGATTCTGGAGCAGGCCAAGCTGCCTCCAATCGGACCGGAAGACACCCGTCTGCTATTGACCCGCGCCCGAGAAGCCAAGGAATTACTGACCGATCATGCTGAGATCCATATTACCTGTGCCCTGTCATCCGGCCACCTGGTTGACCTGATGCTGACCGATCAGGTCTTCACCGAGATCACCGGGCACCTGGTCACCAAGACCTTGGCACCGACACGAAAAGCCTTGCGTGACGCCAAAATTGGAATCGAAAACATACAGGGCGTGGTGATGGTAGGTGGTGCCACCCGCATGCCGCAGATCCAACAGGCAGTCGCCCGGTTCTTCGGCCAGGAACCTCTTACCAACCTCGACCCGGACAAGGTGGTCGCGCTTGGCGCCGCCATTCAGGCCAACATGCTGGCTGGCAACCGGAACGATGACGAACTGCTGCTGCTGGACGTGACCCCGCTTTCTCTTGGCATTGAAACCATGGGCGGACTGACTGAGCGCATCATCCCGCGCAACTCGACCTTACCCGTAGCACGCGCGCAGGACTTCACCACTTTCCGTGACGGCCAGACCGCCATGAGTCTCCATGTAGTGCAGGGGGAACGCGACCTGGTCTCGGACTGCCGCTCGCTGGCCAGTTTCGAGTTGCGTGGTATCCCGCCGATGGCCGCAGGGGCCGCTCGCATCCGCGTCACTTTTCAGGTGGACGCCGACGGCCTGCTTTCCGTAAAAGCATTTGAGCAAACCAGTGGCGCCGAGGCAAACATTGTGGTGAAGCCCTCCTACGGCCTTGATGATGATGAGATTGCCAACATGCTGCAAGCGGGTTTCGCCCATGCATCAGACGACAAGGAGGCACGCGCTTTGGCCGAGGCTCGCGTAGACGCCGAGCGTCTACTGGAAGCGATTGCCGTCGCGCTGAAACAGGATGGCAGTACCCTGCTCAGCACCGAGGAACAGCAGTTACTGGAAACAAAAATGAACGCGTTGCGGAATCTGCTTGCTAGCTCTGACGCACGGCGCATCACGATAGATACCGAAACACTCAACCATGCCTCCGAGGCCTTCGCCGCTCGGCGTATGGATGCCTCAGTCAGGAAAGCTCTGACTGGCCATACCCTGGATAACTTGAAAGTTTAAGATGCCTCAAATCATCGTTCTGCCCCATGTTGAACTCTGCCCGCAAGGAGCAGTCTTTGCAGCCCAACCCGGCGTCTCCATCTGCGACAATCTGCTCGACCATGGCATTGATATTGATCACGCCTGCGAAAAAGCCTGTGCCTGCACCACCTGCCATGTCATCTTGCGCGAGGGCTACACCTCACTACAACAAGCTAGCGAGAAGGAAGACGACCTGCTGGACAAAGCCTGGGGCCTGGAGCCATACTCGCGACTATCTTGCCAGGCCATGGTCGGGAATGCAGACTTGGTCGTCGAAATCCCAAAATACTCCATCAACATGGCCAAGGAAGGCCATCGTTAAGGGGCATTGCTTGTTCGTTGCCAGGCCTGCAATTATCAGCAACAGCGCTCATCACAGATCATCGGCATCGATAACAAAGGCACGCGGGGCATAGCCAAAGTCGCGACTTGCCTCCGAATGATCAAACACCAGGTCACGACTCATGCGCTCGGCCATGCTGGCGGACCAGGACCGATAACGAGGAAATAAACGCAGACAGTTCACCGCAATGCGAAACAGAGGTAACGGAACCGTCAAGAATCTGGGGCGACATCCAAGCGCGGCAAACACACGAGTGACCATTTCTCGATAACTTAAGACCTCCGCCCCTGAAATATTGTACGCACGATTGGCCGTTTTTGATGCGGTTAATGCCGCAACACAGGCACTTGCCACATCTGTAGCATGCACCGGTTGGCGCAATCCTTGAGCCATGCCAAATAAGGGGAAAAATCTGAAACTACGAATGAATCGGGCAATTTCGACGATATTCTTGTTACGGCCAAGTCCGTAAATCAACGTCGGTCGCAAAATCACCCACTCAATGTTACAGCCCTCTGCCCAGGCCTTCAACGCGGCCTCGCATTCGACCAGGCTTCGTGCATTTTCCTGCTCTTCGGGATCGGATGAGTCCGACTTGGTGAATCGACTGGTCGATGACAAAACGACAATCCGCCGGGGGGCGGATGCCTCAATCATGGGAAAATATTGTGGCAAGGTCCAGATTGGGGCGACACTCACCCAAGCATTGACCGGGTCCGGCGCGGTGTCCTCAAGTGGCCCTGCCAATGAGGGCAAAATCTGCCAATCTATCTGATCATCTCTGGCATGGGGCTTTCTTGAGTAGGCGCTGACAGCCCATCCGGTGTCGAGCAATGGCTTGATCAGGCACGCACCCACGAAGCTGGTGGCGCCCAATAGTGCTACTCGCCCACTCAAGCTTTGCTTGTGCACCACAGAGAGGGTGATCTGCGCCCCACCCCCAGGAGACACTCCCGATATACAGGGGGTGCCTATTCCAGGCACTGCGCGACGTTCAATACTTTCCCGACCCTCCTGTGCCCGCCTGTCATGACCAAGCTTCCATCCTCGCCAATTTTGAAGGCAACGGATTGAATGCTGCGTCAAAAGCCTTAACGAGCGATAGCTCGACACCATACCGAAACGGAACCACACGCCAGCCGAAACTAACCACATCAACACGCCCGGGTACTGATGCCGAAAAAATTTACGGTAAAACCGGATCATGCCTTTGTGCTTATGCCACTCGACGAAGATGGGTCGGTCTTTGCTGCATACCCCTAAGGCGTGGAAGATCAAGGCCGTTGGGACAAACAGAACCGTCCACCCCCCCCGCCGCATTCGCATGCACAGGTCCAGATCCTCACAATGCAAAAAATATTCCTCATCCCAAGGTCCTACCTGCGCGAGCACCTCACGCCTGAGCATCATGCAAGCGCCTGAAATAGCCTCCACCTCAATCGGACGCTCTGGCAGCGGTTGCTGGTGAAGATGAAAATCAAAAAAAAGATTTGGCCAGAGACCGGATAATTGCGACAGCCCAAACGCCCTGACAAAAGAGCGCCATGGCGTGGGCACCGCGCGTCTGCCCCCTCCCTGCTCGGTGCCATCACTATTCATCAGGAGGCCACCGGCCATTCCGACAGTTGGATCTGCGCGAAAATGCACCAACAACTCCATCAAGGCGCCTGGAGCTAATGTGCAATCCGGGTTCAAAAACAGCAGATATTCCGCACGAGCCATGACGACACCCTGGTTGCACGCCGCAGCAAAACCCCGGTTCTCTGCATTCCTGATCACTTGCACGCGAGGCAATCCCCGTAGCGCATTCAGACTGCCGTCGCTGGACGCGTTATCAACCACAATCACTTCCACCTCTGCCGAGCAATTCAACAGGGAGTCGATGCATGCACGCAGCAGGCTACCGGCGTTATAGTTCACAACAATGGCTGAAATAGTAGGATTCATGGTTTCCAATGAGTTTTGTACCTAAGAGCCTCGCCATGGCCACAAACGCTTGTCCAGAAAACGCCACACCTCAGCAATCCCGACAACGCGTTTAGCCTGCGTCTGCTGCCGCTTGCGCCAGACCCCGGGCAAACCTGAGATCGCATCACACTTGGCACGCCAAATAACACCGGCTCTGCCTTGCAATGTGAACCAGAGCAGACTCACCAGATTAAGCAACACATGCATGGGCAGCATCAGCCAGAACAGGATACCAGGCATATCCTTAACAAATGTCCACACCAAATTGCGGTGCCCATGATACATCGCAAATTCACTATGCTGTCCACCAGTCGACCCTGAACCCACGTGATATGCCACGGACTGTGGGACATAGAGGCAGCGATGCCCCGCCAACCTCAGACGGAAACCAAGATCAACATCTTCGACGTAACAAAAATAATCTTCATCAAACCCCCCCGCTTCAAATAAAGTACTGCGTCGATAGAGTGCCGCCGCCGCACAAGCCGAAAACACTTCACGCTCAGCCACCGAGGATACCGGCATTCCTTTTGCTGCACGCCAGACCAGGCCACTCATATGGTAAGCGTCACCGGCTCCGTCCAGAACCATTGGATCGCCCGCATTCACCAGTCGACTAGCAAACACATCAAATTCCGGATTGGATTGGGCAGCCATTAACAGTGTTTCCAACCAACTTGGCTCGGCAAACGCATCTGGATTGATGAGCGCAATCCATTGCAACTCAGAACTTGCAGCGCTGATCGCAAGATTATTACCCCGCGCAAAGCCTGTATTCAAGTCCTGTTGTAGCAGTCGCATCTCAGGAAAGCGCCTGACAATTTCAATCGAGTCATCAGAGCTTGCATTATCCAGCACAATAATCTCACTGGGTTTGACTGTCTGAGCCATCAATGCTGACAGGCAACGCTCGAGAAAAGCGGCACCATTCCAATTGACAATTACAACTGCGACAGAGGTGCTCCGCCATGCCAGGTCGGGGTTATTCATGCTTTAGATCACTTAAAACAGCAATCATGCCGGGGTTGAAGTACATGTTTCTATGCATATCATTTTGTTATTGATCAGCCTGTTGTTTACCGCCTTCAGCGGTCTGTTGTTTCCATGTTCAAGTGAAGCACGTTGCAGTCCTGATTACGCCGCCATGATTCATGGCAACTGGCACTAAAACAAACTCTGGCAACCAAACAGCATATTAGCACTCGATTATAGCGTCTGACATGCACCCCGGCCCTTGTAAAGTTCAAGGTTCAAGGGGCAAGTGCGGCCAACCTTGCGGTGACGGCTGACAGCACGCTGTCCCAATCACCCATGGACGGTTGTCGAAACAGCGTCATGCCGGGGTACCAGGGACTGTCACTGCGATCCAGCATCCAGCGCCAGCAAGTGTCGAAGCGGTTCAGCAGC
>CAIJXJ010000247.1 GCA_903824575.1 uncultured Methylobacillus sp.
AAGATACAGCTGGAGATTATTCCGTCATACGATGCTCTGACTGACCATGTTTTTCATGTCGAGTTCGAAGCGTTGACGAATCGACTTCAGAACATGCTTGCCATGAGTCATGTTTCCCAGATTGTCGCCGCAGTTGTAGTACCGGCAAGCTGGTTTTCACGGTTCGCTGATTTCTTGCCTCCGATAATACTATTGGTCGTGCGCCAACTGATCCCTCCCAAGCTCAGGCGTTTTATGGTTCGTGTTTTTCACCGAGGTGAGCTATGACATTACCAACTGTTTCCGTCATCATGGCAACCTATAATCACGCCGATTTTGTCAAACAGGCCATTGAAAGTGTTCTGGATCAGCAAGGCGTAGATTTTGAATTTTTGATTACGGATGATGGATCGGTTGACGGAACCCGGGAAATTGTTGATTCGATTAAGGATCATCGCATCCAGTTTTTTCCAAATGAGATTAACCGGGGAGCCGGTGTCGTGACAAACGAGTTGATCTTGCGAGCGAGAGGCGAATTTATTGCCTTGATTAACTCGGATGATTACTGGGCTGTACCGGACAAACTGGCATATCAGCTTGAAATCTTGCGGAACAATCACAATGTCGGCGCTTGCTTTGGTAGGGCATCGTTTGTCGATAGCGATGGCAGCCGGATTGATAAGGCATCACTTTCTTTTGGTGCGACTTTTGATCAGGAAAATAGATCGCAAGGACAGTGGCTGCGGAGATTTTTCGATCTCGGCAATTGTATCTGTCATCCCACGATGCTCATACGAAAATCCTGCTATAAGGATGTTGGTCTCTATAATAATCTGCTGCGTCAGTTGCCTGACTTAGATATGTGGATTCGGTTGATTAAGCGCTACGAAATTTATATTTCAGATCGTGAGTTGATCAACTTCAGGATTCTGCCTGGCGAAAATGCGAGTAGCCAGACGCCAACAAACTCAATCAGAACCATCAATGAGCACTATCTCATTGCCGAAAGCTTCTTTGATGAGCTTAGCCGTGAACAACTGATTGCAGGTTTTTCAGATTTGTTGGTAGTCAAGGATGTTCCTAGCAAGGAGCATCTTGCCATCGAAAAAACACTAATGTTTTTCGTCGAAAATCAGTCGTTGGGTAAGCCTTATAAGTTGCTCGGTTTGTTGAATATGTACAACTTGCTTGGTAGCACTAATTATCGTGATTTATTGGGTAGCGATTATGGTATTGATCACCACTGGTTTCAGCAGCAGATGGGTGAAGCCGAAGTTTTGCGAACAAGGATTTTGGAAGACTTAAAAGTTAAAGCAGGCTCGATCAGATCCTGGTGGAATTATTTCAATTTCCTTAAACGCAGATAAGCCCTTATTAACCGACTACTTAGAACCAGCGCGCTCGATTGTTGGAATGATCTACTAGCGAATCGCCAACAAAACTTCCGGCACCCCCTGCCTCAACTGGCGGGGCTTACTGAAAGCCAGCTGCTGACTTCCTGAATGTCTGCATCGGTCAATACGCCGGTGGACTGTTTCAGTTGCAGCCCTGAATAGATGAACATATAGCGTTCGTGTGCCAGGTCACGCTTGGCAGCGAATAATTTCTCTTGCGCGTTCAATACCTCCACATTGGTCCGTACACCCGCTTCAAAGCCTTTTCGGGTTCCGATCACGGCAATTTCATTCGATTTTACCGATTGCTCGTAGGATTGTATCTTGGCAATGCCATTCATCAGCGCATTAAAATATTTTCTGACGTCCGCAGCCACCGCGCGTTGCTGCACGGTCAGCACCTCGTTGGCCTGCTCCAGTTTCGCGCTTGCTTGCAGTACCGTGGCATTGACGCGACCGCCGGAGTAGATTGGTACACTGAGTTGCAGACCGATGGAGGTCGAGTTGTAGGTCGATCCAATCGTGTAGTTGGTGTCGCTCGAGGTGTAGGATCTGGACGCGACCAGATCCAGGGTAGGGAAATGTCCAGCCCGGTTCCTGGTGATTTCTTGTGTCGCCACCTTGATGTCCTCCTGGGCCGCCAGAATGTCTGGGTTGTTGGCCCAGGCGCGTTCGATCCAGCTATCGACATTCTCGGGTTCCGGCGCATGCAAGGGCAATTTTTCAGCATCGAGCACCAGTAAGCCTTCGGCATAGACGCCCGTCAGGTTTTCCAGTGTGCGCTTGGAATATTCCAGGTTGCTGGTCCACTCCAGAGCCTTGGCCTTGACGTCCTCCAGGTTGGCTTTTGCTTCGTTCACCTCGGTCACCGTGCCAATGCCCAGTTTGTAGCGCCTTTCAGCCTGATCCAGTTGAGATTGCACGCTCGCCTGCTGTGCCTGGCTGTATTGGATGTTCTCGGTTGACAGCAATGCGTCCAGATAGGCGCCACCGACGCGACTGATCAGGCTGATGTTGTCCTTGGACAGCATCGCATCGCTTTTCGCCACGATTGCCTTGGCTTCCTTGTAAGAGGCAAAGTTGGCCAAGTTGAAGACGGATTGGCGAACCGAGAAATTGTTATTGTCGCTGCCATAGACCTGGTGGTGGTTAACGGCGGTGCCGCCGAAGCCGGGATTCGTGCTGTCGGTAATGCCGCGTCCCTTGTACAGAGTCAGGCCGGCCTGTGGCAGGAAGGCCGAGAATGCCTTGTTGATTTCCTGCTGGTCCGCCTTGTTCTGGGCGCGGGACGAGCGGATGGTAGCGTCATAGGCCAGAGCTTTTTGATACGCGTCGGCGAGGCTCAGGTCTTCCGCCCGCGCCATCAATGGCAGGGCCAGTGTCACGCACAACAAAAGGAGTTTGATTTTCATAGTAAGCTCATTCTTCTTTCAGGGAGGCGGCAAAGCGTTTGACCAAGGGGTGCATCAGATAGGTCAGCATCGATCGCTCGCCGGTCTTGACAATGACCTGGGCCGGCATGCCGGATTGCAACACCCGTCCGCCCAGACTCTTCATTCCCTTGGGCGTGACGGAAATTCTGGCTAGATAATAGGAGGCGCCTGGTGCCGCCGGGTTCATACCGGGATCGGTCAATAAATCCTTGGAAATCGAGTCCACGCGGCCCTCTACCGCCAGTTGCGGGGAATTTGAAAAGCTGTCGAAACGGATGTCCGCGAATTGGCCGCTATGCAGCTTGTCGATCAGGTGCGGTGCAATCTTCACTTCCAGCAACAGACCTTCGTTCGCCGGCACCACCTCCATGATTTTTTGACCAGGCTGGATCACCGAACCGGGCGTCTGGAATTGTAGCCCGACGACCTGGCCATCGGCTGGTGAGAGGATGACCTCGCGGTTGAGGTCGTCGCTTTGCGCGGCCAGGACCCCGGCGCTGGCCTCGGCCTCCACATGCACCTGTGCCATTTGCGTATCGACTTCCTTGCGGTACTCCTCTCGTCGCAGCTGTATGCGCTGCTTCAGTTCCAGAATGGCGTGTGTCGCCCGTAGCATCTGGGATTGCGCGTCAGCGATATCGCCGGTGCTTTGCGCCACCCTCAATTCCAGGTCTCTTTGCTGACTCCTGGGCGCGTAACCTTCTTCCACCAGGCTGCGAATGCTGGTCAACTGCTCATTGAGCAGATCCAGTTGAGAACGCCGGCTGGCAAGCACGCCATTCAGGCCCTGGATTTGGGCTTCCATGCCATGGATGGATTCTTCCGTGCCCTGCAGGTCGGCGTTTAATGCAGCGCGCCGCGAGGTGAGCAGCATTTCCTGATTGCTCATGTTCTGCTGCACCGCCGGATCATTGCGCATGGTCAGCAGGTCCTTGTGGAACGAGATCGTCTTCGCCCCGGTCTGTTCCGCCAGCAGACGGTTTTCAAGCGCGCGGTCGCCGATGTATTTCTGGCGCGTCTGGTCATACCTGGCCTTGGCCGTGATGTTATCCAGGGTCAATAGCACTTCCCCCTGCTTCACCAGTTGTCCTTCCTTGACGCGCACTTCCTTCACGATGCCCCCTGACAGGTGCTGTACCGGCTTGCGCTTGGTATCGATACTGACTACGCCTTGCGTTGGCACGCCTTCATCCAGCGGTGCAAGGGCGGCCCATAACAAAAAGCCCCCCAGCCCGATCAGTAGAATCAGAATTCCCCATCGAATCGGTGATGAGGTGTCGGCCAAGTGCGATTTTTCTTGTTTTTCAACGCTTGATCCGGTGCCATCGTTGGATTTCAAGGTGATTAGATTTTGCAAGTAATGATCTGGTTTCATGGGTTCTCTTTCCTCAATGCTTATTCGGTCTCAAGTGCTTCATTCTCGGCGGGCAGTGACGGACGTTCTGCCTGTTTCTTCAGCTCCGCCAATACCTCGTCGCGACTGCCATAATGGGCTATCCGGCCTTCCTTCAGGACCAGCAGATAATCCACCACGCCCAGAATGTTCAGGCGATGAGAGATCAAAAATATCGTCTTGCCCTGGGATTTCAACCCGCTGATGGCCTGCAGCAATGCACGTTCACCCAGTTCGTCCAGGTTCGCATTCGGTTCATCCAGCACAATCAGTGCCGGGTTGTCGTACATGGCCCGCGCCAGCCCCAGGCGCTGCTTTTGTCCGCCGGACAGGATGCCACCAGCTTCGCCGGTTGGCGTGTCGTAGCCCATTGGGAATCTCAGAATCATGTCATGAATGCCGGCCAGTTTCGCCGCCTCGATCACCTTGGTGGAATTGATTTCATTGAATCTGGCGATATTCTCGGCAATCGTGCCGTCAAACAGTTCGATGTCCTGGGGCAGATAGCCGATATGGGGGCCCAGTTGCTCACGGTCCCAATTGTCGATCGGCGTATCGTCCAGCAACACAGTGCCTTCCTTGTCCGGCCAGATGCCAACCAGACAACGTGCCAGGGTCGATTTTCCAGAACCCGAGGGGCCGATGATGGCTGTGACCATGCCGGCCTTGAAGTCTGCCGTCAAATTGTCCAGGATCGGCGCAGGGCGGGAGGGTGAGCTCGCGACCAGGTTCTTGAGCGATATTTCACCCACCGGCACCGGATAATGTACCTGGCCATCTCGTTCCGGGTGCGCTTCGAACAACTTCTCCAGCTTCTGGAACGCCAGCTTCGCCTGCACAAAGCCACGCCACGACCCGACCACCAGATCCAGCGGCTGCAGTGCTCGTGACATCAGCACGTTGGCGGCAACCATCGCGCCCACGCCTAACTCTCCCTCGATCACCAGCAGCGCCGCAGCGCCCAGCGTTAAGCTCTGCATGCAATATCGCACGAACTTGGTCAGCGCCTGCTGCTGGTGCTGTTTGTCGTTGGCGAGGCCGGATTTTTCCTGCTGGTTGTTATGGTAGGTCAGCCAGCGCTTGCGCAGGTTGTCCTGCATCCCCATCGCCTCTACCGGCTCCGCATTTTTCAGCTTGCTGAAGAGAAAGGCACGGCTCTTCGCTTCAGCCTTGGCGGCCACCTCCATCGAAGCAAAGGTCATTTTGTGGCCAACGAAAGCCATCAGCAGTTGAATCAAGGCAAACACGATGGAAAGTATCCCAAGCAGGGGATGCAGCATGAACACGATGAGAATGTAGATCGGTGTCCACGGGGCATCGAACAGCGCGATGATGCCA
This sequence comes from uncultured Methylobacillus sp., assembly GCA_903824575.1. GTDB lineage: Bacteria > Pseudomonadota > Gammaproteobacteria > Burkholderiales > Methylophilaceae > CAIJXJ01. The sequence goes on from CAIJXJ010000247.1 coordinate 5,538, forward strand.
TTGCCAGTTAAGAATTGACGGACATTGGTCAGATTGGAAAATGCCTCGGTCGGGTTCTGCTGGTTGCGGTTCAGGTAGGCTTCGAAGCTTGAATTGAACACCCGCGTGCTGAGTGCCTGGTCCAGCCTGACGCCTGCGCGTACCAGCAGTCGTGAGCGCAGCCATTCCGAGAAAGCCATCATGCAGATGAAGGCCACCATGATGAGGGTCAAAAACAGTAAGGTAAGCTCGCTCTTGCCCATCAGCACGCGATCATAGATCTGCAACATGTAGATGGTGGGCGTCAGCATCAGCACATTGGCAACCATGCTGAAGATGCCTACCCATAAAAATTCGTAACGAAAACTTGTTAATACATTTGCAAGTTCGCCGCGTTTGCGCAGTGAGGTTTTCATGCCGCTGTTCCGGGTGATGGCTGCGCGGATTGCTTTGCAGCCGGTTGTGGGTTGAGTGAATTTAATACGTCGTCCCTCGGTCCGAACGCCTTGATCTGGCCATCGACCAGTACCATGATGTTGTCGAGTGCGGTCAGCACTTGGCTACGATGGGTGATGACAATGACGGTGGTACCTGCCGACTTCAGGAACTCAAGCGTCCTCATCAGGGCCGCATCCCCGGCCTCATCCAGGCTGGAGTTGGGTTCGTCCAGCACCACGAATCTGGGCACGTCATAGACTGCGCGCGCCAGTGCCACTAGTTGTCGCTGCCCTCCTGACAGAAATGCACCATCGTCCCCCACCGGCGTCTTGTAGCCGTGCTCCAGGGTATTGATGAAGCCGCCAAGCCCCACCAGTTGCGCCGCCGCCTCGACCTTGTCCAGCTCCACCTCGCCGAAACGCGCGATGTTTTCGGCCAGCGTGCCGTCGAACAATTCAACGTCCTGCGGTAAGTAGCCGACATGGGGGCCCAGTTCTGCCTTTTTCCAAGTGTAAATATCTGCACCATCGAGCCTGACCTTGCCGTTGAATGCCGGCCAGATGCCCGTGATGAGCCGCGCCAGCGTGGTCTTGCCGGATGCGGAGGGGCCGACGACGCCAAGGGATTCACCCGCCTGCAGTCTGAAGCTGATGCCCTTCAGGATAGGCACCTGGCTGTTGGGCGGGGCGGCCATGGCACCTTCCACCGAAAGATGGCCTTCCGGTTGGGGCAAGGTCATGCCAGACTTGGCATCAGGCAGGAACTTCAGGAACTTGTCGAGGCGACCGATCGCGTCCTGCGTATTCATGATGGTGCGCCAGTTGCCCACGATCGTGACCAGAGGAGCCAGCACCCGCCCGCCCAGGATTGAGCCGATGATCATCATGGAGCCGCCGCCTGACAATTCTCCCAGCAGCACTAGCCAGCAGCCCAGGCCCAGTAGCAACGAGCCTTGCAAGGTCATCACCAGCTTTGACAGCGAGGCGTTGACGCCTGCCCGATCCGAGGCCAGTGCCTGCGAGCTCAACAGCGCGTCCTGTTTTTCCATCCACTTGTGGCGAATGCGGCCCATCATGCCCATGGCCTCGATTACCTGGGCGTTGCGAATGGCACTGCCGGCATAATTTTGCGCCGCAATGGCGTGCCGGTTTGCCTCCATCAGCGGAGGCTGGACGCGGTACTGATTGACGATCGCAATCACGGCCAGGACAACAGCGCCGCCCAGCGCGAACCAGCCCAGGGTGGCATTGATGGCGAAGATCAGGATGAAGGTGATGATGGCGAAAGGCAGGTCGATCAGGGCCATCAGCGCGGGTGAGGCAATGGCATCCTGGATGCTCTTGAGGTCGAACAGCGCCTGCGTGGTACCGCCTGCAATCTGCTTGAGCTTGGCTTGGAAGATGGCGTTAAACACCCGTTCCCGGAGTGCCAGATCGACCCGGTGTGCCGCCGCATGCATGACGCGACCGCGTACCCATTCCAGCATTTCAAGCAGCACGTACAGCACCACGATCAGGAGGGTCAGCATCAGCAGAGTACGGTGATTTTGGCTGTTGACCACCCGATCATAGACCTCCAGCATGTACCAGGTCGGGGCCAGGATCAGGACGTTGACGAAGAAGCTGAAGAAGACCGCTTGCTTCAGGTCGCCATACAAGGGTGCAAGAGCGTCTTTCAGCTCCGAGGCTTGGATTTGAGTTTTGATCATGATGCGTTCGCGATCATCTGTGGGATATCGCTTGTTGTCCTGTCTGGGATTACCAAAATATTTTCCGGCCACTGATCTGCGAGTAGGGGGTCGGCAGCCACGTCTTCGCCATTCACAAATTGAAAATTCAGCCCGAATCCGATGGCATCGTTCACCAGCAGGATCTCCTTCAGTTTGTCCTCGTGAAATCTCCGCTGGTCCTCGGCGGATAATTCCAGCGCGAAGCGGATTCTGCCATTCAAGGTGTACATGGAAAGCTGGCTGCCCTTCAGGTTGAGGGTATGGCGATCAAAAAACACCGGAGTCTGCTCAAGGAATAGGATGGCAGGGAGTACGGCGCCCGGTCTAGCATCTACGCTCCATGGGCTCTGTGGATGTTGCAGAATGATGCGAAAGACGCGGCAGACCGAATAAATCGCATTGCAAATCATCTGTGAACCGGTATTGGGGAACTGTTCACGCATCTTGTAATACACCATATGGTGCAGTATCACGCGGTTCCAGCAGCGGCTGGCCAGAGCGATGGGCGAAATGGCGTTGCAGAGGGCGACATAGTTCTGCTGCAACTCCTGTAGGCGCAGCAATTGCTCGGGATTGGTGTTGAGCCGGATGAAGAGTGTCGTCTGCATATATGACATATCCTATATGACTTTTTTTGCAGCGTCAACCCCGTACCTTAAAACACCCGGAAATGTTTTATATTCGTTTTAACGGCTCAATGAAGTTTGGTCGCCAACCCCGGAGTGCGAATGTTGGAGTCGCTGATCCATGCAGGCCATACCGCCATCGACCATCCGGCCATGATGTGAGCGTCATGGACGATATTCAGCCACTGCCGAAGTGGCGTCGCTGCAAGGGTTAGCGCGGCCTGTTGATCGTCTTCGCTCTTGAAGGTCAGGATGACAGCCTCGTCACTCAGGGTGATGTCGATGGAGTGCGCCAGCCAGTTGCAAGACGAAGCCTCCGCCATGACCGGCGCCTGTGCTTCCAGTCCGGCACGTGCGGCCTGTTGCGCCCACTCCTGCATCAATTCCGCGTGCGGGGTGGCGGCTCCACGTTCCAGCCAGTTCAGGAGGACCGGCACCAGTCGATGCAGCAGGCGTTGCGTAATCCAGATCACCACCGAAGACCCGGCTGAGGACGCGCCTGAAATCCTGAGCCTGTCCTCGCTGTCGACATACTCCGTCGTGATGCGTTCCAGGGCGTCTGCCATCGGAATCTGGTCCCGGATCAGAACTTGAACGTCTCGTCGGCCGACATGCGAAAGCCACTGTCGACGACGCTCTGAACTTGGCTGCCAGCCAGGTTCTTCAATTGTTCGCGGATTCTTGCTTGTATCTCGGCCGCTTTTGACAGCATGGCCAGCTGGTTGGTCGAAAACAACTGTGCATAAGTGAGCGGCAGTGCGCCAGCTTGTCGCAGTGTCAGGATTTCATCATCCGGCAGGGCATTGAGTGCAGCTTCGTCGATGCGGAACAACCCCTCGACCGGCAAGGTCTGCTCGCCTTGCTGCAGATTCAGTGGCCAAGGCTGGATCAACTCTGCTACCTGCAACGCGTCAACCAGTCGCTGCGTCACAATCCGGCCTGATTCATACTCGGACAGCACGCCCAGAAGGGTCTTGATGATGGTGCTGGGTTCACTCCCATCAAAGAAGGCTTCACCTTCGCCGTCGCTGTTCAGCAATCCGCTGTCGGTGTCGAAGCAGAGTACATTTTCTTCCCGCTCTTGCGACTTGACCAGCCTGAACGGATAGGTCTGGAGGAAGCTTGGAATATATTCCCCGATCCACTTGCCGTCCGGAGCGACGAACAGGTTGCTGCCAGGCTGCAAGGAGGTGATGGCCACCAGTTGGAACTGGTCACCCGCCTTGACAAAGCCCAGTGGCATCGCCGGCACCAGTTTTGCCAGTTCCGACAGCACCACAGGCAAGATGTTGGAGGGTGCTGCAAATGCGTAGCTGCTTGCGCGACGCCAGGTCTTGTCGGCGAATTGCTCTTGGGTGATGACGGTCAGGGGCATGGGGGAGTCCTCGTGGAGTGCGTCTGGTCTGACACAGGTTCCTGATGTGAAATCCTGCCTCGCGAGTATTGAGGCAGGTCCCTGATCAAGGTCGGCTAGTTCGGCTTTTTGGCCGTTTTCTTGGCCGGAACGTCAGCCGGCAATGCGGCGTTCAGCGCGTTGCTGTAGGCCAGTCGTGCAGTTTGCAGCACGGCAGCCTGCGCATTCAGGTGTTGCAGCTCCGCATCCACGAACTGGATGCTGATCAGCTGGTTCTTCGCCTCCTCGGACAGCTTGTCCAGGTCATACTCTCTGTCGTCAATCTTGATTGTTGCCATGCTTGTTTCCCTTTCATCAAAGTGTCAAATTCTGGCCATGAACGGCAATCACCCGACATTCTGCGGTTCAACCGATAATGATAGCATCATGTTTTATCAGCGTCGATTATTTGTCCATTTCCCCAGACCCAGTCCTTCGGCTGTGGCGTATAATAAAAATCTGGTTAACTAGAATTTTGGAGGTTGTATGCAATCGGTTGCCATATTCGAAGCAAAGGCAAAGTTATCGGAACTTGTTAAGTCGAGGCATGTGGTTGAAATTACCGTACATAAAAAGCCAGTGGCTAGGATCTATCCGGTATTTGAGGAGAGTGCTGCCTTTCTGGACGAGTTAGTAAAGCAGTGCGCCATCTCTGAACAAGTTACTGAGGAGGATGGTTTGGAAGGCCTGCAGGATTGGAGCGACTAATGAAGCGCGGTGAAATATGGACGGCCGCCGCAGGCGAACCGTTTAGCAACAAACCAGCTCCCGTTTTGATTGTGCAGCGGGATATTGCCATCCCGGTACATCAAAGCATTATTGTCTGCCGTATCACGTCAAACATCGCAGAGCTGCCTTTCATGCGATTACGAATAGTGCCTGATGAAAATAATGGGCTCATGATCGAGAGCGATGTGATGGCAGACAAGGTGCTGACGCTTAAAAAGACCAAACTGGCGCAGAGGATAGGTACGATCACTCAAGATGAAGCCGAGCGTCTAGATGCATTGCTGCTATTCTGGATGGGTTTGTAGGGACGAGAAACATCTGGCCCATTGTGCCCTTCCCCAGTCCCCAGTCCTTGTTTTTTGTTCCTTGCCCCTGCTTTTTCTCTTGAACCTTTGCAGCAGGGCAAATGCCATGTTGGCTTCTCGTATTCTCGTAGCGCATGCAGCCTCGCCTGCATGCGGTCATCAGACCGTTCGCGTGAGGCTTGCAGTTCAGCCATTCACCCGCTCATGTCTAATCCGCGCGGCTGTGTTGATGGGACAGGTCATTTTTAATTTTCTTGACATGTCCATTATGCAGCTATAATGTATATCCATTGATATACAATACTAGGGGCCGTGATGAGATTGCAAGTATCTAAGTGGGGAAACAGTCTAGCCGTGCGATTGCCGGTTGAATGTGTGCGTGCTGCCGGATTACGGGCAGGGGATAGTGTTGAGGCCAACATAACCTCTGCCGGCGAAATCATGCTGATACCAGATCGAGTTTTCAGCAAGGTGACATTTCTCCAGCGTCTTGCAGTGCTTCAATTAAGCATGCCAATGGGCGACTCAGTGATAGATGAATTGCGTCGTGGCGGGCCTTATTGAATGATTTATGTTGATACAAGCGTTGTCGTGGCATTACTGACACATGAGCCTAAAACACGAAACGTCACTGAATGGTATGCCGGATTAAAGGAAGTACCGACCGTTTCAGACTGGCTTTTAGCAGAGTTCTCCAGTGCTATATCCATCAAGGTGCGCACCGGGCAAATATCAGAGCAAAGCGCCTTGGCCGTAGTCAAAGAGTTTGATGTGCTGGTTGGAGGTGGATTACGATTGGTGCCAGTTAGTCGCGCTGCATTTAGACGAGCTGAAGCATTGGTCAGGCCGCATCAAGATGGATTACGAGCCGGAGATTCCTTGCATTTAGCCGTAGCATTGGAATTAGGCGCAACACAAATTGCCACTCTTGATGCAACCCTTGCTAAGAATGCCAAAGCTAAAGGCATGGAG
>CAIJXJ010000248.1 GCA_903824575.1 uncultured Methylobacillus sp.
GGCCGTTGAAGAGCTGGATAAAATCCGCAAAGACCTCGATGCCAAGCGCGCGCTATCCGTTGTGCATCCCACCCCGGAAAACATCAAGTCGTATATGGCAGCCCAAAAGGTAGAGATCGAGCGCGCAGCCTACTACGCAGATGTTTGGCGGCGCGTGCTGTGGCAAAACGCCGAGCTTAACTTTGAACTCAAAAATCCAATGAACAACTCCGCTATCAAAGTGGCAACACGCGAGAGGGATGCCAAGCAAACCGACACCATGACGGAACTTGCAAAAGAGTGGGGGATTTTCTTCTTCTTCCGTGGTGATTGTCCTTATTGCAAGCACATGGTGCCCACCTTGCAATGGATTACCCGCCAATACGACATGACGATCCTGCCTATCAGTCTGGATGGGTCAACCATTGAAGGACTGCCGCCCACAGTCAAGGACAATGGCCTATCTGCCAAGCTTGGGGTTGAGGCCGTGCCATTGTTTGTGCTGGGAAATGTCAAAACACACAAAATGGTTATTCTCGGTTCGGGCGTGCTGGCGTTGCAGGATTTTGTGGACCGGATTTACGTGCTGACTCAAACCAAGCCCGGCGATCTCTGAAAGGACTTCATCATGCGTTACAAAAATTTGCTTATCTCGACTTTGGCGGCCACCAGCCTGATTTCAGCGCCGGTCAATGCCAATGTGGGTTCCGGGATGCAAAGCTGGTTCAACAGTCTGGGGGGGTACACAAATACGACGCCGCCATCCGTTTACAAGGGGCAAACACAGAATGGGTATTCAGCAGGTGGAATTTATCAACGGTCGCCGGTTAAAAACTACCAGCTCATGTCCATGACACCGCCTTCGTTGAACATCGGTTGTGGCGGAATTGATCTGACAGCGGGTTCGTTCTCATTCATTAACAAAGCGTCCATTACCGCCTTGTTTCAGAATATCGGCACCTCATTGAGCTACGCGTTTCTGTTGGCCATCCAAGCTTCCATGCCTGACATGGCAAATCTCTTCAAATATTTGCAGGATGTCGCCAACAAGGTGAATGGGATGAACGTCAACTCCTGCAAATTAACCTCAGGTATTCCGTTCGTGAAGGGCGCAGATTTGTCAGACAACCTTTCGACCATGTTTAGCCATGTTGGTGGAGCAGTTACAAACATGTACCCAGATTCTTTTGATTCTTTAACGAACACACAAGGAAACGCTGGCAACGCTGTGGCGGCAGAAAATGCAGCCATCGCGCAAGACCCAAGCAAAAAAGATCAGATACAGCCAGGTAATGTAGTTTGGAAAGCAGTAAACAAAAGTTTTGGTCTGGATACTCAAGACATGCTTTTTATCATGAGCCTGACCGGAACGATCATTATTGATCCGCCCAATGGCACCACAAACGCGAAGACGAGCTGGCGTTACAAAGACCCGACCGGCGTGGATATTAAAGACTTTATCGGTTACAACGATGGACAGACAACCACGGTCAACATATTTGCCTGTGACACCACAACTGACTGTCTCAATCCTACCGTCAGTTCAATCACCGTAACGCCGTTTTACAATCAGGTTTCGACCGCCATTGATAATTTGAGAAATAACGTTGTTGCGCGTGGCGTGCAAAATACCAATGATTTCAAGTTGGTCGATGCCTCAATCATGCCTGTCTGGAAAATGATCTCGACCAGTGCATCGGTCAATCCTGGCTTTATCGAGGCGTATAAAAGATTGATTGCGGTTGATATTGCCTATGCGTATATCAACAATATCCTCGTGACCGCATCGCAAGCCTTGGCAAACTCGCAAAATGGCCCAACCCCTCAAGATGCGCAAGATGCACTTCAAAAATTAAGCGACAGAATAATCGCTCTCAAAACGGAGCTCCAAACAACACGACTTGCGGAATATAGCGCGGTTCAGAAGGAAGCGGAGCTTGAAAGTCAATTGCAGTTGATGCATCAGTCCATGGTTGCCGGGATTCCTGCTCAAGCGTTTACTTCGATGACCGTGTTTGGGGTAGGTCATTAATCATGCCAACCTACGAGGTATTCTCTTACTGGAATATCCATGAACTGCAACTGGTATTCAATGCCGTCGCAGCGATCGTCGGCGGCGGAGATTATTTGGGATTGCTCAGAACACTCGCCATCGTGGGACTGATTTCGATGGCAATGGCCGTGTTGGCCGGTTTTGCACAACTGCCCGATATGGGCCGCTGGATCATCATGCTGGCGGTGTTCAACGCCATATTGCTCGTGCCTAAAGTCACGGTGGTATTAACCGACGAAACAGGCTCGCAGGGACAGGTTACGGTGGCCAACGTACCGCTTGGTCTTGCCGCCTTTGCACATGAAGTGAGTCATGTCGGAAACTGGCTTACCCAAACGTATGAGACGACCTTCTCACTGCCAACAGACCTTCAGTTCCGAACCAACGGCACACTCTGGGGCCATCGTGTTCAGCAGGAAATGCTGCACACCAAATTTAACAACTCCATTTTAACCAGTAACCTGCTTGAATTTTACCGGGAATGTGTTATCCCTGAATTTGCCACAGGCTACATCGTTATGTCAGATATGACTCAGCAAAATGATATCTGGACATACCTGAACGGTCGCACCAATCCCGGTCGGCTGGTTACGCTTGCCGCTGTACCTGGGGCTACAACAGTTGTGGCTGGAACCTATGGTTGCGATGTGGCCTATACAAAGCTGACTGCGCAGATGCTCTACGTCACTACACAGCAAATGAACACGCTGGGTAACCGTCTTTATCCGGGCTTGCCGACGGCTGCGGCGAATGCAGCAATTCAGTCCTCAATTCAGACTTCAACGAATTACATGCTGGGTATTTCCATGAACGCAATGGATATCGTCAAGCAAACGGCCATGAGCAACTTCATGATTGATGCGCAATACATGCTGCCGGCCCAGATCGGTGATGCGGCCAGTGCATCGGCAAATCTGGCACAAGCGCAGGCGATCCGATCAACCTCGGAAAGCTACAAGATGATGGCAAAGCTTGCGGAAAGCACCATGCCCAAGGTTAAAAACATTGTTGAAATTGTTCAGTATTCCGTTTTTCCGATTGTTTTGCTGATGATCATGCTCGCGGGTCATAAAGGGGGGCTGGTTTTCAAGGCGTATGTAATGAGCCTTGTATGGGTGCAACTCTGGCCGCCGCTGTATGCCGTCATGCACATGATCATGACCTTGCACGCACAGGAGCTGGCGACCATGACAAGCGGTATAGGTTTGTCCATGTCGCAATACAGCCTGGTAAACAATGCCTATATCAGCGATGAAGCAATCGCGGGGATGATTGCCGCTACCGCGATCCCGGCAATCTCAGCTGCGCTCGTTAAAGGAGGGGATGTCGGCGCACAGGCCATTATGGGCATGTCCTCGCCATCACGGGAAGCTGAGAAAGTGGCCGCCGGTGTTGCAACCGGCAATATGCAAATGGGTAATGCGTCACTGGGCAATCAATCTGCCGATAATCTGAGTATGGGGCAAGTCAATACAAGGCCAACGCTTACTCAAGGAGGAATGCAGGTTACTGGTGCTGACAACGTAGGACATTTCTATGGTTCTGGTGGTGAGGTAATCAACAATGCGAACGCCTTTCAAAATATCGGCACGAAAATTGGTCTTAGTGGCAAGGTGTCTGGCGCTGCTCAAACTGCTTCCGAAAATGCAGAGTCGACCGCATTCCAGGAGTCTGTTGCAGCGAAAGAGACGCTGAGTTCGGTGTTTGGTCAGGCTTCATCCTTTGAAAAAGGACACGGAAGAAGTTTGGCATCCAGCTCACAAGACTTGACCGGCTCACAGGCTTCATTCCTTCAGTCCTATACTGACGCAACAAAAATTGCTCACCAGTACGCAACAGAGAACGGTTTAAGTCAAAAACAGGAGGCGGAACTGGTCGCTGAGGCTGGCGCGCAAGCAAGCGGCGGGGTCAACATCATGGGTAGTGGGGCAACGGTATCTGCCGGCACATCAGTTAAAGGGAAGAGCGCTTCTTCGTCATCGCAGGTTCAGAAGGTCGCGCAGCAACTCGCGCAGGATAAGGGGTTTTCCAATGCCATTACGACGATGCGCAACGCAGCCCATCAAGAGTCCTTTACTCAGGGCAATGAACAGACCAGAAGGGCCGCGGAAGGCATCAGGAACGGTCTTGATCAAGCCAGAGCTCATGAGTCGGCAGCATCAGCCTCACATAATAAATCACTCGCTTTTAAGGAAGTGGCGACTCGCACTCGTGAACAGGGCGCGAATTTTGATACCAACCACATGAATCAGTTTATGGACTGGATGAGCGGGCAGAAGAACCATACGTCCGGCAAAAATTTCACCGCCAGCGATGTTGAATTCATGTCACGCTATTCTCCAGAGCACATTGGCGAGTATGCGCAGAAATTCACAGATGAAAAACTTGTGCCAGAGGTTGAGAAAAACTTGCCGGCACCAACCAATGGTGTTGCTGGTCAATATGAGGCAAACAAGGCGCAGGTTCCAGGTGAAGGGGCTGTCACCAATTTCCATAATCAAGGCAAGGCGCGTGTTACAGGTGCTGCGAACGCTGCTGGTGTGAATCCAAACACTGCACCCGTTAATAATGTCGCGCCTCAAGTACAGGCTATGACTGGACATGCAAAAGGCGAAATTGCTACAGGCGCGGGGGGCATCAATAAAGAAGGCGACCCATTGAAAACCGGCACGACCAAAGCGACTGATCCGACCAATACAAATAATTTGGGTAACGCATTGGCGAACGCTGCGACTGTCGGCGTGTCGTCAGACGCAATCAAACTGGCGGACAGGGCAGGGATGATTCCAGAGCATGCCAGCTTAGCCAAACCTGTGGCTGATTCAAATCACGAATCATTGACACACAATCTCGTTGGTACGGCAGTGGATGTTGGTTTGCTGGCATTAGGCGGGGCAGGGGGTAGGTTTGGTGGGGTAGCTGCTGAAAAACTGGCAGAAAATGCAGGCAAGCTTGCCGGTGAAAAAGTCATTGCCAATGAAGCACAGGCTGAGGTTCTGGCAACTACACGATATGCACAGAGTGCAGCTACTCAGGTTGCTCAGAAGGTCGAAGGAGTTGAGGCTGCAACGGGCAAAGCTGTTGCTGACGCTGCTGAGAAAACTGCTGCCACAGACGCAGCAAAAGCGAAATCTGTAGCAGACAAAGCATCTAAAGCAGATGTTAAGGAATCCGATAAAGTCGCGGCCACACTCAAGGTTGGCGGCACGATCGTCGGGGTTGCCGCAGGTAGTCAGGCTGAAAAAGTGTTCGGTGTTCAGTTGCCCGATGCAAGTATAAGCCCTCAGCAGGCGGTCAATGTGGTTGAAGAAAATATCCGACAGGTTGATAAATTCGGTGAAAGGATCGTTAAAGATGCGGTGGATGCGCTAAAGCCGGAAGATAAACTTTAGCACATCGCCAGTTGTGCGGACTTTAGCCAAATTCGTCCGCGTGTATTTCGGGCGCGTCTGTTTGTGGTTTATGCCAGCCGGATTTCCAGCGTCTTGCACAGTGCAGCCGCATCTTTGCGCAGTGTAGCAAGTGATGGCGATGGGCTCCCCGTAATCAGCGCGCTTTCCAGCCGGGCAATGGCAGGGGCTTTCGTTCTCATGTGTTCGGCGACCTGTGCTTGTGTCAGCCCGACCTCTCTGCGCGCCGCCAGAATTGCATCAAACATCGGCATTTCCTGGCGCTCCAATCGTTCTATCACTGCACGCACAGCGGGGTTTTCCATCAGTTTTGCCACCACTTCCTCATGTTTCATGGTGGGCGGCTTACATCCAGCGTTTATTTTTAAGCGTGATGCAGCTCTTGTCGTATGGTTTCGCGCACCACGTCGGCCAGCGTCCGACCTTGAACAAATTGTTGCAAAGCCTCATTCATCAAGGATTGATAGTTGCCGCCCATCATTTCGGCACGCGCTTTGAAAATCGCCAGCGTGGTATTATCCACGCGCATGGTGATACGCGATTTGCCACCTTGCGCAGTTTGCAATGCCGCCAAAGCGGGAACAGCCTTGACCGGCAGTGCATCCGAAAAATCCATGTCGGCATATTGATTAAAAACGGGATCAGAATTGGCGTTCATAGTGTCTCCTTTGTATTTGGTTGGCTTTCCAAGCTGAAATTAAGCGAGGCTGGTCTCCCCGTTGTACCCATACCACAACCAGAATCCGCCCCTTTGCACCCATGCCTAGCGTTATATAACGCGCCTCACCTTGCGCATCCACATCTTCTTTTGTCAGCGCGTAAGGGTCAAGCAACACGGGATAGGCTTCATCAAATGTTACACCCTCATGGTTTAGCGGGTTGGCTGCGGCTTTGTCAGGGTCAAATTGATAATTCATAGCACGAATTATATGCACAAACGTATGCACAAGCAAACGATAAATATCCGTTTGCAATCCAAACCTGTAGCACTTATTTCTCGCCCTCCGTCACTCATTGTCAGACGTTCACAAAAAAACCATTCCTAAACGGACTGGCTTTTTGTTACAAATGCCTGAAACTACCACCTACGAACACGAAGTCCGCTGGACTGAAACGCAGTTCTCATTTCTTCAACACGAGCATTGGAGTCAGCGACATCTGCGTACACCTGCCTCATTTGTTCTGGTGAAAGTTTAGAGAAATAGTTTTTGAAAGACCATCTTTCAGCAGCAGTACCTTTCTGGGGACTAAAAACATAAAGATACAAAAATATTGGTGCAATAAAAATCAATAAAACCGGTTTGGCTACGCAATACATACCCATCAATGCGACAAAGAAATAGAAACTAAACCGCGAAAATGCAGACTGTTTCATGACTGATTCTCTCACGCTAAGCAATCCATCCTTCAAATCCATCACATGCCGATCCCATGCTGGCATATTCTCAATTTCCTCAATGCGTTTGACGATGAGTGCCTTGACTTCGAGGCTTGCTAAACTGGCGTAAGCTGGATTGCGCGGGCGAACATTTGGCAAAGGCTCTATTGCCATTTGATTGAGAGCAATTTGCAGCTCTGTAATGCCGGTGACCGCCTTTACATCATGAGGATGGAGCTTGCGATACAGTATTACCACGCCCTTGCCGACGTAGTAAACAGTCGTTCCGGTGCCAACGGCCAAAAAAAACAAAATAAGGATTCCCATTTTATTTCTCCATTTTTGATGCGATATTTACGCACCTACTATTTTACGTCTTTACTTAAATATTCATCCAATGCAGTAACGATAATCTCCTGATTGGACATTCTGCGATTAACCCCGTGCATTTTCAACTTCCGGTAGTCTGTAGGGGTGAGCCTCACTGTTACGGCGATGCGCTCCCCTTCGTCTTTGGCTGGACTCGATGTGTTTTCAGCACTCGGGGCTGCTGCACCCTTTGTCGCGATGACAGACCCGGTGAGAGATGCGGCTTTAGTTCTTGACATGATTATTTCCTTTTATTTACGTATTTATCGAAATGCGTATTAACGTAATTCCACAATTCAACTATTTCTGTTGCTGATTTACTGCGGGCATCTAATTCGCCTGCCGTGCGTCCATCTATCATGGAGCTGGCGTAGTCTGTGCGCTGGTAAATGATCGTTGGAGCAACCGCACCATGTTGTGACAAAGCAATCGCTGCGTCAGCGGTGATGCGTGCGCGGTGCGCTGCGCCGTTAATCACAAACATCATCCGCTTTCCGTAATCATTCACTATATCCACCGTTTTGCCGACTGCCCGTAAATCATGTGGGCTGGGTCGTGTCGGGATGATGACCAAGTCCGCAACAGCAACGACTGATCTGATTATTTCAGTAATGGAAGGCGGCGTGTCAATGATCAGGATTTCAACGCCAGCCTGTTTTAGCTCTTCAATTGCGCTCGGCAATGCATTGATTTTTGCAGTTACAAAGATCGGTTCAGGGGCTTCGCGCATATTCCACCAGTCTGCGAGACTACCTTGTGGATCTGTATCGAGCAACGCAACTGGCCCGTGTCCACTGGTGGAGGCCTGAACACCCAGATGTCCAGTCAGGGTTGTTTTGCCAACCCCTCCCTTTTGTGATGCGACAACGATAATTTTCATTACTTGACCTCCGTGTTTACGTAATTACGTTACGCTATACTTGCGATTATACGCAGATGCGTATTGAATGTAATACTTGTTTGCGTAAACACTTAAATAAGATTAACGGCAGATTACACTGTCCCAGGTTGAACGATGCGCGGCCCGACAAGCCGGGGCAATTATAAGTCCGGCGGTGAGCTTGTTTGAATGAGTATCGTTGAGTATTGTGACAAGCTCAAATCCATGCGGTGCGCGTTTCAAAACGAATACGCTCTGTGAACCGACATGGCGTAGCGCAGAAACCCCATCACCATATTTTTCTATGTGGCATTAAAGCGTTGCTTCGGGGATGTTCACCACTTCAGAGTCTTTGAGTACACGCTCCAACCATTTCCACGATCATGTCCATTTATCAGATTCTGTGGATAGTTCAAGGCATTGCGCGAGGCCTGATCAGCCACTTCCAAAC
>CAIJXJ010000249.1 GCA_903824575.1 uncultured Methylobacillus sp.
ATTCGTCATGAAATGAACTCGAAAATGAAATTGAAGCCCCCACCGACTTTGTAGTGCCTTTTGATACGGATCCCTGCAAAATCAAGGGCTGCAGCCTCATAATAAGAAACTCGGGTTAAAGGCCACCTTCGCTCACGCTGCGGATGGGCTCATCGTGCTGGGACTGCACACAGACTAACACTGCTGCATAATTCATACGTATGAGTAGCCAATAACTCTACTTTGTCATTCCACAATGCAAGCTATTGATAATAAACGAGTTATGAATATTTGGAAATTAGTTCCAACTCCTTGATAATCAAGTAGTTGGAAGTTGAAATGACAAAGTAGAGATAACTTCCTCCAATGAGGGCGATCAGGAACATCCCGATGAAAGCAGCAGTCCCAAGAAGTATCATCTTCATAGCCTAACGTTAAATATGATGCCACCTTCTTCGACTCACACTCAGCGAAGGGCAAAGCAAACAGCAATAGCCAATGGACTGTCGGGAATTCCTTCATTTGATTCGCATAACGTCAATGTCCTGCAGTCGGCGCAGCAGGAACGTGGTTAGTTGGAATTGGAGAAGCAGATGCCCCCTCGGCAGCGACGTATTGTTCACTCTCTTTGGGTCTTTGTGGAGGAATTTGTGTTCCGTGCAGATCAATTGCTTACTTGGTTTCATCTGCCCCCACCTAGGATCGTCTTGCCTAATCGAAGAGGTGCTATTGCCAGTAACTAGTGGAAAACAACTGCCAAAAAGAAGTACTGGAATAACCACAAGTCCGACTCTTAGATTGAGGGCAGATGAGTTCATGTGTTGGAGGTATGGAGTGAACGTTAGTTGCGTGCCCACCGGCGCGGTTGAAGAAATGATGAAATGAAATTGAAAAGCTTATGCCGGTTGGTGCGCCACGACTTGTTCGCCTGTCTGGATTACTTTGGTTGAGCCGATTCTGAAAATAGCTTTTTAAATTGTTCTGATCCGTCACCTAGTTTCCACACCTCGGGTGGAGCGACTCCGTCAGATCGTTGCTCGACCGTCTTGCGCTTCAAATCGATGATAATTTGAACGGTAAGTTTTGCGTTTCGACTCCACCTTGCGACGATGGTTTCCTCTGTCCATTTCACAATCTCATAATCTCGATGATCCAAGTCTAAGGTCTTTTTGGGGGGACTTTGATTAACGACTATCCACGATGTAGTGACGCTGATTTTCTTCTTCTTTCTGTCGGCATTAACTATAGAGGTGTTGATCGGCTCGTGGCATCCAAGCCAGGTTCCTTTTGCTATGACTGTCTCTGGGTTTTTAGAAATCTCGAACTGAAAAGCAGGGGGCTCGATTGCAGGAATGACTTCATCTGAGTAGCATGTTAATGCTAAAGACATTAGTGAAATGAAAACAAGTGGTATTATACGCATTGGAGTAAGATTTTATAGAGGCGAACGCCTAGCCTAGCTGCCGGGCGATTGGGGTGTGGTTGGTGTGAAACAATGGTGCTGAATCCGGTCGGCAGCGGAGATTTGTCAGCTCTTCTCCTTGAGCGCGGGTATTAAGTGTTCGAGTCGGACGACTGTGTGCACCCATTTGCTAGCGCCGCTGTGAAATTGTCAAGGAGTGACGGGTTGCATGCCATGGCTTCGCTGTTTTTGTGTTGGGGTGAGGCGGCAGCTATTCCTTCTTGCTGGCTTTCTCATCCTTTGACTCATTGTGTCCTTTTGCTGGGTCTGGGGCCGGATCTTGATGGTCCTCAGCCCATCTCTTGCTGAGCACTTCTCCTTTCGTTGTTAACTCTTCTGCAACCTGCTCCCAGGTTTTTAACCTCCCAGAGTCAATCCCGGCGATTGCTTCATCAATCAAATTCATGCCGTCGCGAAACGCGCTACCCCACGAACCCGGTTTCAGGAAGTCGGACGGTTTCTCCAACCCGGTCAGATCATTGCAATCGAGCTTCCAAAGTCCCCCAATCTTGCGGAATGGGATGGCCTCATCCCCGAACATAAACACAGGGTTCGGCGAATTATCGTCTTTCTCCCATCGGATTGTTAGCTTTGCA
>CAIJXJ010000250.1 GCA_903824575.1 uncultured Methylobacillus sp.
ATGAATCATAATCCTTTCCCTCAGGACTATACGGAGCAGCATGAATTCTGCGGATGCCCAGTGCAGCGCAGGCGGCTCCGAACTGATTGGACGAGTAGACCTTGCCATTATTATGTAAAGCTTTACATAATGTATTAAGGATTGATGTGGCGCGGCAATCAGCAAAGCGCCTATGTCGTAGAGTAGACAGCCGCCACATAATCCAGAGTTGAACTAAGCCGAGCGCAGAGCTGGCAAAGCTATTTGGAATTTAAGGCTGGATGGCAGGCAAGACAAATTGTTTTGGTGAAAAATTCTGGGGGAGTCTTCAGCAAAAAGATGATCAAAAGATATCATGAAAGGCCATTTGCTTATCAATTTAGTTTTTGGATTGAACTTGCGAATGGTAATTTTTGCCAACTGGCAAAATGAGGCCAGGAGCACGATGAAGCATCCATCGCACCGGGAACCAGAAAGAAACCATCTCCAGTCCTGCATGAGATTTATGGAGGAGAAAGTCCAGTGGCTGAGATGAAAGGGCCGGGCAGCATGGGATGGCCACAAATGGGACATTGAATGAGGTGAGCAGATGAAGCAAGTTCTGTTTGTAGGCCATCGACCTGGGAATTGCCATCCGGATTATCCAGGAGAGAAGGATGAGCAGAAGTCGTCCCCTGCAATTGCTGCCGGAGAGCCGTGAGTGGCTTTCGCAGGCCAGGACTGAACAAGCCGTAATAGCGAACCTTCACAAAGCCTTTCGGCAGTACATGTTGCAGGAAACGGTGGATGAACTCTTCAGCCTCCAATGTGCAAAATCGTTCTGCTTTGGTCTCGGTATCCCGATAGCGGAAGGTCACACGATCATTTTCCAACTTCAAGATACGGTTGTTGCTGATGGCCACTCGAAAAATATAAGGCGCCAGATACTTCAAGGCGCCCAGTCCGGTTCCCACCGGCTCACAGTGCACCACCCACTCCTGCTTCC
This sequence comes from uncultured Methylobacillus sp., assembly GCA_903824575.1. Classification (GTDB taxonomy): domain Bacteria; phylum Pseudomonadota; class Gammaproteobacteria; order Burkholderiales; family Methylophilaceae; genus CAIJXJ01. Next base: position 965 of record CAIJXJ010000250.1, read on the forward strand.
ATACTTTTGCCGGAATGTGGGCATAACAACTCGTATCTCGTAAAGCCTGATGGAGTTTACCGCGGAAGATCTTGGAGAGAGCTCTCACCGGCAGGAGGAAGTTCTGGCGAGCTGGCAGCCAGGTTCCTCCGTTGGGAGCCAGACCACCCGCAGGCACGAGATAGTGGATGTGGGGATGATAGGCCAGGTTGCGTCCCCAGGTGTGGAGAACTCCCACCATCCCGATCTGTCCACCGATAAAGCGTGGATCTTGAGCCAGTTGTTGAGTTGCCGCGGCTGAGGTTTTGAAGAGCAGATCATAGATCAGGCTCTGATGGCTGCGAATGACCTCATTGAAACCAGCTGGTAGCGTGAAAGTGAGCATGAAGTAAGGTACAGGCAGCAGAAAATCCTCCTGCCGTTCCAGCCAGTGTTGCGCATTTTCGTTCTGGCATTTTGGACAGTGCCGGTTGCGGCAGGAGTGATAACTGTATTGCACGTGCTCACAGTTCGGACAGCGGTAAACCTGCCCACCCAGGGCTTCGGTGCGACATTGTTCAATTGCCCGCATGGCCTTGAGATGAGTGGATGGCATGCGTGTGGCATATTTCTGGCGATACGCTTCTCCGTAGTGACGGAAAATGTCCGCCAGCTCTACTGCCATAAGTTTTCCAGAACCTGGTTGATCGACTGGATGGCCTGATCATCGCTCTTTTGAGACAAGTGGGTGTAGAGAGCTGTTGTAGTGGGGGAAGAATGTCCCAAATAAGCCTGGATAATGCGCAGGGGTACCCCGGCATCGAACAAATGCGTTGCATAGGAGTGGCGTAAAGTATGGACGGTCGCCGGTTTCTGGAGCTTACATTCCTGCACTGCACAATCGAAGGCCCGCCGTACTCCATCGTCAGAGAGGGGCTGAGTTGCTGATGACAAGAGTCCTCCCACACCAAAGGGAGACGGAAAGAGCCAGATGGGATGGCGGTGGGTCACCCAATAGCGGCGTAGCATTTCCAGACCGG
>CAIJXJ010000251.1 GCA_903824575.1 uncultured Methylobacillus sp.
CGGGATCTGCTTGGTGATTTTGTTCTGCTACGTCATTGGTTTGGACTAACAAACCAGCGGCACGGGGAAATGAGGCAGGTGTTTTTGAATGAGGAAGATGCGCTAGCCGAACTTGAAAATGTGGCCAATCAGAGAATTCGCAATGGATACCACATTATCAATAATGGCCAGTCGGAATATCCGGTGGGTGGCACCTACCCCTCTTAATCGTGGGGGTGAACTTGCTCACGAATCCAATCGGCACGATCATAGCGATACCCAGGGAATTCTGTTTCTAGCGATGTTTGCCGAAGCATAAGCCGACGAGCCAAGGCAGCAACATCCGTAATTTCATTTTCGTTACGCACTTCCATCGGGGCGACCAAACTAACACCCATGGCCCATGTCAAACGCTCCTGCTTCCATGAGGGCTTGACCTCAAAATCGATCCCATCGGCTGTCATTCGTTTACGGATCTCATCAAGGTGATCGTAGTGCAGCCTTTGCTCGACGGATGGTTTCCGGCTTGTGTAGCTCACGATCTTTTTGCGCGATGCCCCAACTTTTTTGAAGTTCGTTGTTGCTCCTTCGAACACCCATCCATCGCGGGGTCCTGGCCCAGCTTCTTGCCAAGACAACTCGTCAATCTTCTCCGAATAAACATGGCGTGGATGCACCCACCAGACAATGACCCGCTTACCATTTAGAATGAATCCGACATCATCCCACCCTGACAGGCTGTCAGGTTTTGTCTCTTTGTAGCAATGCGGAATGAATAGGCCACCTTGGCTCAGCTTTCGTCAAAGACATATTTCACTCTTTTGCTATTTGGTGGGGACAACAACTGTCGGCGTGACTCCAAGTCGATTGGCGCGACGCGCGAATCTACGGTCATCGAAGCTCATGAATTCAGTGCAATGACTACTCGCCAGTAGATGAAGAACATCGGCGAAGTCAATTCCCTCTGTATGCCAGGCCAATGCATCGGAGATACGCGACCATTCTTCAACGCTCACATTGGGCAGACCAAGCAAATGTTTGATGACGCGTACGAAATCATCGGCATCAAAACCATAAAAGGCGCGCAAAACCCATTCAAGCTCAAGAATTACGGTGAGTGGCACAAATACTTGATGGGACTCGGTCAGGAGACGATGGGCAATCGGGCGTTGCTTCGCAGCCTCTGGATCAGCCGGGTCATCTACATAAAAGCGCGCAAGAATATTAGTATCAAGCGCGATCATCTTTGGCATCTCGCATGGCAAGGGCGACATCGAAGTCGATTAGTCGACGCTCGCCAGGGCGTTTGCAAACCAGCATGCCAAAACCATCTTCGGCTTTGGTTTGCACTACCTGACGTTTCACCTCGGCATGGATGACATGGCCATCCAGACTAAAATCAAGTTGGCAGCCTGGGGTGATCCCTAGGCGACGACGGATTTCAACCGGAATGACGACCTGGCCTTTGTCTGAAACAGTAACGGTTTGCATCGCAATGCCTTTTCTCTTACATGGTAAGAATATTTTATCACAAAACATTATTCAGGAAAATAAATGCGATACGCATGAAGGAAGGTCCACGCACTCTATCTCTCGCTTGAGCTTGATAAGTATCCGCAAGTTGCGTATACTTTTTCCATGAAAGCACTCTTTATTGAGTTACCGGCATTCTCCCGTTATAGGTCAGACTATCTCGATGACGATGGTTTTAATGCTTTGCAAAAGGCATTAATGAGCCACCCTGACGCTGGTGATGTTATTGAGGCTACAGGGGGGCTACGGAAACTGCGGCATGCTGATTTTAAAAGAGGAAAAGGCAAGCGTGGCGGATTGAGAATCATCTATTTCTGGTGGGAGGCTGGGCGTCAGTTCTGGCTTTTTACTATCTACGACAAGGATGAAATGAGCGACTTGACTGCTAAAGAAAAGAAACTGCTCAAAGGTATGTTGACGGTAGAACTGGAGGCACGGCGATGAAAAAAAGAAATCTATTTGCTGATATTGCAGAAGGCTTTGGTGCTCTGGCTGAAGAACGTGCTGGCAAGCACACGTTACGTTCTCATGAAGTGGAGTTACAGCCGCCCGTAGAAATTGATGCTGGTCAGTTGCTTGCATTGCGTGAACGCCTTCGCTTGTCGCGTCCTGTATTTGCCCGTTATCTTCGCACCAATCCTCGTACTCTGGAAAATTGGGAACAAGGCCGCGCTCGACCTAATGCCCAAGCCGCACTTCTGATCAAATTGGTGGAACGCTACCCTGATACGGTGGATCGGCTCGCTACGGTTTGAAATTGCGTTACTGATTACTGTTATTGGCAGGCAGTGTCATGCTTCAGCACTCCTTGACGCATCAATATCAATCGGTTTGAATCCGGCCAGATACCTATATATAGTCTCACGGCTCACTTTGAATTCCCTGGCAACTTTCGCCTTCGCCACACCACTATCGATCCGCGCCCTCGCCTCTTCAAACTGTTCAGGCGTGAGTGAAGGTTTCCGACCTGTGTAAACGCCCTTCTTCTTGGCCAGCTCAATTCCTTCACGCTGACGCTCACGGATCAATGAACGCTCGAACTCGGCAAAAGCGCCCATCATGGAAAGTAACAGAATTGACATCGGCGAGTCATCGCCGGCGAAGGTCAGATTCTCCTTGATGAAAACAACTTTTATCCCACGCGCTGTTAGATCTCGAACAATTTTCCGGAGATCATCAAGATTCCGGGCAAGACGATCCATTGAGTGGACGACCAACTCATCATCCTCACGAATGTATTCCAGCATTTTCTGAAATTCCGGTCGGTCGGTATTTTTGCCAGAGACTTTTTCCGTGAAAACTTTATCCAACTCGATACCGTCAAGCTGACGATCAGTATTTTGATCGACGGACGACACCCGAATGTATCCAACTCGCTTTCCTTTGCTCATTTTTTGTCACTAATCCTCTAGACCATTACGCAATTATGTCACAAATCATATCAACACAACTCTAAATGCACATTTTATAGTGAGGCGCCTACATCGTCTATTTGAGGTGTACCCTAGTGTTACACAAAATAAATTTTGTCTGAATGTGCACTTTGTTGAAGATGCCAGAGCTAAAAGTTTGAAATTATCTTCAGCAGGGATATAATTAGTCATGGCTGCACCTAAACTTACAAAAGTGATTGATGATTCATACGAGTTATCGCTAAAACGTGGGAACGGAACTCTACGACGAGAAGTATGGGTGGATTTGGATGGAAAGGTGGTTAGATATAACTTGGCCTACATCAATCACAATATTTTCCAGGGTGATAATGGTCGCGTTATCGGATATGACAACGCGCATCAGTTTCACCATAAACATTACTTTGGAAAAGTTGAACCCATTGCGTTCATCAGTTTTGAAGATGTTGAACAAAAATTTGAAGCTGACTGGTTAACTTTTAGGAGTACGGAATGAAAACGATAGTTAAAGTTGGCGGCCCCGACGAGTTCTTTAAGCATGGGCGCGAAATTGCAAAGCTTGCAGATCAAGGCAAGTCAATTCCTTGCGAACGAGTCATCAGCTTTGAAAATCCTGATGATATGGCTAAGCTGATCACTTCCGCAAAACTCTCCCTTTTTCGTGAAATCAGATTGCATCCTGGCTCAATTCAGGAAATTTCGGATCGACTGCATAGAGATAGAAGCGCCGTAAGGCGTGACATCATTGATCTTGAAAAAGCTGGGTTGCTTGAGATCGAGGACATTCCATTTCCAGGACATGGCCGAAAAAAAGAAGTGCGCGCCATCGCTGAGCAAGTTTTACTTGCACTTTGACAACCTTTATTTCCGCGTTGTGGACAGTCGGCTCTCGGCCATTGCTGCCGTTCAAGGCAGCCTGCAAGAGCGTCGGCTCTATGTCGGTAAGCGGTCGCAGGTTTGGGGGACGTTCATATTTTATCTTCGGTTCACTCTAGGATAGCTTGTAGGGCTTGAGTAGAGACTCGGGGACAAACGTTAGATTGCCCCTCGCCCGAGAGCAAGCAACATAGAGCTTGTTGCGGGTCTCGGTGTTGATATCTCGAAAGCTCCCATTCTGCCAAGCTTTTACGTTGGCAGGATTCAGAACCACGCAGACATCCTGATACCGGTCTACGCCCTTCGACGCTCCCCAGTTTTGGGAGTAGCAGACGTACTTGTGGTGTTCCTTGTAAAACAGCTTCACTGTCTGCGGATCTTTATAGAGGGCGAGCACCGCCGCTGGGTCATCTTCGTACATGACAACGCTATCCTGATCATTATAAGCTTCGATCGAGATGCCTATCTTCTCTGTGATGAAGTCGCAGACGCTCTTGCTGCATCGATGGCTCTTGTGGAGACTGTATGTGTCGACCTTCAGCTTGGCCGCTGCGAATTTCGCTCTGTAGGTGTTGTAGTCATTATGAAGACTAGTGTTTACATTCCCGTCGCGGCTCGTGTCAAATGTGTGTTGGAAAAAGTCACCCACGAAGGTAGTGTGAAGTTTAGCAACACTTATGGCCATCAGAAAATTGAAGTCATGCCCCGCAAAGTCCTGGACTTCGTCCACGAAGAAAACATCGAAATACCTCTCCATGCGTCCCACCGTATCCATTAACAAACATGACGCCGAGACTGATTTCTCCCTGAGGGTCTCCGTATTTGCTAACTGCGAGCGCTGCGCAATTAAGTAATGTGGTGTTGTTATGGACGGGAGGCGGGCAATGACGCGTGCATTAGAATCGGCCGCCTCCCCTCCCCCGCACAGGATGATTTCAACTAAAGGATACGATTATGAACGGATTCATGAGTGGCGTAGTAACCGCAATTGTCGTTCCGCTTTATGAGGCGGTCCATCGAGTTGGCGAGTGGATTGTAACGACGATTCAATCTAGCGGCGGATCCTAATATTTAAAATATTTTAAATTGTCTAATTATTTTAATTATTTATAATATTTGGATTATTTGAAAATGTTGTATACTTTACCGTAATGGCAGCGTGAGTCGCTGGCCATTTTGGGATATTCCAAATATTTTAAATATCTGCGGGAGCAAGCGTGCCAACAATTGTTATCGTTTCACCAAAGGGTGGGGCAGGAAAGACCACATCGGCTCTTGTCTTAGCAACACAGCTCGCGCTTAAAGCGAAGGTAACAATCATCGATGCCGATCCCAACCATCCAGTGGATACCTGGATGACGGGTGGAAATGTTCCAGAGAACCTCACGGTGATCTCGGATGCCGATGAAAACTCAATTGCTGACCGAATTGACGAGGCGGCCAACTTATCCCCGTTCGTGATTGTCGACCTGGAAGGCACGGCATCAAAAATGGTTTTGCTGGCTGTTAGTCGCGCTGATTTCGTTGTGATTCCAACACAGGGCAGCGAGCTAGACGCAAAGCAAGCCAGCGTCGCGCTAGAGGTGATTAAGCAGCACGAAAAAATGATGCGTAGGGTTAGCCCTGAGTTTTCTCTTCCGCACGCCGTATTGCTCACCAGAACAAGTCCTAGCATTAGATCCCGGACGTTGACGTACATCAGGAAAAACATGATGGACTCCGGAATCCCCGTCTTCGATTGCGAGCTTCATGAGCGTGATGCATTCAAGGCAATGTTTAGCTTCCGATGCGCACTTCAGGATCTGCCAGAAGAGGGCGTGTCCGGGGTGAAGAAGGCAATAGCCAACGCAAACGCATTTGCAAGCGAAGTGATTCAGCTTCTGCGAAATGCAGAAATTAAATAAGGAGAGCGTAATGGGAGCACCCAAAACACTTGAGCGGGTTAATTCATTTGCGCCGGCTAGTGAAGCTGATGCGCCGGATGAGGCCATTAGCGACCTGTCTGACTTCGCCCCAAAGAAATCCACCAAACCAAGATTGAGCCCTGACGAGATCAACCAGATCTCTCAAGAAACAGGGTTTGTCAGCCGGCAACCACAATCAGCAAGTAGTGCCCAGCCATCGGCGGCTGTTAAAGAGGCCAAGGCGGGGAAGCGGCCTTATGTGAGCACCTTCAGGAAGATTGTTCCGGCAGGGCGCAGCAAGCAGCTTAGCTTCAAGGTTACGGACGAGGTGCAAGCTAACTTCCAGCACATTGCCACAAAGCTCGATATGCCCTATGCGCTTGCGTTTGATTGGCTAGTGGAGCAGGGGCTGAAGGCACTTTAAAACACTCGCAATTGAGCAACAACCGTTAATACTATATTTAAAATATTCTAAATATTTTAAATATTTTAAATATATCCGATCAGCCCATTCGCTTGCTCTTAATGGCAAAGTCCAACAATTCAGCTTCAGTTGGCTCATTGCCCCAAGTGGCTTCTGCCAGCCAATTCACAAACGCCTTCTGCGCGAGGGATCCGTCAAGCCCGCTCTTTTCGTAGGCCTTCGCGACCGGCGGGTTGCCAGGTAAGAACTCACGCTCGAACCGATCGCGCCACGCCTGGCGCTCATCATTGCCGGCCTCATTGAACATGGCCTTGGCATTTTGCCGTAGGCTGGCCAGATAGGCATCGAGGAGCTTCTTCTTTACGTCGGCCGGGGCAGGTTCAGTCGCTTTCGTTTTCTTTAAAGCCAGCTGCGGTGACCCGAGTTTGTCCTTGATGAGGCTGCGAAAGTACGCAGAAGGGGAGGTGACAGGGGGCAAGGAGGTGTTTTTTAAGCGCGCCTCCGTGTTTTCAACGCACACCTTAACCAGAGCCTCCTCATGCTCGGTGTAAATCTCTCTAGCGGCGGTTGCCGTCAATCCTAAGGCAATGATTCGTTGCAGCAGCTGCCCATCAACAAGAGGAGGTTGCCCCAGGTTAAAGCTTGTTTGTGCCTTGCGATCGATGCTGAACTGAATCTCTGCAACCCGTCGGCCAATTTTGTGTTCAATTAGGCCAACGGTGAGTTCGGTTAAAGTGTTCACCTCCGTAATGGCAGGCTTCAGGACGTCCCGTTTAAAATATTTGTATTCGCCATATTCGCCGCCGGCTTCGGCGTCAGGGGTGCCAGTGAGAATAGGGCGCCACCACTGCCAAGTTTCTCGCATTGTCACGCAGCTCGGATTGGTGGAGTACCGGGAGCAGATCTCGTGCAAGGTCATCGCCGCATTGCTGCGCAAGACTGATTGAAACCTCAGGTTGATGTTGGCGTAGGTGCCGGGGTTGAGTAGCTTCTTCTTGATCTTGGGCGCATAGCTGTACTCAACAACGAACCCACTGCTTTTTGTTTTAATAATTTCAGCTTCTGCCATGAGGCTTGAAACGCCCCAGTTTTCTTCGGACCCATCGATGGCCTTTGAGTGCCACTCAACTTGCGTGGCGTTCATTTTTCGTAGGTAAGTTTTAAATGTCTCGTAATCGTTCGAGTCTGGTGATACGTTCGCAATGAGATCAGCCAGGCGCATTTTATAGACTTCAACTTCAGATCCTGATTCCATTGCGTTGTGCAGCAGGACATTGAAGGTTTTTTTCATGAGCATCGTAATCCGGCCAATAGTTGGCTTGATTGCGATTGCTTCGACAGCCTTCTTCAGCTGGACATCCGTCCGAGGGTCCCCAACCGTCAGCGCGCCAGTTTGCTTGTTGTTTTCTGTCTCCATGAATGGCATCATGGGGTCAAAGGTGAAGGTTGTCAAATATAAACTCACCATTGAAATTCACTGAAAATTCAAAGGTGAGAGAAATCGGAAACCATTTATTAGGGAGGCATTGCAGGAAGTCGCTGTGGTTTAGGGGTCCGGATCTTTTGTCATAAAAATCTCGCGCATTGAGATAAATTCAAAACACTCTTGAAAGCCTTTAAAATACATTAAGCCTTCTGGAAGCCTTACCTACCAAGGGTTGCAGCCGATAATGGTGAGGTAATTAGGACTTTAGGTGAGGTGATTAGGAGTTATGGGTGAGGGCTTTAGGATTTGAGGTGAGACAAATCGGAGTTATGGTGAGTAGATAAGTGATTTAAGGTGAGGCAATTCGGAATCTGCTTAAAGGTGAGACAAATCGGACTCACGCAAGGCAATAAACCAGCAAAAACCCTGTATTACGGCCGTTTTCGCCTGCACGGATAACCGAAAGGTGAGACAAATCGGACTGTTGCTAAAGTTTATGGTGATTTGGGCGCGGGTGAGGGCGAATAGATTTCGTTTGGTGTCCGAAAGTTCTCACCTATGGAGCTTATCGCAGTAGTGAAGTAAATATTTACTTTCAATGCGTACTAATAATTACAATGGTGTAGATTCTTGACGGATAAAAAACGGGTAAATTATGACCGGGTCCGATTTGTCTCACCTTTAAGTTTCGCGTGGGTTAGCGTGAAGTCCGAATTACCTCACCTTTGGTCGCCAAGGACTAACGTGAGCTGGCGCAAGTAGTGGACAAAAACGTGGATGCCATTGTCAGGAACTGCAAATTGACCAAGGCCGCCTACTCGGCCTTCCACACTGTCGTCCTGATTGACAGCAGTTCGCCACCTAAATTTCCTTA
>CAIJXJ010000252.1 GCA_903824575.1 uncultured Methylobacillus sp.
CTTGTAAGGGCGACGCTCTACCAACTGAGCTAAGCACCCTCTAGGTGCGCTGTAACCACCTAAGCCCGCTAGTTTACAGCATCCTTCCGGGATTTACCAGCCCTAAATGTAGGAGACTTGGCTGCCTTGATACTGATTGTAGCGCCAGTACGTGGATTGCGGCCACTACGGGCTGCTCGTTGACCAACATAAAAGGTTCCAAAGCCGATCAGAGTTACTAGATCGCCCTTTTTCAGTGCTTTTGCAATTGCGTCAGTAGCCGCATCCAGCGAACGGCCAGCTGCTGCCTTGGACAGACCAGCAGCCTTGGCGATTTGATCAATCAATTCAGACTTATTCACGAGCAATCCCCTTTCGTCATTGATAAGTGTAACAGGAGCGATCCTGCCATCCGCTTTATAACAAGGGGGAAAAGCCTGTGTCAAGCCTTTCTCATGTTTTATTACGCTCTTCTTGCACTCTAATGCGTAATGATGGCAAGCGGCTCTGCCACGGCGCCTGACGCCGCAATTTCAACCGGTGCCGCTGCAGCATCAAAAGGTTCCGGCATGCGCTCCAAGGCGATTTCCAGCACCTGATCAATCCACTGAACCGGATGAATATCCAGACTATTCTTGATGTTGTCGGGAATATCCACCAGATCCTTGACGTTTTGCGCCGGGATCATCACCGTCTTGATACCACCTCGATGCGCCGCCAGCAGCTTTTCCTTGAGCCCGCCGATTGGTAATACCTCTCCACGCAGCGTGATCTCACCCGTCATGGCAACATCGGCCCGCACTGGAATGCCGGTCAGCACCGAAACCAGCGCTGTGCACAGGCCAATGCCAGCTGATGGCCCATCCTTGGGAGTGGCGCCTTCCGGCAAGTGAATATGGATGTCGCTCTTTTCGTAGAAATCCTCGGCGATGCCCAGACGCTTGGCACGACTACGCACCACACTCATGGCTGCCGAGATCGACTCCTGCATCACTTCACCCAGTTTGCCGGTGGTAATGGTCTTGCCCTTGCCCGGTAATTGCACGGCTTCGATGGTCAGCAACTCGCCCCCCACTTCCGTCCAAGCCAGGCCCGTTACCTGTCCAACCTGATTTTCCTTGCCCGCCAGCCCGAAATCATAACGCTGCACGCCAAGGTATTTGTCCAGGTTACGTGGGGTCACGCTAACCTTCTTCGCCACTCGCGCCTTGGAGCCAGTCAACAATTCCTTCACCACCTTGCGGCAGATCTTGGAAATTTCCCGATCCAGACTGCGCACGCCAGCCTCACGGGTGTAGTAGCGCACGATATCGCGCACGGCAGTTTCCGAGATGCTGATTTCACTATCCTTCAGGCCATGTGTCTTCAACTGCTTGGCCAGCAGATACTTCATGGCGATGTTGACCTTTTCATCCTCGGTATATCCGGCCAGGCGGATGATTTCCATCCGGTCGAGCAATGCCGGCGGAATATTGAGCGAATTCGACGTCGCCACAAACATGACATCCGACAGGTCATATTCAACTTCGACATAATGATCGACGAAGGTATGATTCTGTTCCGGATCCAGCACTTCGAGTAGTGCAGAAGAAGGATCTCCTCTGAAATCAGCCCCCATCTTGTCCACTTCATCGAGCAGGAACAGTGGATTGCGCACACCGATCTTGCTCATGCTCTGTAGCACCTTACCAGGCATGGAGCCAATGTAGGTACGGCGATGTCCGCGTATTTCCGATTCATCGCGCACGCCCCCTAACGCCATGCGTACAAACTTTCGGTTGACGGCACGGGCAATGCTTTGCCCCAGTGACGTCTTGCCAACGCCGGGAGGTCCGACCAGGCACAAAATTGGCGCCTTGATCTTGTCCACACGCTGTTGCACTGCGAGATATTCGATAATGCGTTCCTTGACCTTCTCCAAACCGTAATGGTCGGCATCGAGAATCTTCTCGGCCGCTTCCAGATCGCGACTGATTTTGGTCTTTTTCTTCCAGGGCAAAGCAATCAGGGTCTCGACATAATTGCGCACGACGGATGCCTCGGCCGACATCGGCGACATCATCTTGAGCTTCTTCATCTCGGACTGCACCTTGGTCAGCGCCTCTTTGGGCATGTGAGCGGCCTTGATGCGAACATCGAGTTCATCGATATCGGCATTCTCGTCCTGCTCACCCAGTTCCTTTTGAATCGCCTTCACCTGTTCGTTCAGGTAATACTCGCGCTGACTCTTCTCCATCTGGCGCTTGACGCGGCCGCGGATGCGCTTTTCTACCTGCAGGATGTCAATCTCGGCTTCCAGTACGCCGAGCAGATGCTCGAGACGTTTGCCGATGTCTATCATCTCGAGGATATGCTGCTTTTCTTCCAGCTTGAGGGATAGATGTGCCGTAATGGTGTCAGCCAAGCGACCGCCATCATCGATGGTAGCCAAGGACGTCAGGATTTCGGGTGGAATTTTCTTGTGCAGCTTGACGTAGGAATCGAACTGGGTGAACACAGTGCGCATCAACGCCTCGATTTCATTGCCCTCGCCTAGCTCCGGTTCGATGTTTTCCACTCTGGCGCTCAGGCAATCGGCCGTTTCGACAAACTCCAGCACGCGGGCGCGGCGCACGCCTTCGACCAACACCTTGACCGTGCCATCCGGCAGTTTGAGCATCTGCAGCACGGTGGCGATAGTACCCACCTGATACAGGTCGGTAGCCTCGGGGTCATCCTTGTTTGCAGATTTCTGCGCCACTAGCAGGATCTCCTTGTTCTGCTCGGAGGCAATCTCCAGCGCCTTCACCGACTTGGCGCGACCGACGAACAAGGGAATCACCAGATGCGGATAGACCACGACATCGCGCAACGGCAACAAGGGTAACAGCCCAGTATCCGGCGCAACTACGGCAGGGGTATTTTCAGTCATTGAGAACCTCGAATTTGGACTATCCGGCAACATGCCGGGCAATTGCACTATTAGATTGTGACGCGCCAAGCCAGTTCAAGCCCCGGCACCTAAATATCGATGTTCGGTTATATAGCTTAACGAGGCAGCTGAAGAGGCAAGAATAACTGGTGCTCTGTCTTGATGCCCTGCCAGTGAGGGAGAGACAAAAATCCAATACATTTTTTGAATGTCCCAATACCCCCTTAGCTCCCCGTAGTTCAACCGACATTCAAAATGAATTAGCCAACCGATTCCGCGAGCTTTGGCTGATCAGAATAAATCAAGAGCGGAGGCGCATCGCCACGAATCACGCCATCATCTACGACAACTTTTTCCACATTCTGCAAGGACGGCAAATCGAACATGATGTCGATCAGGGAGTTTTCCAGGATCGAACGCAAACCGCGAGCACCGGTCTTGCGCTCCAGTGCTTTCTTAGCCACCAGTTTCAGTGCCGCCTCACGGAATTCCAACTCCACGCCTTCCATCTTGAACAGCTTGATGTACTGTTTGGTCAAGGCATTCTTCGGCTCGACCAGAATCTTCATCAAAGCCTCGTCATCCAGCGACTCCAGGGTCGCGATCGCCGGCAAACGGCCAACGAATTCCGGAATCAGACCAAACTTGATCAGATCAGACGGCTCGACGCCACGCAACACTTCACCCACCGACTTGGTGTCATCCTTGCTCTGCACCTCGGCGCCGAAGCCGATGCCGCCTTTTTCAGAGCGTTTCTGGATCACCTTCTCCAGACCGTCGAAGGCGCCGCCGCAGATGAACAATATATTGGTGGTGTCGAGCTGCACAAAATCCTGATTAGGGTGCTTGCGCCCGCCCTGTGGCGGCACGGAAGCTACCGTGCCCTCGATCAGCTTGAGTAAAGCCTGCTGCACGCCTTCTCCCGAGACGTCACGGGTAATGGAGGGATTATCGGATTTGCGTGAAATCTTGTCGATTTCGTCGATGTAAACGATGCCGCGCTGCGCCTTGTCGACGTCATAATCGCACTTCTGCAGCAGCTTCTGCATGATGTTTTCGACATCCTCACCAACGTAACCGGCTTCGGTCAGGGTGGTGGCATCAGCCATGACGAACGGTACATCCAGCATGCGTGCCAACGTTTGCGCCAACAAAGTCTTGCCAGAGCCGGTGGGGCCGATCAGGAGGATATTGGTCTTGGCAATCTCGACGTCATCCTTGTCGCCGCGCTGCTCCAGACGTTTGTAATGGTTGTACACCGCAACCGACAGGATGCGCTTGGCGGGCTTCTGACCAATCACGTACTGGTCGAGCAAGTCACTGATTTCTCTTGGCGTAGGCAGGCTCTTGTTGCGCGCGTTCAACCCGCCATCACCTTGAACCTCTTCGCGGATGATGTCATTGCAAAGTTCAACGCACTCATCGCAAACAAACACGGAGGGACCGGCGATGAGCTTCTTAACTTCATGCTGGCTCTTGCCACAAAAGGAGCAATACAGCAGCTTCTCGCCTTCCGACTTACTGGTCATGGCTATTCTCGATCAAATGAATGAAGACTATCTTAAGCGGCATCTTTGCGATTGGCAATGACCTTGTCAACCAAGCCATAACTCACCGACTGCTCCGCGCTCATAAAATTGTCACGATCAGTATCGCGCTCAACCTCTTCCAGCGATTTGCCGGTCTGGTCAGCCATGATCTGGTTCAGACGTTCGCGCAAGTAGAGAATTTCCCTGGCATGGATTTCAATATCAGACGCCTGTCCCTGAAATCCACCCAGTGGCTGATGAATCATCACACGGGAATTGGGCAGGCAATAACGCTTGCCCTTGGCGCCTGCCGTTAATAGCAACGCACCCATACTGGCCGCCTGACCAATGCACAGGGTGCTGACATCAGGCTTGATGAATTGCATGGTATCGAAAATAGCCATGCCGGCGGTGACCGATCCACCTGGAGAATTGATGTAGAGCGAAATATCCTTGTCCGGATTATCCGCTTCCAAGAACAACAGTTGCGCCACCACCAGATTAGCGGTCATGTCATTGACCGGGCCAACCAGAAAGATCACCCGTTCTTTGAGCAGACGCGAGTAGATATCGTAGGAACGCTCGCCGCGACCACTCTGCTCCACCACCATCGGGATATAACCGAGCCCTTGAGGCTCCCAGTTACTGTGCATATGATTCATCAGGCCTTGTTCCCCATCAATTCATCAAAAGCCAGGTCTTTGTCGAGAACCTTGGCGCGAGCCAATACCCAAGCCACGACATTTTCTTCCGTGGCCAGTCCGACCGGTTCATCCAGGCGGGACGTGTCAGCATAGTACCAGCGTACCACTTCGTCAGGATGCTCGAAACTGGCGGAAAATTCGTTCACCATAGCACGCACCTGATCGGCCGTAGCGTGCAGTTCATGCTGATGGATCATTTCACTCAAGATTACGCGCAAGCCGACATTACGGCGCGCCTGCTCGTCAAACATGCTGGGCTGCAGGTTGACTTGGTTCACGTCGGTACCACGACGTTCCAGATCCTCACGCACGGCCTGTGCCAAGCGACCAATTTCCATTTCGATCAGTGCACGCGGCAACTCGGTCGTGACAGCGCCAAGCAACGCCTGGAATACCTGTTCCTTGACGGTGGCGCGCACACGCTTTGTCACTTCCTGTTCCAGGCTATCCTTGATGTCGGCACGCATCTTCAGCACATCGCCATCTTCCACGCCCAGCGACTTGGCAAACTCGGCATCCACTTCAGGCAGCTTGATCTTGGCCACCGAGTTAAGCGTGACCTCATAGGAAACCGTTTTTCCTGCCAATTGCGGACTTGGATTGTCGCCGGCATAGCTGATATCGAACTTCTTGGTAGTTTCCGGCTTGGCTCCAACAATATTGTCGTCAAATTCGGCAATGCGGCCATCTTCGCCCAGAATCAGATCAATGCCCTGGCCGTTGGTACTCTCCACCTCCACCCCATCAATTTCGGCGCGGAATGCCACGTTCACCCGGTCGCCCTTCTTGGCGGCGCGTGTGACAGGCTCCCAGTCGGCTCGCTGTTTGCGCAGCACTTCCAGAGTCTTATCAACGTCCTTGTCCTCTACGCTTATGCTCGGACGCTCAATTGCGACAGCTGACAGGTCACCGATGACGATTTCGGGAAACACTTCAAAAGTGGCCACATATTCGAAATTTCCAGCCGCCTCATTGAACGGCTTGTGTTCGATGCTGGGGTAACCCGCGACGCGCAACTTATTTTGTTCCACGGCCGTGGAAAAACTGGATTCAACGGCTGCTGAAAATACCTCGTCACGCACTTGCGCGCCGTAGTTCTTGTGCACCAAAGACATCGGCACCTTGCCGGGGCGAAAGCCAGCCAGCTTTGCAGTGCGCGCCATACGTGCCAAGCGCTGACCGACTTCCTCTTCAAGCGGCTTCATCGGTACCGTCACCGTCATTCTTCGCTCGAGCGTGCCCAGGGTTTCAACGTTTGCTTGCATGTATTTGATCCTTCAGTTCAAAAATTACGTGTTTTGTTTTGTGGTGCGAGAGACAGGAATCGAACCTGCACGCCTTGCGGCGCTGGAACCTAAATCCAGTGCGTCTACCAATTCCGCCACTCTCGCCCGTGGTTAAAAACTAATTTTAGCGTGCGCTGTTATGCACAAGTTTAACTGCAACCTAGTATTGTAACCGAGTCCGCTCTGCTCGAAAACCTTTGCGAACCCGATATTGACAAGGAGGCCATGCGGGTAGCAAGATGGGCTCAACAAGTCTATTAGAGAACATCATGCTGAACACCATTAATGCTCAGGAAATTCCATTACTTCGCTCTGAAATCGAACTGCTGATGAACGAGCGGCAATCCATGCTCATGGTAGTCGGCGCCGCTGCCAGCCTGATTGCTGAACTGGACAGTCGAGACCTGCCATCAGGCGCGATTAAGGCGGCCGAACTGCTGTCTGAAGGGGTTAACGCCTTGTCGGAAGAAACATTGCAAGATGCCCTGTCCGCCGTGCACGCGAAGATTGCATGACGGCAACTCAAGCCAGCGACTACCTAGATAGCCTCTGATCGAGCGTTCGATCCAACCAAAGCAGCCATCAATAACCAAGACAGTTCGACTTTACACTTACACCCGGGACTTCAGTTACGCTGATGCAACCCTCGAAATCGGGACAATCTAAAGCGCAGAACATCGCCCTGCCAGCAGTAACGCCCTTTCAAATCCTTAGGCAAACACCTCAGCCGCCTGCCGTGCAGTGGACATAATCAGGGTGTGCCGTCGTGTTAGTTCAATCGCGGCCATCACTTCCCCCTAAAACCATACAAATTGCCGGTTATCGGTGCAGGCTGTAAACTCGCGAACCATGTCCAGCCCAATAGCAAAAACTCCAATGCTGATGCTCGCCCTGTTGGCTGGATGTGCCACGCAGCCTTATGTGGCGCAGCCAGTCGCTGCCCTGCAGGCGGCGACACGCTTCGAGCAGCGCAGCCTTGACAGCCTTGACCTGCGCGATTTCATGATTAGCCAAGGATACCCGGAAAACAGATTCCCCATCAAGACCTGGGACCTGTCGGCGCTGACACTGGCCGCATTCTTTTTTCATCCAGGGCTGGAAGTGGCGCGTGCCGAGTGGAGGCTGGCACAGGCAGGACAAATCAGCGCCGGGCAAAAAACCAACCCCGGTCTTTCCACTAGCATCGATCATCACAGTATTGCCGCAGGCGGGGTTTCGCCATGGACCTTCAGCCTCGCCTTCGGCATCACGATCGAGACTGGCGGCAAGCGCGCCATCCGAGAGGCACATGCCGCTCTTATGACTGACGTCGCGCGCATGGCAATTGCTGCAACAGCCTGGAATGTGCGCAGCGAGTTACGACGTCAATGGGCAGAGTATCAAGGAACGCTGCAACAAATTGAATTACTGAGGCGTAAATCAGCCCTGCGTGACGAGATGGTACAACTGCTGCAGCGCCGACTCGACGCCGGCATGGTTTCTGCTGTCGAGTCACAGCAAATGCGTCTGCTGGCACAGCAGGCCCAGCAAATCCTGGCTGCCGAACAGAGTCGGCTGCCAGGACTACGAGCGAACCTGGCAACGGCTGCAGGCATGCCGGAACAGGCACTCGAATCGGCAACGTTCGGCACACTGACAAACGCTCTACCTAGGTTGCCGGACGCCGCATTGCAACGTGCCGCACTGACTAATCGTCTGGATCTGCTCGCCGCGCTGGTACGCTATGCGGCGGCCGAATCCGTCCTTGAACTTGAATTTGCCAAACAGACCCCGGACATCACACTTTTTCCCGGCTACAGTTATGATCAGGGCGACAACCGCTGGTCGCTCGGGCTGTCGATACTCCCCAACCTGTTCAATCATAATGAAGGGCCGATCAAGGAAGCTCAGGCACGACGGGATCTGGAGGCCGAACAGTTCTACGCGCTGCAAATCCGCGTCATCGGAGAACTGGATCAGGCGCGCGCCAACTGCCAGGCTGCACTAAACGAAACCAGCCAGGCTGAAAAGTTATTGGATGCGCAACGCCTGCGCGAGGCACAGCTTGAGCAACAGTTCGCAGTTGGCTATAGCGACCACCTGGAACTGCTAGGCGTGCGCCTCGAAACACTGGAGGCCGAACAGGGCGTCCTGGCGGCACAACGTCAAACACAACGCGCCTCTGGCCTGTTGGAGGACGCCGTTCAGCACCCGCTGGATGACCCTTCTACGCTGAAAGATCTACCATGAATCGTAAATTCGCTCTCATCATCGCGTTGCAAACCCTGATCATCATCCTGCTGTTCTGGGGCCTGGTCTATTATGGCAAGGACGAATATGAGGCCCTCAACGGCTCGCGTGATGACGACATCCCGAGCACGTCGCATGTCGTCACGCAAAACGGTGCAGCCACCATTACGCTTTCCCCCCAGTCACAACAGCAAAGTGGCATTGCCACCTCTCTCATGCAGGCCGCCTCGCATCAGGCCAGCGTGTCGTCTTTTGGTCAAGTTGTGGCGATCGATGGCCTGCTCGAACTGCGTAGCCGTTATCTAGCGGCCCTGTCAGAGGGCAATGTGGTACATGCCGCGATTGCAAACAGCGAACAGGAGTTCCGGCGCCTGCAATTGCTCAATCGCGACAATCACAACGTCTCCGACCGCTCCGTCGCCGTCGCTGAAGCCCTCTGGCATGCCGATGCAGCCCGCCTGGCAGCGGCTGAAACCGCAGCTTCCAGCCTGCGTGACAGCATCCGCCAGCAATGGGGCGACACGCTGACAGAGTGGGCAATACAGCCCACCACAGGCGCAACGCTGCAACGACTGCTGCAGCATGAGGAGGTTCTGCTTCAGGTAAGCTTGCCCTTTGGCTCCATCACACCTGGCAAGGAAACGCCATTGCTAATCGCGCCCACGGCTGGGCCAGGCAAGATGATCCCGGCCAGCTTCGTATCGAGCTCCCCGCAAACCGATGCCGCGCTGCAAGGCAAGACCTATTATTACCGTGCAAGCGCCGCCAATCTGCGTGCCGGCATGCGACTCAAGGTGCAACTGGCAGAACAGGGATCGTCGATTGCTGGCGTCATCGTGCCGCAAACCGCCGTAGTCTGGTATGCCAATCAGGCCTGGATCTACCGCAAACTGGCCGCTGACAAGTTCATCCGTCAGCCCATCGGCACAGAAATCGAGCTTGGTGACGGCTGGTTCAACGCGACCGGCGTCAAAGTTGGCGATGAAATCATCACCCGCGGTGCGCAACTCTTGCTGTCGGAAGAATTCAAGTTCCAGATCAAGAATGAAAATGAAGATTGAGATCTTGAACTCAATCTTCATTTCAGAGCAGGCTAACTCGGCGCAGCCGGGTTATGCCGTAACTAAAACAGCATTGGATATGCAGCCCTCGTTTCGGCGCAGACTCATGCGTATAGCGCGTGATGTCGGAGCCAAAATGACATTTGCAATTTTCATTTTGAGGACGCTCCGGCCATGATGTCGGCCCTGGTCCGCTTCTCCATACGCTTTCATGGCGTCATCATTGGTCTGGCCATGCTGGTAGTGCTGTATGGCCTGTACAGCCTGACGCGCGCCAATCTGGATGTATTCCCGGAATTCTCCCCTACCCAGGTAGTGATCCAGACCGAGTCGCCAGGCCTCACGGCAGAACTGGTGGAGGCGCTGGTTACGCAACCGATTGAAAATGCAGTGTCCGGCGGTATTGGCATTGATTCCATGCGCTCGCAATCCATTCCAGGACTGTCCGTGGTGACTCTAGTGTTCAGGGACGGCACTGACATCTACCGCAACCGCCAGGTAGCTGCGGAACGCCTGGCCACCTTGTCTTCTCTGCTGCCACGCGGCATTACGCCAAATATTACGCCGCTCGCCTCTTCCGCCAGCACCGTGCTGGGCATCGGCATCACGTCTAATGTGCGCACCCTGATGGAGTTGCGCACCCTGGTGGACTGGAGCATACGCCCCCACTTGATGGCGGTGACAGGCGTGGCAGATGTCAACGTATTCGGCGGTGAAGTCCGCCAATACCAGATTCAGGTCGATCCCGACAAGCTGATTCGCTACAACCTGTCATTGCAAGAGGTGCTGGCTGCCGTATCAAAGTCTACAGGGGTGCGTGGCGCGGGCTACATCGAAAATGACAACCAGCGCATATTGATCAGCAGCGAAGGCCAGACCGGGACGCCAGAGCAACTGGCAAAAATGGCGCTGATGCATCGTAACGGCCAGTCCCTGCGCATCGGCGATATCGGAACAGTGGTGGCAGGCGCGGCACCATCCATCAGCGCGGCGGCAGTCAACGGCCGCCCCGGCGTCTATCTTTCTGTGCAGGGACAACTCGGCGCCAACACCAAGGCAGTCACCCTGGCCTTGGAGAAGGCCTTGCACGAACTGGAGCCTTCGCTTGAACTCGATCAAGTCCAACTCTACCCACGCTTGTTTCGCCCCGCCAACTTCATCGAAACTGCCATCGACGGCGTCAAGACGGATATCCTGGTCGGCTCCAGTTTGGTCATCGCCGTGCTGTTCCTGTTCCTGTTCAACGTGCGCACGGCCTTTATCTCTGCCACCGCTATCCCTCTGTCGCTGCTGACCGCGATCATTACGCTCAGCTACTTTGGCGTTGGCCTCAACATCATGGTACTGGGGGGCCTTGCCATAGCGCTGGGCGAGGTGGTGGACGATGCCATCATCGATACTGAGAACATTTTTCGACGGCTGCGTGAGAACCGCATGCTGGAGGCGCCCCGCCCGGCACACCAAGTGGTATTCGAGGCTTCGATGGAAGTGAGGAGCTCCGTGGTCTACGCCACCATCATCGTCGCAATGGTATTCATGCCGCTTCTGACGCTGTCGGGCGTTGCCGGTAAACTGTTCGCCCCGCTCGGCTATGCCTACATCAGCGCCATTCTGGCATCCCTCGCCGTGGCGCTAACGCTCACCCCTGCGCTTTGTTATCTGCTATTTGCCACGACCAAACTTGACAGCCAAGATCCACCCCTCATACGCGTCATGAAACGCGGCTATGAACGCCTGCTACATCGCATCGAAGGGCATTATCGCAGCATCATCGCGCTGGCTCTGGTGGTCATCTCTCTGGGGCTAGGCATCTTGCCGTTGTTCAAGAGCCAGTTCATCCCCAACCTGCATGAAGGCCATTACATCCTGCACATGACGGCCGTGCCGGGCACCTCCGAGCGGGAAACCTTGCGCATCGGTGAGCGCGTAGCTCAGATCGTAGGGACTATCCATGGCGTCAAGACGGTGTCGCAATGGGTAGGCCGCGCGCAGAATGGTGCGGATACCTTTGGCACACATTACAGCGAATTTGAAGTCGAAATCGGCTCGCGTTCGGGTGAAGAACAGGATCGCATTCTCGCCCAGATCCGCTCAACCCTGAGTGGTAACGCCAACAAAAACTTCCCTGGCGTCAATTTCGCCATCAACACCTTTCTCACCGAGCGCATCGAGGAAACCATCTCCGGTTTCACCGCCGCCATGGTGGTCAACATCCACGGCCAGGATCTGGATGGGCTGGACAGCGATGCACGCCACGTCGCCGCAACCTTAAGCCGCATCCGGGGCGTCAGCGAGGTGCAGGTGCAATCGCCACCCGGCACGCCCAAACTCACCATCCGCCTGCGACCGGAACGCTTGGCGTTATGGGGAATGGCGCCACTCGATGTGCTGGAAAACATCCAGGCAGCCTATGAAGGCGTGCAGGCGGCACAAGTTTATCAGGGCAATCGCGTGATCGAGGTCAACGTCATGTTCAGCCCGGAGGTGCGTGACGACCTGCGAGAAGTCGGTGATCTGCCTCTTAAGAATCCAGAGGGCAAGATTGTGCGCCTGCGCGAACTGGCTGACATCACCCAGGAAATGGGCCGTTCCAAGATTCTGCATGCCGGTGCCAAGCGCATGCAGACCGTCACCTGCAACGTGCGGAACCGCGACATCGAAAGTTTTTCTCGCGAGATGAAGCTACGCGTGGTGAAGGATGTTCACTTCGCCGCCGGTAATTATCCGACATTTACAGGCGAGGCCGAGGCTCAGGCGAAGTCACGCGAAGACCTGATCGTGCATTCGCTCCTGGCTGGCGTCGGCATCTTCCTCATGCTATATATCGCCTTCGGACGCCTGCGCAACCTGCTGTTGACCTTCGCCAACCTGCCCTTTGCCCTGATCGGCGGCGTGCTGGCCGTGATGTTCACAGGCGGCTGGATCTCACTTGGCTCACTGGTCGGCTTTGTCACCCTGTTCGGCATCACGCTGCGCAACTCCATTATGCTGGTGTCGCACTTCCAGCATCTGGTCGATGAGGAAAACATGACCTGGGGCCTGGAGACCGCCATCCGCGGTGCCTCCGAGCGCCTGCCGTCGATTCTGATGACGGCGCTGGTCACAGCCCTGGGCCTGTTGCCGCTAGCGCTGGGCAGCGGTCAACCGGGACGCGAGATCGAAGGACCGATGGCCATCATCATCGTCGGCGGCCTGATCACCTCAACCATCCTCAACCTGCTGATCCTGCCAACCATCATGCTGCACTTCGGTCGCTTCGAAAAAAACAGCTACTGAACTTGATTAAAACCAAAAAGCTCAAATGGCTGTTGAGGCTTAATCGTCAAGGCAATCGGAACACCAACACGGCGTCGCCCTGTTTGTAGCCCCATATCTGGTTGCCGCCTGCCGCGACGGCGATGTATTGCACGCCGTCAAGCTGGTAGGTAATCGGTGGTGCGTTGACGCCAGCGTCCGCCTGGTACTGCCACAGTAACTTGCCGTTAGCCGTGTCGTAGGCGTCAAAATGTCCATTGCCTTCACCGGTAAACAGTACACCACCACGCGTGGCCAGCACGCCGCCAACCAGAGGTTCTGCCGTCTTCGCCTGCCACAAGATTTTGCCGCTGGAGAGATCGATGGACGACAACAAGCCCCACTTCGGTTCATCTACCGGTTCAGAGGTCGTATAACGGATCGCGGCGTGACCATTGCTAGCCGGGGTTTCATGCAGGGTATAACGCACTGGCATGTGCATGGCAGCGACGAACACCTGCTGGCGAGCCTCATC
This sequence comes from uncultured Methylobacillus sp., assembly GCA_903824575.1. Classification (GTDB taxonomy): domain Bacteria; phylum Pseudomonadota; class Gammaproteobacteria; order Burkholderiales; family Methylophilaceae; genus CAIJXJ01. The sequence goes on from CAIJXJ010000252.1 coordinate 13,469, forward strand.
CACCGCCGAGGGAGACCAGTTGACGCCGCCGAACACGCCAGGAAAAACACGCACGCCTTCGAAAGTGGCATGTACAAACAACTTGGATTGCGGCACGAAGGCATCAGATTTCTTCAACAGCTCCCCGGTGGCGCGATCATGCACGTAATACCAACCGGTCTTGCTGGCTTGACCGACGGCGGGGATCGCCCGGCCATCCTTCAAATAATCAAACAGCACCGGGGGACTCGCCACGTCGTAGCCCCAAACGTCATGCGGCACCTGCTGGTAATGCCAGCGCAGCTTGCCGCTCGCGATATCAAGGGCCACCAGGGAAACGGTATAAAGATTGTCGCCGGGGCGGGATACATCGTCCATCTGCGGAGAAGGGTTGCCGGTGCCAAAATACAGCAGGCCGAGTTTTTCGTCGATCGCCGGTGTGGTCCAGGCTGAGCCTCCACCGAATCGCCAGGCATCGCCATGCTGTGGCAAGCTTGTGCGCTCGTGCTCGAGATCACGATTGAGGCTTAACCCATCCGGGGTCGTCGAGGTGAATTTTCCCTCCCAACCCGCAGAGGGAATCGTGTCAAACTGCCAGACACGTTTCCCCGTTTCTGCATCAAAGGCGGCGAGAAAGCCCGGCCGTCCGTACAAGCCGGCCACGCCAATCACCGCGCCTAGCGGCGCATCAGGCCGGTCGGCCTCGATGTGCAGGCCATAACCAACACCTGTGATGCCGATGATCACCTTGCCCTGATAAACCACGGGCGCCATGGCAATGCCGACGCCGGTGCCGCCACTGACTCTTTCATGGCTGAGCGGATCATTGGTGTTGAGCGAAGCGATACCTTCCGTCGTCACGTTGCCGTCAACCGCATTGATGTCCCAAACCACGCGTCCGGTCTTGGCATCGAGTGCAATGAGGCGCGCATCCACAGTGCCGATATAGACGCGACCATTGGCCACCGCTACCCCACGATTTCCGGGGCCACAGCACATCGGCCAATCTTTGCGCCGCTGGTGCTCGTATTTCCACAGTTGCCGGCCAGTCCTGGCATCCAGCGCCACCACGTGGTTGAACGGCAAAGAAACAACCATCACGCCATCGACCACGATGGGTGTCGCCTGAAAAGTAGCCTTGATGCCGCTATGGAAGGTCCACGCCGGCTGTAGCTTATCCACATTGTCGCGGTTGATCTGGGTCAGTTGCGAATAGCGCTGATTGCTGAAGTCACGGCCGTAGCTAGGCCACTCGGTGTTTTTCGAATTGGCAACCGGAGCCATGGTGCAGGAAGCCAGCACAAATAAACTGGCAAGTAATAGCAAAGCTTTTTCAATCATGACGACAACTCCAATAAACATACTAGTTAGTATGGTATCACCCAATGCTATTTATTGCGCAAATCCGTTGCAGAAACGCCGGTCCGGGTTCAAAGATCGTACCCTGTTCAAAGGCCAGAATTTGTAGCGTTGGGGCAAACACCTGCAACAACTCATCGGCTTGCAGCAAAAAGTCAGGATTGCTGGGTCGACCAAATTGCGCCTGTCCCGTCATAAAGGTCTCGTAGATCAGCACACCATCTCGTGCCAAGCTGGCTGCAATCAAGGGGAACAGCGGACGGTGCAGGTAGCGACAAACGACAATGCCGTCGAATTTACGCGTCAAATAAGGCCATGCAGCGTTTTCCAGATCGGCCAACCGGGTCGCGATGCCTGCCACACCCTGTAGTGCCTCCAGCACCTCGGCATTTATATCAACCGACTCAACCTGCCAACCCTGTCGCGCCAGATGGCGCGCGTTGCGGCCAGATCCGCAGGCCAGGTCCAAAACCGAGCCGCCGGGGCGGATAAGGTGAGCGTGGCGTTCCAGCCAGGGACTGATCAGTTCAAAAGAATCATGCATCTCATGCGAGAATATGCACCAACCATGGCACTAAAACAATGATTCAAGAACACGGTACGATAAAGTGGCGCGACGGACAGCCAATATCGACGCAATTTGACGATATCTATTTCTCGCGCGATTCGGGCATCGCGGAAACGCGCCATGTCTTTCTGCAGCACAATCATCTGGAATCCCGCTGGAAAGAGTTGCGGGCGACACTGTTCACCATTGCAGAAACTGGCTTCGGCACCGGGCTCAACTTCCTCTGCTCCTGGCAGTTGTGGAATAGCTGTGCGCCGGTTCACGCGCGCCTTCACTTTGTCAGCTGCGAGCAATACCCCTTGTCCCATGATGAGCTCAGCCAGGCACTGGCACTGTGGCCAGAACTCGCCGCTTGGAGCCGCCCTCTGCTTGAACAATACCGCGACTTGGCACCAGGCTTCAGGCGTTTCAGCTTCGACGGCGGGCGAGTCACGCTCAGCCTGCTGGTCGGCGATGCGCGAGCCACTTTGCCCGAATTAAGAGCCAAAGTGGATGCCTGGTTTCTAGATGGTTTTGCCCCAGCCAAGAACCCACAATTGTGGGGCCCCGAACTGCTGGCAGAAATATCTCGTCTGGCGGCATCCGGCTGTACCTTTGCCACTTACACCTGTGTTGGCGAAGTCAAGCGTGGCCTGCGCGCACTGGGATTCCATGTCGAGAAAGTTCCTGGATTCGGCAGCAAACGGGAAATGCTGCGTGGAGCGCTTTTGCCAGAAACAAGGCCACAAACTGCAAGCCATGACAGGCGAGCCATCGTCATCGGCGGCGGGATCAGTGGCACTTCCACTGCCTATAGCCTGGCCAGCCGTGGCTGGCAGGTCACGCTGATCGAGCGCCATGACAGTCTTGCCATGGAGGCCTCCGGCAACCCTCAGGGCGTGCTCTATCCGCGCTTGTCCGGGCATAACATCCCCTTGAGCCGAGTAGCCTTGAACGGTTATCTCCACACTTTGGCCCTGCTGCGGAAAAGCCTCACCAAGGGACGGGACTGGGATGAGTGCGGCCTGCTGCAGCAAGTGTTCAATGCACGCGAGGCCAAGCGCGTCGAAGAAGTGCTGGCAACAGGCCTGCCGCTAGAACTGGTGCGCGGCGTCGATGCGATGGAGGCCAGTGTGTTGGCAGGAATGCCGATGCCGCATGGCGGACTGTGGTTTTCGGCCGGTGGCTGGGTCAATCCGCCGGCGCTATGCCGCGCTCTGGCTGACCACCCCAACATCAAGCTGCAGACCTCAACGGAAGCCTTGCGACTAGAGCGCATGAACCAGAACTGGCAAGTCTGGAACGAATCAACCTGCCTAGCAGAGACACCGGTGGTCATTCTGGCCGGCGCCAACGACTGCGTCAGATTCGGGCAGAGCGCACACCTGCCCTTGATACCTGTGCGCGGCCAGATCACGCAGTTGCCAGCATCCCGGGAAAGTACGGGGCTCCGCGCCGTCGTCTGCACTGAGGGCTACATCAGTCCAGCGCGCCTCGGTCAGCACTGCGTTGGGGCCAGTTTCTCGGCCAATGATCAGAACCTCGATCTGCGTGGCTTGGATCATGTTCATAATTTGGCCATGCTGCGTCAACTGTCGCCAGACTTGTACCAATCGCTGGGAATCATTGAGTTAGAAGCATTGCAGGGCCGCGCCTCCCTACGCTGTACCACGCCGGACTATCTGCCCATGGCGGGACCGCTGCTGTCAGCCGGGGAGGTCGTCGAGATCTACAGGCCCGGCAGTCGGCTCGCGGCGACACAACTGCCCTGGTTAACCGGGTTATATGTCAATAGCGGCCACGGCTCCAAAGGCATGCTGACGGCCCCCTTGTGCAGTGAAATTCTGGCCGCCATGCTGGAAGGCGAACCGATGGCGGTCGATGCCGGACTGGCACGGGCGCTCGACCCCAATCGCTTCCTGTTACGTGGGCATGGGCTCAAACGCCTCATCGGTGCGGCGATCGGATAAAATCCAGTCCATGCAGCAGCAACTCGATCAGCTCAGGCAAGCCATCGCACGCGATCCAACGGACCCCGGCCTGCACTATGAACTCGGCAACCTGTTGCTGGCATCAGGCCAGGCAACCGAGGCCATGGCGAGTTACCGCACGGCACTGCAACTCGCGCCCGGTCATCCGCAGCTGTTGCTGCAACTCGGCAACGCCTGTTCGGATCTGGGCAATCATCAGGAAGCCGTCTCGCATTTCCAGCAGTCCTTGCTAGGTGATGCTACCAACCCCGCCGCACATTTTAACTTGGGTAATGCGTGGCGCGAACTCGGACAAGCAGAGCAGGCGGCCAGCAGCTATCGTCAGGCGCTCAAACTTGCCCCGGGTGACGCCGACGCACTCAACAATCTGGGCAATACTCTGCGCGAGACAGGGCACCTCGACCAAGCAATCACCTGCTACCGGGATGCCTTGCGCCTTAATCCCTTGCTGCACCACGCCCGCGCCCACTGCGTGCATCAGAGTCAGCACATCTGCGACTGGACCGACCTGAACCAGGAAATCGACGAAATCCGCCATCTGGTGCGGGAGGTTCCATCGGCGCAAATTTCTCCCTTCGCGTTTCTGTCACTGCCCGGCACCACGGCGGCTGAGCAGAGGCGCTGCAGCGACAACTGGGCGACCAATCGTTTTGCAAGGCTGATCCAGGCAGAACGAAGGCTCAATTTCCAGTTTTCCAGATCCAGCAAACCCCGACTGCGTATCGGTTATCTCTCGGGAGATTTTCGGCTGCATCCGCTGGCATTCCTGATCACCGAAATGCTGGAACTGCATGACCGCTCCCAATTTGAAATTCACGCTTATTCCTACGGTTTGGATGACGAGACAGCAGTGGGACGCAGACTGGCTGGGGCGTTCGACCATTTCATCAACATTCGCCCGCTGTCGCTGATGGACGCCGCCCGGCGCATTCATGGAGACGGCATCGACATTCTGGTTGACCTGACTGGATACACCCAGACCAGTCGCAGTGGCATTCTGGCCCTGCGCCCGGCACCGATACAGGTCAACTGGCTGGGTTTTCCCGGCACCATGGGCGCGACTTTTGCGGATTACCTGATTTCGGACCGGGTGATTACACCACCGGAAGAGGCGCAGCACTATAGCGAACAACTGGTTTATCTTCCCGGCACCTATCAACCTAATGATCGCCTGCGCCCCATCGCCGACACACCCGAACGCGAAGCTTGTGACCTGCCAGCATACAGCTTTGTTTTTTGTTGCTTCAACCAAAGCTTTAAGATAACAGCACAAATATTTGAAATATGGATGAATTTACTCTCAAAAATACCCAATAGCGTACTCTGGTTACTGGACTGCAATCCTTGGGCAAAGGAGAATCTTCGGCGTGAAGCAACAGAACGCCACATCGATCCGAGGCGTCTCATATTCGCCCCGCGCGTGCCGGTGGAACAGCATCTCGCGCGCCAAAAACTGGCCGACCTGTTCCTTGACACCCTGCCCTACAATGCCCATACCACCGCTAGCGACGCCCTGTGGGCAGGCTTGCCGGTACTGACCTGCAGGGGCGAAACCTTTGCATCACGCGTGGCAGCCAGCCTGCTGGAGGCCGCCGGCTTGCCGGAACTGATCACTGGCACGCTGCAAGAATATGAGGCTCGCGCACTGCATCTGGCGACCCATCCGCACGAACTGAAATCGATACGCCAGCGCATGGATTGCGATCACATGCCCCTGTTCGATACCAGGCGCTTCACGCAAGGTCTGGAGCAGGCATACCGCGAGATGTGGGAGCGATGGATTGCCTGAAATGGCTTTCCGTCTTATGCTGGAACCTGATTTATAACAATTCCGGACGACTATCGACACATGGCGGCACTCAACATCAATCCGGTTCTGAAGTTCATGGTCGAAAAAGGCGGCTCAGACCTGTTTTTCAGCACCGGCGCGCGTATCAATATCGGCATCGAAGGTGAGTCGATGCCAGTCAACAACCAGATCATGCTGCCAGGCATGGTGCGCGACGTCGCTTACAGCCTCATGAGCGAGCATCAGATTCGCCAGTTCGAACATACGCTGGAGGCTAATTTCGCCTTGGGCATTCACGACATCGGGCGTTTTCGTGTCAACGTGTTCCGCCAGCGCGGCGAAGTGTCGATGGTGATCCGCCACATCAAGAACATCATCCCTTCATTTGAGTCCTTGGGTCTGCCTGTCGTATTGAAAGAGTTGGTGGCAAAGAAACGCGGCTTGATCCTGATCGTCGGATCGACCGGATCCGGCAAGTCGACGACCCTGGCGGCGATGATAGACTTGCGCAACACTCACCATAGTGGCCACATCCTGACCTTGGAAGACCCGATCGAGTTCATCCATGATCATAAGAAGTCGGTTGTGGACCAGCGTGAAGTCGGCATCGACACCCTATCCTTCGACAGCGGCCTGAAGAATGCCATGCGCCAGGCACCTGATCTCATTCTGATTGGTGAAATCCGCGACATGGAAACGATGAAACATGCCGTGGCCTATTCTGAAACAGGCCACCTGTGCCTCGCCACCTTGCACGCCAACAACGCCAATCAGGCCATCGAGCGCATCCTGTCCTTCTTCCCTCCCGACGGCCGACAGGGCATTCAGCTGGCATTGGCGCTCAATCTGGTCAGCATCGTCTCTCAACGACTGGTGACCGGTGTCGAAACTCGCCGTGTGGCTGCCTTCGAGGTCCTGATCAACAGCCCTTACATTGCTGAACTGATTCAGAAATACAAATTGGAAGAAATCAAGGAGGTCATGGCCGACAACAATGACATTGGCATGTGCTCTTTCGACCAATCTCTGTTCAACCTGTATCTGGCGGGCCGAATCAGCGCCGAAAACGCCCTGCATAACGCCGACTCGCGCAACAACCTGTCCCTGAAGATGCGCCTGGTCGCCGAGGGCGCACGTGCGGGAGTTTAGCCTTCCCCGCTAGGGGCAAAGAATGTAGCAGCGACGATCATCGTTCCACCCACCCATTCATGGGCAGTCAGCACTTCTCCCGCCAGCCAGTAGGAGGAAATAGATGCGACCACCAGTTCAAACAGAAAGATGACCGAGGCGCGCGTTACTCGCATGTGCGTGAGGCCATATTGCACCAGCACAGTGGTGACCATCAGAATGCCTCCGACCATCAATATCAAGTGCCAGTCAGCGGCTGTAATCAGCGACACATGGGGCAAAGCTGCGTTGTCAAAAGGCATCAATAACATCGACAATAAAACCGCCCCGCTCCAGATGGCAAAAGACTTGGCTTCCAGCGTCAGATGCGTGGCTCGACGGGTGAGTACGTTGGTCAACGCAAAACTCAGTCCGGCGGAAAAACCCAGCCATTCGGCGCTATTTTGCGGTAGAGGCAAGCCCAATGCCGGTCGCCACAACATGACAAAAGCGCCGCCCATGGACAGCATGATCACCAACAGGCCGCGCCGACCGGTCGGTTCGTCGAGCAACAATCTTGCCAGCAGCAAGGTCCACAGTGGCGACAGGTAGAACAGCAGGAGCACCCGCATCACCTCGCCATCGATGACCGCCAGCACATAACTCAAATTGGTCCATCCCGCCGCCAGCATCAGCGGCAGCATGGTCATGGGATGGGCCAGCGCCTGGCGCCAGCTGCGACCGAACAAAGAAGCCCCCAGAGCAAGGGCCACGGCATAGGTGGCGGCGCTGGCCACAATGCCAGAGACCCCGGCCTGTTCCAGCAGCCGATAGGGATACCAGATGATGCCCCAGGCGACCGCGCCGAACAGTAGACCAAAGGTCGCAAGTGCAGGATGTTTTGTCGTCAGCAGTCTCAATGTTTATCTCAAAATATCTTAGTTGGTTTGCGCTTGATGCCTATTTGAGGATAATGCTCGCATGAATCCGAACCTCGACCTGTTGCACCCCTACCCGTTCCAGAAATTGCGCGAGCTATTTGCCGGCATCACGCCCAACCCGGCTTATCGACCAGTCAATCTGTCCATTGGTGAACCCAAGCATGCGACACCGGAATTCATCAAGACGGCGCTTATGGAAAACCTTGGCGGGCTGGCGAATTATCCCACGACTCTTGGCAGCATCGAGCTCAGAACGGCAATTTCCAATTGGCTGGTGCGCCGCTATGGTCTCCCCACACTAGATATCGAGCACGCCATCATTCCGGTCAATGGTAGCCGCGAGGCGCTGTTCGCCTTCGCCCAAGCGGTGATTGATACCACCCGTCCAAATCCCGTGGTCATCAGCCCCAATCCGTTCTACCAGATCTATGAAGGCGCGGCTTTTCTTGCCGGCGCCGAACCCTACTACCTTAACACGCTGCCCGAGAACGGTTTTGCCATGGATTTTTCCTCGGTGCCGGAATCAATTTGGAACCGCACGCAACTGGTATATGTCTGCTCCCCTGGCAACCCAACCGGGAAAGTCATGAGCCTTGACGACTGGCGTGAGATCTTCGCACTGTCCGATCGATACAACTTCGTCATCGCTTCAGATGAATGCTATTCCGAGATCTATTTTGACGAGAACCTTCCGCCTCTAGGCGCACTGCAAGCTGCACACCAGCTGGGGCGAAGCAATGAGCGCCTGGTCATGTTCAGCAGCCTGTCCAAACGCTCCAATGTGCCTGGCATGCGCTCTGGCTTCGTGGCTGGAGATGAAAAAATATTGGGGAAATTTCTGCTCTACCGCACCTATCACGGCTGCGCCATGAACCCGGCGGTGCAGGCCGCAAGTGCTGCCGCCTGGAACGACGAGGCGCACGTCGTAGAGAACCGCCGCTTGTATAGCGAAAAATTCAACATCGTGACGCCCATGCTGCAAGCCGTGTTACAGGTCGAGCAACCGGATGCCGCCTTCTATTTATGGGCGAGGACATCAGGATCAGACACCGATCTGGCGCAACGCCTGTATCGTGAATGCAATGTCACGGTGCTGCCAGGCAGTTACCTGGCACGCGAAGCGCATGGCGCGAATCCGGGGCAAGGCTTTATCCGCATTGCACTGGTGGCGTCACTGGCAGAATGTGTGGATGCGGCAGAACGAATGCAGAAGCTGGAATTATCGTTGTCGTCTCATGATCCTGTTCGGGTTTGATCCAGGCGGATAACGTAGGGTGCAATAACTGAAAGGCATTGCGCCGTAATGTTTTGGTTTCATGCGGCGAAAATGCGCTTGGCTTATTGACGCACTACCCTAAAAACTCACGCAACCGTTGCTCCAGTATTTCCAGCAGTCCTGATTCCAAGCAGTCGTAAACCTCTACGTCATCCATGCCGCGCAGCCACGTCATCTGACGCTTGGCGAGTTGCCGGGTGGCGGCGATGCCCTTCTCACGAAATTCTACCAGATCGATTTCTCCCTCCTGATATTGCCACCCTTGGCGGTAGCCGACGCAGCGCATGGATGGCGAGTTCGCGCTCAAGGCCGGATACAGTTGTCGCAAACGCGATAATTCATCTAAAAATCCAGCTTTGAGCATGGCATCGAAACGATCCATAATGCGCTGGTGAAGCTCAGCCCGGGTTGAAGGCAGCAGCGCGATTTTCAGCAATCGGTAGGGCAAACCGGGGCAAATTTCCTGTTCATGCCATGTCGACATCGGTTTACCCGTAATTTGATGGATTTCCAGAGCTCGTTCGATGCGCTGAGCATCGTTCGGCTGCAGGCGGGCTGCAGTTGGCGCATCAATCAGCGCAAGTTCAGCATGCAATGCCGGCCAGCCCAAGCGCATCGCACGTGCCTCAATCCCGGCCCTGACCACGGCATTAGCTTCAGGTAGAACATTAATTCCATGTTGTAATATATTGAAATACAACATAGTTCCTCCAACGAGCAAGGGCACATGGTGGCGCGCTGTAATCTCCCGCATCAAGTCCAGGGCATCGCTCCTGAACTGGGCAGCGGAATAAACAGCGGTCGGTGCTATCAGATCGATCAGATGATGCGGCGCCCGCGCCAGGGTAGCCTGATCAGGCTTGGCACTGCCAATGTCCATGCCGCGATAAACCAGGGCTGAATCGACGCTGATCAATTCCACCGGCAGACGCTGAGCCAGCTCTACCGCCAGGCCGGTCTTGCCGCTGGCGGTCGGCCCCATCAGGAAAATGGCGGGAGGGTGCATTAGAAGTCCCGGTCCCGGGTTTCCCCCATCGATAACACGGCAGCTAGACTGACGGCAGCAGCAATTGACACGTAGGCGCCGACCCAAGGGAGTCCTCCCCCCACTACCAGCTTCTGAGCGATGAAAGGGGCGAAGGATGCCCCCAGAATGCCGCCCAGATTATAGGCGGCGCCGGCGCCGCTATAGCGCACCTGAATCGGAAAAAGCTCGGGCAACCATGCCCCCATAGGCGCAAAACTGGCGCCCATCAGGAACAATTGCATCGAAAGAAAGGCCGTGATTTTAATGGGGTCACCACTTCCCAGCATCGGCGCCATGACAAAACCCGACAGCAGCGCACAAGCGCTGGCCGTCAGCAGCACCGGGCGTCGGCCAAACCTGTCTGCGGCCCAGGCCGACAGCGGCGTGGCAGCAGCCATAAACAACACTGCCACGCACAACATACCGAGGAACTGCGAGCGAGGAATACCCAGCGTGGTGATGCCGTAGTTCAAGGCAAACACCGTGGAGATATAGAACAGCGCGTAGCACACTACCATTGCGAGCGCACCCAGCAACAGGGACGTCAGATGCTGACGCAACAATTCGAGCAATGGCAATCGGCTGACTGCATGCCGTTGCAACGCCTTTGCAAACAGCGGGGTTTCCGCCAGCGTGACGCGCACATAGAGGCCAAGCATGACCAGGATAGAACTGGCGACAAAAGGAATGCGCCAGCCCCAGGCACGAAACTCTTCATCAGTCAGCAGATAAGACAGCCACAAAAAACTGGTTGTGGCCAACAGGAAGCCGACCGGGGGGCCCAGTTGCGGAAACATGCCGAACCACCCGCGCCGGCCGGCTGGTGCATTCTCGGTGGCAAGCAGCGCCGCCCCACCCCACTCCCCGCCAAGACCTATGCCCTGGCAGAAGCGTAAGCTGCAAAGTAATATTGGCGCCCAACTGCCAAGCACGGCATAACCCGGCAACAGGCCGATCAGGGTGGTAGAGACCCCCATCACCAGCAAGGATGCAACCAGGGTGGTCTTGCGTCCGACCCGATCGCCAAAATGGCCGAACAGTATTGCCCCCAGTGGGCGAGCCAGAAAGGCCAGTCCAAAAGTAAGGAAGGCATTCAGGGATTGTGCTGCAGCATCAGCTTCCGGAAAAAATACAGGCCCAATGACCAAGGCCGCAGCCATGCCATAGATATAGAAGTCGAAGAACTCGATGGCAGTTCCAATGAAACTGGCGAAGGCAATGCGAGTGGTGGAAACTCTCATTGGCCCCGCATGAACATCTTGTCGAGATCATTCATGCCAAGTTGAAACCAGGTCGGTCGACCATGATTGCACTGGTCAGAACGCTCCGTCGCCTCCATATCGCGCAACAAGGCATTCATTTCGGTGAGCGTCAGGCTGCGATTGGCGCGCACGGCAGCATGGCAAGCCATGCTGGCAAGCATTTCGTTGCGGCGATCCAGTAAGGCGCGGCTGCCGCCATATTCACCGATTTCGGCCAGTACGGATCGCGCCAGCGCAACGACATCTGCATCCTTCAGCGTCAAGGGCACGGCACGCACCGCCAGTGTGTTGGGCGACAACACGGCGAGTTCGAAACCAAGCTGCTGTAACACAGCGGCGTTTTCTTCCGCCACTGCCACTTCCAGACGGTCGGCATGAAAGCTGACCGCAATCAACAAGGCTTGCGTGGCGACCGCGTGCGCGTCAAGTTCAATCTTGAGCCTTTCATACATAATGCGCTCATGCGCGGCGTGCATGTCGACCACCACCAGACCCGCCTGATTCTGCGCTAGCACATAGACCCCGTGCAACTGGCCGAGGGCGAAGCCGAGAGGATATTCCTGCGGCGGATTGTGCGGCAAGCAATCAGGAACGGTAACGCCCGCCCCGATAGACTGTTCACCGAACAAGGTCTGGTAGAAACCGACACCCTCATTGGCACGCAACGGGATTTTTGACTGATAGGTGGGGTAATTGACAGATCCGGAACGTGCCCCCCTCGATTGAGATACTTCACCGGCCTGAATGGAAGAGGAAAAGGACGAGGGAAATTGAGATAATGACAGCATGCCTTCCTGAAACGGCGATGTGGAGGGCGTCCCGGCGCTGGCGCCACCGACTGGCGCCGCCAGCGCCTTGTGCAGGGCGTGAAAGATAAACCGGTGGACGGCCTGACCTTCGCGGAAACGCACCTCGGTCTTGGTCGGATGAACATTGACATCCACCAGCACAGGATCGAGCTCCAGGAACAGCACGAAAGCGGGATGGCGCTGATTGTGCAGGACGTCCTCATAGGCCTGACGGATGGCGTGAGCGACCAGCTTGTCGCGAATGAAACGACCGTTGACATAGAAATACTGGGTATCACGCGACAGCTTGGAAAAAGCTGGCCGTGCCGCCATACCCCATAAACGCAAGCCTGCAGCGGATTCATCGAGCAACAGGGCGTGTTCGCCAAATTCATCACCCAACACTTCGGTAAAGCGTCGCTGTGGCTCGCACGCCGTCAGGCGCATCTGGGCACGACTGTTATGCTGCAACAGGAAGCCGGTCTGAGGACAACTCAGGGCGATACGTTTGAACACTTCCTCGCAATGGCCATATTCCGTACTTTCGGTCTTGAGGAATTTGCGCCGGGCCGGCGTGTTGTAATAGAGGTCGTTAACCTCGATCACGGTGCCAATATCGAGTGCAGTCGGCTCCCTCGGCATCAGACTGCCGCCCTCTGCCGCGATACGCCAAGCGTGCCGCTCGCTTTCCACCCGGCTGGAAATACAAGTGCGCGACACCGAGGCGATGCTGGCCAGCGCCTCGCCGCGAAAGCCCAGACTCGCCACCCGTTCCAGATCATCGAGGCTGGCAATCTTACTAGTAGCGTGGCGGGTGAGCGCCAGGATCAGCTCCTCCGGCGCGATACCGCGGCCATCATCGGTGACCTTGAGCTGCTTCACGCCGCCTTGCGAGAGATGTACCGAGACATCAGTGGCGCCTGCATCCAGACTATTTTCCAGCAACTCTTTAAGGGCCGCCGCCGGGCGTTCCACAACCTCGCCGGCGGCAATCTGGCTAATAAGGTGATCGGGAAGAAGCTGTATCGATGTCATGAGCGACATTTTACTCGTTAGCGCACATGGATTGTCGGCGTCCCTGACCTCATCTGACCGATAACGGCAGCGTCCAGAAACCCGGCCTGATGGAAGGCGGCCAGCACCCTGTCTGCCAGCGCTGGATCAACCGCTGCCAGCAAACCACCACTGGTCTGAGGATCGGCCAGCAAGCGCTGCTGCCAGGGGGCAACATCAGCCGAAAAATTGACTGCATGGCCGAAGCTCTGCAGGTTGCGTTCAATGGCGCCTGGACCGATTCCCTGCAGGGCCAGGGCGCGCGCCTCTGACAATATGGGGATCTGCCCGAAATCAAGCCCGGCAGCCAGCCCTGCACCTCTACACATCTCCAACAGGTGGCCGAGCAAGCCGAAGCCGGTGACATCAGTCAGCGCATGCACCCCCGGCACGCCACCAAGCAGACTGCCCACCGTGTTAAGTTGGGTGGTGGTCGCTATCAGCTGCGCATAGCCGGCCTGGCTCAACACTTCCTTCTTCAACCCCTGCGCCAGTACGCCGACCCCTAAGCCCTTGCCTAGGATCAACACGTCGTCATGCTGGGCATCACTATTTTTCTTAAGCCGGTCAGGATGTACGACGCCTATACCTACCAGTCCATAGATCGGCTCCGGGGAATCGATGGAGTGCCCGCCCGCGAGTGGAATTCCTGCCGACTGGCAGACGCTCGCACCACCTTCCAGGATGGCCCGTATGGCCTCCAGCGGCAGGATCGCAACCGGCATGCCAACAATGGCCAGCGCCATGATGGGCGTGCCACCCATGGCGTAGATATCGGACAGCGCATTGGTGGCAGCGATGCGACCGAAATCGAACGGATCATCCACGATGGGCATGAAAAAGTCGGTGGTGGCAACGATGGCCTGGCTGTCGCTCAGCCGATAAACGGCAGCGTCATCGCTAGTGTCGTTGCCTACCAGCAGATCTGGGAAAGGCAACCGCTGTTTCATGTCGCCCAGAATCTGCTGCAACACGGAAGGCGCTATTTTGCAGCCACAGCCGCCACCATGTGACAATTGGGTAAGTTTGATTTCTGACATGGAATGCTCTGTAGGCCTCGAGGAGCGCCAACGTAGCACAGCTGGAAGAATTTGACGAGATCATTGTCACAAAGCAAGGATTTGTCTATGATCCGGCATCAACGTGCGTCCATTTTTTTATTTTTCATGTCGAATGACAGACCTATGCAGAAAGATAGCCCACCGTTAACATCGAGACACAGCGGTTTGCATAAAAATCGTATTGACGCCGTCATCGATTTGACGACAATATAGTTTGGGGGATTGAAGCTAAAACTGAACGTATTCACTATTCGGTCATTCCCTGATCCGGCGTGCAATTCCAACTCACGGCAGGGGCTGCTACAAAGGGCTCCAAGAACAGGATGACATCATGAAAAATCAACAAGCCCCAAGCCATCAAAGTCACGCGGGTCTGGACAAGGACACATTACGCGAGGCCATGCTGGCCCATTTAACCTACTCAATCAGCAAATATTCGACTATGGCTACCAATCGCGACTGGTTCGAGATCGCCGCCATGACGGTACGAGATCGCTTGGTGGAGCGCTGGATGGAGAGCATGCAAAGCTATTACCGTGACGACTCAAAGCGCATCTACTACATGTCACTAGAGTTTCTGGTCGGCCGAACCTTCAGCAACGCCATCCTGAACTTCAACATGTTTGAAGAATGCAAGACCGCGCTGTACGAATTGGGACAAAGTATCGAGACCGTCAGCGAAGTCGAGTTTGACGCGGCTCTCGGCAATGGTGGGCTGGGACGGCTCGCCGCCTGTTTTCTCGATTCGATGGCGACCTTAAGCCTGCCCTGTTACGGCTATGGCATCCGTTACGAGTATGGCATGTTCCATCAGGCGATCGAGGATGGCCAGCAGGTAGAGCACCCAGACAACTGGCTGCGTTATGGCAATCCGTGGGAATTCCCGCGCGCCGAAGTGCTGTATCAGGTCAAGTTTTACGGCCGCGTGGTAGGTTACAAGCATGAGGATGGCAGCCTGCACCATCACTGGATCGAGACCGAGGACATCATGGCCATGGCTTATGACACCCCGGTGCCAGGCTACGGTGGCACCACCGTCAACAACATGCGCTTGTGGTCGGCAAAATCCTCGCGCGACTTCGATCTGCGCTATTTCAACCAGGGCAACTACATTCAGGCGGTAGCCGACAAAAACGAGTCGGAAAACCTGTCCAAGGTACTGTACCCGGATGATTCCACCGACATGGGCAAGGAGTTGCGCCTGAAACAACAATATTTCTTCGTCAGCGCCTCGTTGCAGGATATTCTTTATCGTTATAAGAAACACCACGAGTCCTGGGACGATTTGCCCGACAAAGTGGCAATCCAGTTGAACGACACCCATCCTTCCATCGGCATCGCAGAAATGATGCGTCTGTTTCTCGACATCCACGGCCTCAACTGGGAACACGCCTGGAAGCTCACGTCAAAAACCTTCTCTTACACCAATCACACCCTAATGCCAGAGGCGCTGGAGACTTGGACCGTGGCCTTGTTCGAGAGTCTGTTGCCAAGACATCTGGAGATCATTTATGAGATTAACCATCACTTCCTGCGCGATGTCATGCATCATTCCCCCGGTGACAACGACTTGTTGCGCCGCATGTCCATCATCAGTGAAGATCCGGGCAATCGCAGGATACGCATGGCACACCTGGCCATCGTTGGCAGCCATACAGTCAACGGCGTGGCACGCCTGCACACCGAATTAATGAAGAGCACGATCTTTGCCGACTTCAATCGTTACAGTCCGGGCAAGATCATCAACATGACCAATGGCATCACCCCACGCCGCTGGCTTAACCAGGCCAATCCGAAACTGGCATCCCTCATTTCCTCAAAGATTGGCAATGGCTGGATTCGCGACCTCGACCAACTGCAGAATCTTCGTAAATATGCCTCTGATGTCGACTTTCACCAAGAATTTTCTGCCGTCAAACTGGGCAACAAAAAACGCTTGGCCAGTGTCATAGAAAAGCAACTTGGCATCACGATCAACCCTGAGTCTTTGTTCGACATCCAAATCAAGCGCATGCATGAGTACAAACGGCAATTACTCAATGTGCTGCATGTCATCACGCTGTATAACCGCATTCGCCATGGCACCCATCCCAATACCGCGCCCCGCACTGTCATCTTTGCCGGCAAGGCGGCACCTGGCTACGCCATGGCCAAGCGCATCATTCGCCTGATCAACAACGTGGCCGACATCGTCAACAACGACCCACTGATCGGTGATCGTCTGAAAGTGGTGTTCTTTCCCAACTACAACGTTTCCAACGCCGAACTCATCGTGCCGGCAGCTGATCTGTCAGAACAGATCTCCACCGCTGGCACCGAGGCCTCCGGCACCGGCAACATGAAACTCGCCCTCAATGGGGCCCTCACCATTGGCACTCTGGATGGCGCCAATATCGAGATCATGGAAGAGGTTGGCCGGGAAAACATCTTCATCTTCGGCCTCACCACCGACCAAGTGGAAAATCTGCGCCGCCAGGGTTACAACCCGTGGGATTACTATCAGGCCAATGCCGAACTGAAACAGGTACTGGACATGATCTCCTCCGGCTATTTTTCGCCGGACGAACCGCACCGCTTCCAGGCCGTGGTGGATGTGTTGCTGGCACAGGGCGACCATTATCTATTGCTGGCCGATTATGCCGATTACATTGCATGCCAGGATAGCGTTGGAGAACTCTACTGCAATCCGACCGAATGGACCAAGCAAGCCATCCTCAACGTGGCAGGCATGGGCAAATTCTCTAGTGACCGCACTATCGCCGAATATGCAGCGCAAATCTGGCATGTGGCGGCGGTAAAATAATAAGCAGGGCAGTGGAAAATGGGGTCGTCGTCTCATTATGACGGCGACCCCATTTTTTTTGCGAAAAAAACCCACTTCCTTAGATCAAGGAAATGGGCCTATAAATTCAAATCTCTATGGAGAAGATTCGACTATGGAGTTTTAATAGCCAGCCTGGATTAAATTCCGGGCTGGCTTGCAACAATTACAGGCTGAACACAGTCAGTGCACCGCCGCCAGGAGCAGCGTTGTACTTAACCAGTTCGGCATAACCACCGGCAGCGCCAAGCGCGTCGGTTGGGTTTTCCAAACCAAGGTTCATCGCAACGCCAGCCCAGCCGCC
>CAIJXJ010000253.1 GCA_903824575.1 uncultured Methylobacillus sp.
CCACTGAATAGACATCTTATGTTTCATTGCGAGGTCAGCCTGATTATAACCATTGAATTCAGCATAGATTAATTGATCGCGGGATGAGAGTGCATTTCTAAAAGGCTTTTCCGTCGCTGAAATCATCTGGGCAACCGATGGCACACAGATCACCATTGATCGAATTATTCCGCGCGACCAGAGACGATTCTCCTTTGACTATGACAATCATCTTCGACTTCTCACCCGTGAGAATATGTGGCCCGGCGAAGTAATGCCGGATCAGAAGTTCATTGTGCATAGCACTGGCGCCAAGGATGGAAATCCATACGGCCTGGGCTTGGGAACGCGCCTGTTCTGGCCCGTATGGTTCAAAAAGCAGGGAATGCAGTTCTGGCTGACGTTCGCTGACAAGTTTGGTAGCCCGACCGCTGTCGGGAAATACCCGTCGGGTACATCTGCATCCGAACAGGCCAATCTGTTAGAGGCGATTGGCGCCATCTCGCAGGAGGCCGGCATTATTGTGCCGGACAATGTGGTCGTGGAGCTGCTGGAAGCAACACGCTCCGGTGCTGGAGACTTCTATGAACGCCTGTGCAAATACATGGATGACCAAGTTTCCGTATGTGTGTTGGGAGAAAACAGCACCACATCCGGCAAATCCTCCGGCCTCAACAGCAGCCAGGCGCAAGTTCATAATGAAGTTCGCCTGGAGCTCTCCAAGGCGGATGCAGATCTGCTGTCCGGCACCCTGAATGAAACGTTGGTCAAATGGTTAACCGAGTTTAACTTCCCAGGAGCTACACCTCCCAAGTTATGGCGTCGTGTTGCGCAGCAGGAGGATTTGAAATCTCGCGCCGATCGGGATACCTCAATTTATAACCTCGGATTCAAGCCAACCCTCGAATACATTACGGAAACGTATGGCGATGGCTGGGAGCCGCGAGACATGATTGCTGGTGCGGCACCAATCTCCGCTCCTGGAGGTGGAGGCAGTGCACCTGGTGTTGATTCGGCGTTTGCTGAGCCAACTCCCCAGCATTTCATGGATGATCTTGTAAATGAAGCTGCTGCAGAATGGCAGCCCGTCATGGAGCCCATGATGGCCCCAGTACGGGATGCGCTAAAACAGGCGATCAAAAAAGGTGAGACTTGCGCGCAATTCGCCGAGAAATTGCCCGCGTTGCTCGATAAGATGGACATCAATCCCCTGGCAGAAAAGTCGGCGCGCGCATCCTTCTTTGCCCGGTTGCTCGGTGAATCCGGCGCGGATCTGGAGCAGTAATGGCTAACGGCCTCATCCCGCTGCCGCCAAATGTCCGGCCGCAGATGCTGGCACCCAAAGAGGCGGTTGATTACCTGGCCGCGCGCGGGCTCACATTTACGACCAGCTTTAACTGGAAAGATGTCTGGCAGACTGAGCATGCCACCCAGTTCACTGTTTCGCGCCTGACCCGGGCGGATTTGTTAGCTGCGGTCCATGAACAGCTCATGCGCGCCGTGACCGAGGGCATCAGTCTCACGGAGTTCTCAGACAACCTGACCCCACGTCTGCAGCAGGCCGGATGGTGGGGTACTGTCGAGCAGATCGATCCTGCCACCGGAGAGACGGTTGCCACCACGTTTGATGCCTCGCGCCTGAAACTAATTTATGACGTGAATCTCAGCCAGTCCTATGCCGCTGGAATATGGAACCGCATAGAACGCAACAAAGCCACCCTGCCCTACATCTACTATCGCACGATGCGTGATGAGATGGTGCGCGCTTCACACCGGGTTTTGGATGGCGTAGCCCTGCCGGTAGATGATCCCTTTTGGGATACGCATTTCCCGCCTAATGGATGGCGTTGCCGTTGCACGGCCTTTGGTATTGATGAAAAAGGATTGCAGCAGCTGCAAGACGCCGGCAAACCGGTCAAGCGTGAGGCGCCCCCAATACGGTGGGTGGATTTCGTCAATAAGCGTACTGGCGAAGTCACTAAGACCCCTTACGGCATAGATCCAGGGTTTGCATACAATCCTGGCAAGGCGGCAGCGCGCGCAAAAAACCTGCTTGATGTTGCTGCTGGAAAACTTGAGTCTTTGCCGGCTCCAATTGCTGTGGCCACCGTTAAAGATTTAGTGGCATCTGATGCATTCGCAGCGTGGTTTGCTCATCCGGAGGGGAATTTCCCGATGGTTCTGATCCCGGAAGCCGATGCGGCGCTAATCGGCGCGCAAAGCAAAGTTGGTAAGATGAGCCCGGATACCGCAGTCAAGCAGGCAACTGAGCATCCAGAATTAACGCCACAGGAATACGCCAGTGCGCAGCTCGTCATTGATTCAGCAACAAACACTGTACAGGATGGCCCTTACAATCTGATCTACATTCTGGATCAGACGGATGCGACATCTGGCGGTTATGTTTTAGTGGTCAAGGCAACAAAAAGCGGAGAGGCCTTATGGGTTACCAGCTATCGTCGCCTGAGCAAGGATGAGGCTACAAGTGATCGCGAGATCAAAAGGCTTCTGAAAAAGGGGAGTTGAGCAGGCGGTGGGGCCTCCCACCCGGAAGACCGGAAACCCCACATAACGCTCCAGTCATGACTGACTGTGCTACGGCCGGGAGAATATCACCGTGTCGCGTCTGCTCTGATAGAAGGATAACACAATGACTATAGGCATTACTATTGAGATCCAGGATATAGATCAGGTTGTATGGGCCATCCTGTACGGTATTGGTAGCGGAATCAATTGCAACCTGCGCGCTGGCATATTCATCGGCCGTAATTTCCGGATGCTCTGTAGCTTGCTTGGCTGCTGTTTCTGGACTCATCTTGCCGATTTTGCTTCTTGATCCGATTAGCGCCGCATCGGCCTCCGGGATTACAACCATCGGGAAATTCCACTCCGGATGGGCAAACCACACCGCGAACGCATCTGATGCCACCAAGTCTTTAACGGTGGCAACAGCAATTGGAGCTGGCAAAGACTCAAGTTTCACAGCGGCTACATCAAGCAGGTTTTTTGCACGTGCGGCCGCCTTGCCAGGGTTATAGGCAAACCCTGGA
>CAIJXJ010000254.1 GCA_903824575.1 uncultured Methylobacillus sp.
AATCCCTGTTCGGTCTTAATCGCCGCGCACATGTCCTGAAATTGTGAAACGAACTGCGGACGGTTCGCGTAGGTCTTCGGCATGTGGTCAAGAATTCTCGCCATCCCGCCAATGACCCAGGCCTCTCCGCAGGACCAGAACATGGGCTTGCCATTGGGGCAGACGTTTTTGGGTGGAATAAACCCGGCGTCCCGATAATAGAACTTGTAGGTCTTGTTGTAGAGCGTGTCCGCGACCAACCCCCACCAATTGTTCAAGGAATCAAGGTAAGCGGTTTGGTTTGCTGCTTGACAATACAGTGTTATTGCGGGAGGGGCCATGTAAAGCGCATCGCACCACCACCAGCAGGTCTTGGGGTTCAGGTGTGATCCGAATAGATGCGCCAGATTTTGTGCGGTATTTCCTATCATATTGTTGTTGGCAGGCCTCGGGTCGAGCAGGTACAGCTCGGTGTAAGTCTGCGTGCAGCAGATATTGTCCGCAGTTGTTGTGTTCACACCGTTGCAGGGCAGCCAGTTGAAATAGATTGCCCAGCGTTTTGCAAAATTGAGATACGCTGTGTCTTGCGTTGTGTAATACATCGCCATGAGGCCGGTCATGAACGATCCGACATCCCAGTCGTTGCCATGGTTGGTCGCGTCATACGGATTCGGCTGATCGCCCTTGCCAGCAGAGGTATGGTTGAACAAGTTTGCAATGTCCGAATAGGTCATGCGGTAATGGGCCACCCGCTTCATGATGTTGACGATGCTGTCGGCGTCGAATTCGGTGAGCGCGAAGCTCTGCTGGCTTACAAGGCAAACGCAGATAAAAACTGCAAGTGCGAGGCGTGATTTCATGGGCTGGTTCCCCCTTTTATTTTAATGCAGATACGGTCTTCCTTCTACTACTCTAAAATAAAGAAAAAACATGATGTTAGCAGGAAAAATAAACGGGATTTAATAAAAAAGGGATCCATCTTAGTGAATCCCTTTTTATTCATCATTATACCAGGACGGATCAGTGCGTAAGGCTGAAAGATTTAACCTCTCTGCAGCCGTTCTGTTCAACCGAAACAATATAAACACCCGGGCGCAAGTTGCGCATGCTGATGGCACGGCTTTGCAGCCCAACGGTCCCGCTTCTTTCAAGGGAAGAAAAAACTGATTTGCCGGCGCAATTGACCAGTGAGATTCTTGCTTCACCGGCGCCTGAACGGTTGTAGGACAGTTTCAGTTCATCACCCGAAAAAATTGCCTTTAGTCCGAAGGAACCCGCGGTTGGATTGCGGTATGCGGGTTGTTGCGACACGGAAGTGGTCTTGAGCCTGAACTGTATCCAGTCAAAATTCCAGCCGCCCTGTACAAATTGATGTTTGAGGGTGTACATGCCGGTATCGAGCTCGACCGTGGCAACGTCATAGAATCTGTTCCAGATGTGCCATACTTCGCTGCCGCCATGGATTTGAGAATTAAGCACCCTTTGCAGGTTGGTGATCATAATGGGCGCGGCGTCGTTGAAGGTGAGGCTCATGGAATTGAGCGAATCGACGCATGCGGCATGGACGTCAATGGTATAGGTGCCGGCAGTGAGGACTTTTACGGTAAATTTGGTCCAATCGCCGGTTGTGGGACTGGAGTTAATCCATGATTCATGCCACGAACCCAGGGTTTCGGGTGTATTGAGGATGGTCCAATCCCAGAAGGAATTGAAATCCTGCATCTCAACGCTCCTGTCGGCAGCCAGGGGCCGAATGGTGCCGCCGCCCCCAACGCCATTGCCG
>CAIJXJ010000255.1 GCA_903824575.1 uncultured Methylobacillus sp.
CCTGGTCGTGCTGCTGTCGGCCTGCACAAAGGGATTGAATATCTTGGAGGTGGTCGCAGCGGTCATCCCGATTCCCGAGTCCTGTACTTCAATACGCAAAATTGCACTGCCCAAAGAATTTTTGACGATGGACGCTCGCAAACCAATGGACCCGTTGTTGGTGAACTTGACCGCATTGGCAACGCAATTCAAAAGTGCCTGGCGTATACGCGTCGAATCGCCCAAAAGTCTTGAGGGCATCTCACGGGCAACGACATGCAGTTGAAGACCTTTTGCATCCAATTTGTCCTGCACCACGCAAGCTACATCAGCAATCAACTCAGCAATTTGAACCGGGCATTGTTCAAGAATGAGGCCGTTGCGATCCAAACTGACCGCGTTGGTCGGGATCGAATCCAGAATAGCCCGTTCAAACCTTGCTATTTTTTTCTTTGTTGGCATTTGATTTGACTCTTCACATTCGTATCGAGCCGTAGCTTGACGACTTGCTGGTGTACTTGGCTTAGGCCTCACTAGTCCAAGAAAATCACACACCGCAGATCCAAGAAGTGCTATCCCAACACCCACTGGACATACGCTGAAATGTGCGATTCAGTGTACATCACAAACAGCTTTAAGGTACAGAAAATGAAGCGTTTGGCAATCCTGAAATGGCTCCTTACCGACTGGACCCTCCCAGCGCCATGGTGGCGTATGACCTGATTTTGCAGTTACGCTCGCACGATAAAATCTTTGCACAAAAGTGAAACACGCCAACGATTGGAGACACGATGAACTTTCTTCTAGCCCTTTCCAGACGGATTGACAAAATCAGCGAATGGATCGGCCGCTGGGTCGCTTGGCTGGTGTTGTTTGCCGTGCTGATAAGTGCCGCTAACGCGACCATGCGAAAAGCCTTCAACATGAGTTCCAACGGCTTTTTGGAAATCCAGTGGTACCTGTTTTCAGCCGTTTTCTTGCTGGCATCGGGCTACACCTTGCTGCGCCAGGAGCACGTGAAGATCGACGTAATTTCCGGGCGCTTCTCCAAGCGCACTCAGATCTGGATCGACATCATCGGCATTTGCGTGTTTTTGCTGCCCTTTACTTTCATGATCATCAAGTTAGCCATGCCACTGGTTATCAATGCCTACAACACCCAGGAAGTGTCGTCGAACGCCGGCGGTTTGATCCGGTGGCCGGTGTTTGCGCTCCTGCCGATGGGCATGCTTTTGCTGGCTATGCAAGCCGTCTCCGAACTGATTAAACGGATCGCGTTTTTGCAAGGCCTGATTCCCGACCCCAGCAGAAAGCAGGGTTCCAAGACGCCCGAACAGGAACTGGCCGAGTTCCTGCAGCAAAAAGAAGTGGCCGCCCGCGAAGCCGCGCAATTGGGAGCGCAAAAATGATTGAGTTCCTGACCACCAACATCGCGCCCATCATGTTTGTGTCGCTGATCATCTTTCTGATGTTCGGCTATGCGGTGACTTTTTCTTTGGCAGCCTGCGGGCTGTTTTATGGCTTTGTGGCCGTTGAACTCGGGATGATCCAGCCGGCCTTTTTGCAAAGCCTGCCACTGCGCATGTTCGGCATCATGCAAAACGACACGCTGCTGGCGATTCCATTCTTCACCTTCATGGGCTTGATTCTGGAGCGTTCGGGCATGGCCGAAGACCTGCTCGACACCATCGGCCAG
>CAIJXJ010000256.1 GCA_903824575.1 uncultured Methylobacillus sp.
CAAAAGAAAAACAAAAGGACACCCACTTTGTAAAATCAAAACAAAAGCAAAACAAAAGGACACCCACTTTGTTTCGCACTTTGTTTCGGAGGATAAGCAAGATGGGAAACAAAAACAAAAGGACACCCATTTTGGTTACAAAATTCACCTGCAGGACACGGAAATGGCAAGATCCGATTGATTGAGCGTGTTGTTGACTGAAGGCAAAAAATGTTGGCATAATATGCCATACGTACTGATCCTGGAGTTTGCTATGCCCACTCGTAATGTTGTGTTGACTATCCACCAAGCTTCATTTGTTGAGCAGTTGGTTGGTTCGGGACGCTACCAGAACGCCAGTGAAGTTATGCGTGAAGGCTTACGGCTTATGGAGCAGCGCGAAAATGAAGAGGCCGCTCGATTGCAAGTATTGCGCGAGGCTGTTGCTGTCGGTATGGCCGACATCGAGGCGGGGCGGTATACCGAATTCAGCGATGCTGCGTCGCTGCGCTCGCACATCACGGCGATCAGCAAGCGTGTGCTGGCGAAACACGGATGAGTGGCTGGACGGTACGCCTGGCCGATCGAGCCGCTCAAGATGTCGAAGATATCCTTGATTGGACGCTTGAGCAGTTTGGACCGTTGCAACTGGTGTCTTACACTGACGTCATCAATGATGCGCTAGAAGCCTTGACCGAAGGGTCGCAGCTGATCGACGTGCGCAGGCGCCCTGAGTTAGGTGATGACGTGGCCACACTGCATGTGGCGCGACATGGGGGAAAGGGTAGGCACCAACTGGTGTTTCGTGTCGACGAAACGGCCTGCTTGATCGAAATATTGCGCATCCTGCACGACAGCATGGATTTGGCGCGACATCTGGATGCTTGATGAGCGGTGTATCTCTCCAATGGACGACACCCTCTCGAACGAAGCCAAAGCCCAACTGGTCAGCCTGCAGTTTGTAGATGCCGAACTCCAACAGCTGAATGCCTCGATGGCCGTACTGCAGACCGCCCGAATGTCTTACAGCAAGGCGCTGAATGAAGCCTTGCCGGTGCTACCTGAAGGGGAGACGATCAAGTTTAATTGAGGGGGCGGTAGGACTTGCTCAAAAACAAAACAAAAACAAAAGGACACCCACTTTGTTTCGCCCACTTTGTTTCGGAGGGTACCAATCAAATGTCGAGAGTGTCTGGCATGTTGCAGCTTGGTACAGCAATGACAGCTGTAGCCTAATTGGTCGGAGGGGACGTCACTGCAATGGTGGCGTCTTCCTTTGAATCCAGTCTGTCAGGTATTTTTTTCCAGAAAGGTTTCATATATGTTACTATTAAACAGTGGTCTATCAAGTTAAAGAGTTATTACTTCCCGATGGAAGCAGCCCTTATGCGGAGTGGTTTGCCTCGCTTGATGTTTTGGCAGCGGCTAAGGTCAGCGTGGCAGCAGCCCGTATGGAGCAAGGCAATTTCTCTAATGTCGAATGGTTTCGTGGTATTGGTGAGTACAAGATTGATTGGGGTCCGGGCTACCGTATTTATTTGGCTAAGGACGGGCTGAGGATCATCGTCCTCTTGGGCGGTGGTAGCAAGAAACGGCAGCAAAATGACATCGATCAAGCGATTGATATGTGGGAAGACTACAAGCGACGTAAGTCTCAAATGCAGAAAGGAAAGTAAACCATGGCACTGACCCGTGATTTCAAAGTAACCGTGGCTACCCGAGTGCAAAGTGATCCAGTATTTGCTCAGGCGCTACTCGATGAGGCTGTAGAGTTATTCATCAATGGTGAGCCAGATACCGCCAAGCTGATTCTACGTGATTTGGTTAATGCAACAGTTGGGTTCGAGTCCCTGGCGGAGGAAATCCACAAACCTGCTAAAAGCCTGCACCGGATGCTATCTGCGTCAGGTAATCCAACGATGAGCAACGTATCAGCTATTTTTGCAGCCATCAAACGTGCTCTCAATGTCGAAATTCGAACGCACGCTGTCGTGGCTTGAGTGTAATTATCAATATGGCTAGCTTCTGTCGTCGAAGCTAGTCTATCCTTTTTACCATGACAAAAAGAAAACAAAAAAAGAAAACAAAAAGACACCCACTTTGGTTACAAAATTCCCCGGTTGATCTATGATATAACCTGAAAGTCATTAAATTAGCTTTGAGGTACTCCAATCATGACACAACCCCGATCTTCCTTGGTCAGCCTCGACGACACCTCTTGGTATCACTGCGTTTCCCGTTGCGTGCGTCGCGCTTTCTTATGCGGCAACGATAACCTCACCGGCAAAAACTTCGAACACCGACGTGGCTGGATTGCGGTTCGCATCAAGGAACTAGCGCATATTTTCGCCATCGATGTCGCCGCCTATGCGGTCATGAGCAATCACTTCCATATTGTTACACATACTGACCGGGAGCGTGCCCTTCGCTGGAACACCGAGGAAGTGCTCATGCGCTGGACACAACTATTTACCGGACCGTTGTTGGTCACCCGCTATCTCTCTCCAGTCCGTACGCAAATGTGCTTGGCTGAAATCTCTAAGGTGGAAGAAATTGCCGCAACCTATCGGGCCAGGCTGCATGACCTGTCTTGGTTTATGCGCGCATTGAATGAGCCGCTGGCTCGAATGGCCAACGCTGAAGACCACTGTACCGGCCATTTCTGGGAAGGTCGTTTCAAAAGCCAGGCACTGCTTGATGAACAGGCTCTGCTGACCGCTATGGCATATGTTGACTTGAACCCGGTTAGGGCTGGCGTGGCAGCAACACCGGAAACTTCGGATTACACTTCAATTCAGGATCGGCTTGGATCCATGCCGAAATCTTGCATACCTACAGTCCAGGCTGCAACCAAAGCGCCTCTGCAACAAGCCCCCCTCATGCCCTTCGATGCCAGCGGGCAAACTCCGTGGGCCATCCCATTTGCCTTTGAAGACTATGCAGAACTAGTGGACTGGACTGGTCGTGCCTTCAACCCGCAAAAGAGAGGTTTCATCGCAGCCCACCAGCCCAAAATTCTTGAGCGCCTCGGTGTTGACGGGGAGGCCTTCATCAATTCTTCCAGCCGATTCCTGAGGGAATTCGGCAGCGCCGTGGGTTCTCCTGTTGCGCTCACAAATCACTGCATTCGTCATCAGCTGAAATATCTTCGCGGCATGCACGCCGCAAGGCAGATGTTTCATAGGCAAGAGCTAAAACTAGTAGCGTGGGATAAAGGCAGAGCGTAAACAAAAGGACAGTTACGTTGTTAATCAAGATCGATGTCAAGGAATTTGACATTACGCACTCGCTCAACTTGCCGCAATCTCAAGCTGGCGTGGTAAAAAAACAAAAGGACAGGCATCTTGCCAATGTAAAAATGATCGGGAGCATTGCATAAAACCGCCATTCAATTGCAAGACTGCAATTCACGCCAAGCAAACGCCAACAAACAAACAAAAGGACAGTCACAACCTCACCTAAAAAAAAAGGATAGGCATCTTGCCGGCATCTTGCCAATGCCATGGGCAAAAGTATAAAAAACAAAAGGACAGTCACTTTGTTTTTTGCTTTGTTTGTTGATCTTAATTGATTTTTTGAAATGAGGCGGGTAGCATAACCCTTAATTATGTATGTCTTTCAAGACAAGTCATTTTTAAAATCATTAGCAATATTCTTGCTAGTAATTACCATGCTTGTCCGGATTGTCGGTATGCATTTATTCGTGGATGCTGGGGTTGAACAGATAGAAATTCAATTTGGAACTTGCCTTCCCATAGATTCAAGCTGTGAAGTTTCTCGTGAAGGTAAAGTTCAGTTCAATGGCGACGTAAGTAGCACTTTTAATCTCTACTACCATCTACTTGGATCGACTCATCACAATCCGTCGGTTATATTGTTAGCCGACTTTCTAGGGCTAACTTTCAATGCCAATGTAATAAATTTCCCTGCCTGGCTTTTTATAGATCGGATTTTTCACCCCCCTATACAGTTTAATCCATAAAAATTAACCAAATTAATGTGCAAGGAGATAACTGTTTACGTCTCCTTCACTATGGGTATTTGTGGGAGGGGAAATGAAAAAATTAACTGATGACGATATAGCTCTGTTAAATGAGCTGGGAGAACTGTTCTATGAAGTTGTCCCGGAACAATATCAAACTTTTTGTGCAACAACTTCTAGTATCGCAGTTCACGTCCTTCAGTACTTTGCAATTAAGGCTAGGTTGTTGCCCTGTCAAGTTTGGTATACGACGCCAGATCAAAACTATGTGGTAGGTTTTGTTGGGCGACCCCAAGCACTAAACAAGTGGGATGGGCATGTTGTATGCGAATGTGGAGATTTTTTCATCGACACAGCTTTGCGGAATTTTCATCGTGACTTTGGTCTTAACGTTCCTCGTGTAGTCATTAATAATAAATTTAATATGACTGCACAACCAATCAGCCGAGTGAATTTAAGCGAGACCCATCGAATATGGTGGCATAGACCACCAGAAAATTCTGACTTAACAATACCTGAAACACCACCGGAGTTCATTTCACAATACGCGACTCAATTGATCATGCGATTGGAGCAGAAACAAAATATGGCTGTTGCGATGTGATTGGATGTTTGGAAGTCTGTCCTAACCAGACAGCTTCCATCATTACATTGGGATCAGCCAGAGCGTTAACCCAATGCTGAAATTCATTGTGCCTATGCTTATCCTGACTGGTGCTCGCAAGAGGGCGGTGTTGGACGCAAAGTGGGAGGACTTCGATTTGACTCGGCAGCAGTGGCGTATTCCTAGCACCAAGTCCGGCAAGCCACGCCATGTCCCATTGTCAGATGGTGTCCTGCAGTTACTTGCTGCTGTGCCACATGATGCTGAATGCCTATGGGTGTTTGCCAGCCCTAGCGCACGCAAGCCCTATCGGTCTTTCTACTCATCTTGGGACACGGCGCGGAAGCAGTGTGGTTTGGCTGATGTTCGCATACACGACTTACGACACAGCTTCGTTTCGTTTCTGGTGAATGCTGGCCGTAGCTTGTATGAGGTGCAGAAGTTGCTCGGTCACACACAAGTCAACACGACTCAGCGCTATGCTCACTTGAGCCAGGACACATTACTCAATGCTACCAATCAAATGTCGAGAGTGTCCGGCCTGTTGCAGATTGGTACGGCAGTGACAGCAATAGCTTAATTGGTCGGAGGGGACGTCACTGCAATGGTGGCGTCTTCCTTCGGTTCTTTTTTAAAACAGCATTCCCTGAAATGCTGAAGCCTTACTGCACTGAGTGTAGCAACTTGGCACCCGGTAGCAAGCTGGTTTTTGTGTCAAAAGTCATGGCAAAAACAAAAAAACAAAAGGACAGTCACTTTGTTTGGGTCTGTTTGCTGCTGCTTTGTTTGCTGCAATTTTAAGGGCATGCCCTTATTGCGGCGGGCGAGGTACAAGGTACAAGGTACAAGGTACAAGGTACAAGGTACAAGGGTCGGGCAAGGAGAAGAATATGTGTGCATTAGTCAGACTTTCATCCATCAACGCCATCGTCGGCACCGGCTGGTTGCCGCCGATGCCGGATTTGCGCGATTACTCGGCGCAGCACCCAAAGCTTACAGGGATAAGCAATAAGCTTGGAATCGATACTACCGTTGCGCTACCGGCCCTGATGGATTTGCGTCAGTGGTGTTCGCCGGTCGAGAATCAGGGCGTGCTGGGATCCTGTTCGGCCCACGCCGGCATGGGCATCGTCGAATATTTTGAGCGTCGAGCTTGGGGCAATCATATCGATGGTTCGCGTCTTTTTTTGTACAAGACCACGCGTGAATTGATGGGGATAAACGGCGACAGTGGAGCATTTCTGCGTAACGTGATAGGAGCGCTGGCGATGTGCGGCGTGCCGGCGGAAAAGTATTGGCCTTATACCGACCAGTCGCCTGATTTTGACAGGCAACCGTCTGCCTTCGTCTATGCAGTTGCCGACAACTTCGAAGCGGTCAAATATTTCTGCCATGATCCGGGCCAGAAGGTTCCACCAGTTGAGGTGATCGCCAGCGTGAAAACTTATCTTGCTGCGGGTATTCCTTCGATGTTCGGATTCTGGGGATTTGCCTCCTTCGAGAGCGTCGATGTCAAAGGCGGCATCCGTACCCTGGCCCTGACGAACAGGCGCAGTGGGGGCATGCCATTGTCGCGGTAGGTTATGACGATAACATCAAGGTCAGGAATACCCGAAGCAACCAGGAAACGACTGGCGCATTCCTGATCAGGAATTCCTGGGGCACGTCCTGGGGCGATGCCGGTTATGGCTGGTTGCCTTACGATTATGTGCAGAATCGTCTTGCCTTCGATTTCTGGTCGCTGATTTCGATGGAATGGGTGGATAGCAACCAGTTCGGCATGTAGGCTTTGAAACCAAAGTTGGCCGACAGGCCGCACGGAATCTCTTTCTCACTAACCTTGCATAACAAACAAGGAAAACGAGTTATTGGATAATGCTTATCCGGTAGAAAAGTCTTACAACAAGCCTTTTGATCATCAGCAGCGCTATGAAAATGACGAAGGCAGGCAGTACAAATATGAATCGGCTGAAAAGTTACTCACTGATTTCTGGTTGTCTGTCGATAAAAAATTAATGGAGCTCTAAATTATGAAGCGCGTTAAAGTTGGGATCGCCTCATACGAGGAGATCAAGACGAGAACCATGGCAATTGCTCGGGGAGAAGTTAAAGTTTCTCCAGACGACCCCAAGCTATGGTTCCCTTCACTAAAGTCTTTTGCTAGCGTTTTTTCGGATGAGAACAAATCCTTGCTGAAAATTATTGCGGAAAAAGACCCTGAATCGATAGCGGAGCTTGAGAAATTGACTGGCCGTAAAGCCAGCAATCTTTCAAGGACCCTGAAATTAATGCAAGGTTATGGATTCGTTGCTCTTCATAAGGGTAAGAGTAAAGGTGGAAAGTCACCCATCAGACCGGAAACTTTGATTGATTCAGTGGATTTGACGGTGAGATTGGTGGCCTAGCCAATTTGCACCTATGGGTTCGCCTTCCGCTTGGGTAAGCGGTTACCAACTTTTTTTGGCGCAATGCGCTTTGCCCTTCGATTACACTCAGGACAGGCCCTTCGATTGATTGAACTCAGGACACGGTAATTGCGCCCTACGGCATAATATTTTGTAGGATAATCAAGTTTTACATATCTTGCAGGATTTGCCATGCTCCCCGCCTACCGTAAACATTTGTCCGAGCGCGCAGCGCTGGGTCTGCCACCGCTACCGCTCAATGCGGAACAAACCGCCGCATTGGTCGCCTTGCTGAAAAACCCGCCAACCGGGGAAGAATCGACGCTGGTTGATTTGCTTGAAAACCGTGTCCCGGCCGGGGTCGATCAGGCCGCTTATGTCAAGGCGGCCTTCCTGTCCGATATCGCCGCCGGCACTGCCAGTTCTAGTTTGGTGACGCCACAGCGAGCCATTGCCCTGCTCGGCACCATGCTGGGCGGCTATAACGTGCAGGCGCTGGTGGCCTTGCTTGACGGTCCGTTGGCGGGGGACGTGGTGCGCGCGCTGTCGCATACGACCTTGATGTTTGATGCCTTTCATGACGTGGAGGAAAAAATGCGGGCGGGTAATTTGCACGCCCGTGCATTGATCACCTCGTGGGCTGATGCCGAATGGTTCACCGCGCGGGCCGGGTTGCCATCCGAACTGAAGTGTGTGGTGTTCAAGGTGCCGGGAGAAACCAATACCGATGACCTGTCGCCAGCGACGGATGCCTGGTCGCGGCCCGACATTCCGCTGCACGCTAAAGCCATGCTGGTGTCGAAGATGGCGGATGGTCTGGCAACGATTGATGAACTTAAGAAACTCGGGCTGCCACTGGCCTATGTCGGAGATGTGGTCGGTACCGGTTCCTCGCGCAAGTCTGCGATCAACTCGGTGCAGTGGTACATGGGGGCGGACATCCCCTACATTCCCAACAAGCGAACTGGCGGCATCGTGCTGGGCGGCAAGATCGCGCCGATTTTCTTCAATACTGCCGAGGATTCAGGGGCGCTCCCAATCCAGTGCGATGTAGCGCAGTTGAATACGGGTGACGTGATCGTAATCCATCCCTATGCTGGCAACATCAGCAACGAGGCGGGCGACATCGTGAGCCGATTCGAACTCGCTCCCCTCACCATGCCGGATGAGGTGCGTGCCGGTGGCCGCATTCCCCTGATCATCGGGCGCGGCTTGACCACCCGGGCGCGGGCAGCGCTGGGCATGACGGCATCCACCCTGTTCATCAATCCGGTGGCGCCAAAGGACAGCGGTCGTGGTTATACCTTGGCACAGAAGATGGTCGGTCGTGCCTGCGGCGTGGAAGGGGTCCGCCCCGGCGCTTATTGCGAACCCAGGATCACCACGGTCGGATCCCAGGATACCACTGGCGCCATGACGCGCGACGAGTTGAAGGAGTTGGCTTGCCTCGGCTTCTCTGCGGATCTCGTGATGCAGAGCTTCTGCCATACCGCAGCCTATCCGAAACCGGTGGACATCAAGTTGCAGCACAGCTTGCCGGAATTCATGTCCAGTCGTGGCGGGGTCGCTCTGCGTCCCGGTGACGGCGTGATCCACTCCTGGCTCAATCGCATGATCTTGCCGGATACGGTGGGCACCGGAGGCGACTCACATACGCGCTTTCCCATCGGTATCTCGTTTCCTGCCGGTTCTGGATTGGTGGCCTTCGCGGCCGCCATGGGCGCGATGCCGCTCGACATGCCGGAGTCCGTGCTGGTGCGTTTCAAGGGCACGCTGCAACCTGGCATCACGTTGCGCGACTTGGTCAACGCCATTCCCTATGCGGCGATTCAAAACGGCGATTTGACCGTCGGTAAGACTGCTAAGAAGAATGTGTTTAACGGTCGTATCCTCGAGATCGAAGGTCTGCCCGAACTCAAGGTGGAACAGGCATTCGAATTCGCCGATGCTTCCGCCGAGCGCTCGGCCAACGGCTGCACGGTGCGCTTGGGCGAGGCGCCGGTGATCGAATTTTTGAATTCCAATATCGCGCTGATGGAGAACATGATCGCGCAGGGTTACCAGGATCCGCGTACCCTGCGTCGTCGCATTGAAGCCATGGAACTTTGGCTGCGCAATCCGGAATTGCTGCAACCGGACGCGGATGCTGAATATGCCCACGTGCTGGAAATTGATCTTAACCAGATCACGGAGCCGTTGGTGGCCTGTCCCAATGATCCGGACGATATTCGCCCGTTATCCAAGGTGTCGGGGGATAAGGTCGACGAAGTGTTCATTGGCTCCTGCATGACCAATATTGGCCACTACCGCGCCGCTGCCCGGGTGCTGGATGACGCCGGCCTGATACCGACGCGACTGTGGATTGCACCACCAACGCGCATGGATGAAGCCGAGTTGCGCGAGGAGGGCGCCTACGCGGTGTTCGGTCGCATCGGTGCGCGCACCGAGATCCCGGGTTGCTCGTTGTGCATGGGCAATCAGGCGCGGGTGGCAGACAAGGCGACGGTGTTTTCTACCAGCACCCGCAACTTCGACAATCGTATGGGCCGTGATGCACGCGTCTATCTGGGCTCTGCAGAACTCGCCGCAGTATGCGCGCGCCTGGGTCGGATGCCGACGCCGGCAGAGTATCTGGCGACCGTCGGTGACAAGATCAGCGGGGATGCCAGTGTCTACCGTTATCTCAACTTCGATCAGATGCCGGAATATGTCAAAAAAGTGATCCCGATCTCGGAAATTGGCTTGGGGCTGTAGGGCGCAATAACCAGCGGGCATTGCGCCGCATGAAAATCCTCAGAACGTGTGCGTGTACTGCAGGCTCAGGATATTGATGTCGTTGTTGTAATTGCCCACCAGATTGCCTGCCGGGGTGCCGACGGCGCCCTGGCTGAGCGTGGCGTCCTTGACGAAGATGTGGCTGTACCCGATGTCCACGTGACTCTCCGGCGTGCAACGGTAATTGGCGCCGAGCGACAGCCAAGTGCGATTGGTGTCAGGGATGCGGGGGGTGCGGGCGGTGGACGATACCGGGCTTTCGTCAAAGGCCACACCGATGCGCGCCTTGAGCTTGTCGTTGTAGCGGTAACTGGCACCGATGGAGGCGCGGACGCTGTTGCTCCAGTTTTCCGGCTGCACGGTTAGTGTCTGCCCGGCCAATGGGCCGGATGAACGTATGACGCGCAACTCATTGAACGAACTCCATTCGGTCCAAGTGAGGTCGCCCATGACATCCCATTGTGCGTTAATCTTTTGAAAAATGCTGGCCGAGAAGGATGCCGGCAGGGTGAGCTTGGCGGTGACATTGCCGTTGGCGAACAGGTTGGTGAGAGTCGGGCTCAGGCCGAATAGCGCAGGCGTGCCGCCGAAGGACGCCGACCCGCTCAAGTTCTGTCTGACTTCTGAACGATACGCCAGGCCAATCCTGGTGGTGTCACCTGGCTGCAGGATGGCGCCGAGATTGTAGCCCCAGCTCCAGTCGTCCCCCTTGATGCTGGCCAGTCCATCGGCTTTCTGTGGCGTTACGCCGGTGCCGGCACAGGCTGCCTTGAGAGCCGTGCCGGCACAAATGGTGCCGAAATCGACTGCATTGGTTAGCGTGGCTTCGGCACGCTGATAACTGACGCCCGCGCCTAGTGAAATCATGTTGTTCACCTTGAAAGCGACGCTGGGGTTGATGTTGATGGTTTTTAGTTCCGATTTCAGCGCCTGGTAGCGCCCGGCCCAGTCGCTGTCATATTCGGTCTTGAGACCGAACGGGGCGTTGACGCCGATGCCAAGGCGGACGCTATCACTGACGGCCTTGGTGAAGTAGAAATTGGGAGCGAGCGCCAGATCGCCGGCGTCTCCGCCGTTGCCTCCGGTCATGGTAGTGCCAACGCCGGAGTGCGAACCGTTGTTGCTGAAGTTGACCGATGGTTTAATGACGTGGACCGCGATCACCAGTTGATTGTCCGGCAGATAAGTCATTCCGGCCGGATTGAAGAAGATGGTGCTGGCGTCCTCGGCGCCGGCTGCCCCACCGGCGAAGGCATTACCCATGCCGCTGGCGCTTTGTTCGATCAGCGCGAAGCCTGCTGCGTGGCTGGTGCTGGCGGTGACTAATGCCGCTGCCAATAGTGCAGATGAAATTTTTTTCATGACATTACTCCCCTGGGTTGGTTCGTTATATTTTTGAGCAAGGCTACTGTTTTTTTGAGTTTTCGTACAGTCTTTCATAATCTTCACGGTAGCGTTCAAGCACCTGATTTCGTTTGAGTTTCAATGTCTGGGTGAGCAGGCCATTGTCCAGGCTCCACGGCTCCTCGAACAGAGCGATGCTGCGAATGCGTGCATAGCCGGGGAAGGCCTTCATCTGGGTGGCGACGCGGGCCAGGGCGAATGATCTGGCTTGTGCCTGACGCAGATTAGCCGGCCAAGTGCCTGGCAGCTCACGTTCTTGGGCAGCCTCGCTCCAGCGTTCGCGATTGACCACGGCCAACAGGCTTAAAAATGGCTTGCCTTCACCCACCACCATGACCTGTTCGAACAGCGGGTCGCGCAGGATGGCGGCCTCGAGGTCAGGCGGTGGAATCTTCTCGCCGTTATTGAGGACGATAATTTCCTTGATACGGCCGGTGATGGTAATGTGGCCATGCGCGTCGATGCGTGCCGTGTCGCCGGTGTTGAACCAACCGTCTGCGGTGTACATGGCACGCGTCGCGGCCTCGTTGTTCCAGTAGCCAAGCATGATGTTAGGTCCGCGCGTGAGTAGGACATTCTGTTCACCAAGCTTGACCTCGACGCCGGGAATCGTCTGGCCGATGGAGGACGGCAGATTGTCGTCGATGCGGTTGACGCCAATGACGGGACTGGTTTCGGTGAGGCCGTAGCCCTGCAGAATGGGCAGCCCCAGCCCGATGAAGGTGCGCGAAATGTCCGTAGACAAGGCGGCACCACCTGAAACTGCAAGGCGCAACCTGCCGCCCAAGCGTGCTATCAACTGATCGGCCACCAGAGGTTTGAGTGCCGGCCACAACAGGTAGGTAGCACTCCATGGTGCGCGGCCCTGCGTGTGCTCGAAGCGGTGATAGCCCACGCGTACGGCGAAGTCGAACAGCCAGCGCTTGAACCGGCTGGTCTTGTCGAGGCGGTTGTACAGGGCCACCTGGATACGCTCGAAGATGCGCGGGACCGATACCAGAACAGTGGGCTGGATGCGAGTCAGGTCTTCCTGCAGTTGCTGAAAGGAGCGGGCATAGGCGACGGTGGCCCCGGCCATCACAGGCAGGTAATAGCCAGCCAGGCGCTCCAGGCAATGCGACAGCGGCAGAAAAGACAGGAACAGGTCATCGGGGTAGATGTCGAAAGTCTGCAGTGCGCCGAAAGCGTTGCTGAGCAGGTTGTGGTGACTGAGCATCACGCCCTTGGAGCGGCCGGTGGTCCCCGAGGTGTAGACGATGGTGGCCAGGCTGTCGGGGTCGGTGTTGACGTGGATGAATTCGCCACCGGATTCGGGTAGCCATTCTCCCAAGCCGCGCAGGCGCGGGTCATCGTCGCCCTCCGGGGGCGATCTGACGGTGACGATGCGGGTGATGGAGGTGAGTGTCATGCAGGCTTCATGTAGCGGGTGCCAGTGCTCGGCACTGTCGATCAGTAGCAGCTTGGCACCGGAATCCTCCAGTACGTGGGCGACATTCTCCGGCCGGTCGGAGGTGTAGAGCGGTACCGTGACCAGCCCCAAGCCCAGCGCCGCTTGGTCGAAAATAACCCAGTTCGGGCAGTTCTTCAGCATGATGGCAACGCGGTCGCCTGGAACAAAACCTTCGTGCTTCAGCGCCGCCTGCCAGCGTGTAATTTCCTGCAGCACTTCGACCCAAGTCAGGTCGCGCCATTCGTACTGGTGATCATCAAAGAAGCGATAAGCCAATCCGTGCGGCGTACGGCGTACACGCTGATGCATCAGACCATCCAGGGTGAGGGCTTGTTGCGGGGAAATAAGATCTGGCTGCTGGTGTTCAGTCATTTCAAAGCGTCGAGGCCAGATAGAGACATGAACTGCATTCTAATGGCAATGGGTTCAACAGGGATATACCGGATCATGATTTTCATGAGTGCGCTTTGCGCAATTTTACGCTGTCGGGAAACCAGCCTAGGGTTGAGAATATAAGCGTTGAGGGTAGAAGCGTTGAGGGTAGTGCTCCGCGCAACTGATGCGGTATAACAGTTACGGCGCAATGCGCTCTCGCTTATTGCGCCCTACAGTTTAAAACATAGGACGGATTTATAAATGCACATACACGTATTAGGCGCCGGTGCCGGCGGCGGATTCCCGCAGTGGAACTGCAATTGCCATAATTGCGACGGTTTTCGTCGTGGTACGATCAAGGCCCGCTCGCGTACTCAGTCTTCCATTTGCGTCAGTGGTGATGGCGTCAACTGGGTGCTGTTCAATGCTTCACCCGATGTGTTGAAGCAGGTGCAGGAATTCGCGCCGTTGCAACCGGGACGCGCGTTGCGTGATACCGGTATCGTCGGCATCGTGCTGATCGACGCTCAGATCGACCATACCACCGGCCTCCTCATGTTGCGCGAGGGCCAGGTCAAGCGTGAGATCTATGCTACCCAGATGGTCAGGAATGACCTGACTAGTGGCAATCCTCTATTTAATATTTTGGGGCATTACTGCGGCGTCAACTGGCACGAGGCGCCTATTGACGGTTCCAGCTTTGAGATTCCGGGGGCGGCAAATCTCAAATTTTCCAGCGTGGCGTTGAAGAGCAAGGCGCCCCCTTATTCGCCGCACCGTTACGACAGTCATGACGGCGACACCATCGGCGTTTTGATTGAAGACACCAAGACCGGCAAGAAACTGTTCTACGCGCCGGGTCTGGGTGAGATCGAGGCGCATCTGCCAGCATTGATGCGTCAAGCTGATTGCATCATGGTCGATGGTACGTTCTGGACCGACACCGAAATGATAGATCTTGGCCTGATGGACAAGACGGCGCGTGACATCGGCCACATTCCTCAGTCGGGTAAGGGCGGCATGATGGAAGTCCTGGCGGCCTACCCGGATGCGCGACGCGTCCTGATTCATATCAACAACACCAATCCCATCCTGAACGAGGAATCTGTCGAGCGGCACCTGCTTGAAGGCGCCGGTATCGAGGTCTCGTTTGATGGCATGGATATACATTTATGAGTCGCTAGTCGTTAGTCGCTAGCAGGTAGTCTATAGGTCAATTTTTCTGGAGCATTAAAATGACTGACAATTTGCAACCCTGGAGTCGGGAAGAGTTCGAGAACAAGCTGCGTGAACGCGGGCGCGGTTACCATATCTATCATCCGTTTCATGTGTTGATGTATGAAGGCAAGTTGACGCGTGAGCAGTTGCAGTGCTGGGTGGCCAATCGCTACTACTACCAGATCGCGATTCCGATCAAGGACGCCGCGATCCTGTCCAATTGCTGGGATAGAGAGATTCGCCGCGGTTGGATTCAGCGCATATTCGACCATGATGGCAGTGGTCATATCAACGAGGGCGGCGAGGGCGGCATTGAAGCTTGGATTGGCTTGGGTGAGGCGGTTGGTCTGACGCGAGAAGAGGTGATTTCGCTTAAGTTGGTGTCGCCGGCGGCCAAGTTTGCGGTCGATGCCTATATCAATTTCGCCCGTCAGCGTCCGTGGCAGGAGGCGGTCTGTTCGTCACTGACCGAGTTGTTTGCGCCGCACATTCACCAGCAACGCATCGACGTTTGGCCAGAGAAATATCCCTGGATCAAGCCGGAAGGCATGCAGTATTTCAAAAACCGACTGACCCAGGCCAGGCGTGACGTCAAGCAGGGGTTGGAGGTGACGTTGGAACATTTCGGCCAGTCACGCCAGATGCAGGAGCGCGCCTGCGAAATCCTGCAATTCAAGCTGGACGTGCTGTGGGCGCTGGCAGATGCGATCATGCTGCAATGCTGCGATGTCAAGATCGAGGGTGGCACACAATATGTCCGACAAGATCAGGTCTGAGGACGTTTTCGGCTTGGCACGCTTCTACCGATTCCAGTGGGAAGAGGCGCAGAATGGCTATGTGTTGCTGTTCCCGGAAGGCATGGTCAAGCTGAACGGCGGTGCCGGGGAAGTGGTCAAGCGGCTTGATGGCGCGAAAACCGTTGGTCAAATCGTTGATGAGCTGAAGCAGGCTTTCCCCGATGCGCTTGAGATCGAGAACGATATTTACGCAATGCTGGAGTTGGCTCATGACAAATACTGGATCGAACGCAAAACCAATGCCTAGCGCTGACGCCACAGTCAAGCTTATTCCAAAGCCGTTCTGGCTGCTGGCGGAAGTAACCTATCGTTGCCCTTTGCACTGTGCCTTCTGCTACAACCCGACGGATTATGTCGAACACACGCAGAACGAGCTCTCGACAGAACAGTGGATCAGTGTGTTGCGCGAGGCGCGCAAGATGGGGGCGTTGCAACTGGGCATCTCCGGTGGCGAGCCCTTGCTGCGTGACGACATTGAGGAGATCGTAGCGGAGGCCGGTCGGCTTGGCTATTACAGCAATCTGATCACCTCGGGCGTGGGTCTGACCGAGAAGCGCCTGGCTGAATTCAAGCGCGGCGGGCTCGACCACATCCAGCTGTCGATGCACGACATCACCAAAGAAATCAACAACTTCATCACCGATACCAATACCTTTGACCTGAAGAAAAAGGTTGCCGGCATGATCAAGGATTATGGTTATCCCATGGTTTTGAACGTGGTGATCCATCGCTACAACATCGAGCACTTGGGAGAAATTCTTGAAATGGCGGACGCCATCGGCGCCGATTACGTGGAACTGGCCAACACTCAGTATTACGGCTGGTCCTTGCTCAATCGTTCGCAGCTGATGCCGACCCGCGAGCAGCTGGTCAAGGCCGAGGCCGTCACCAACGAATTCCGCGCAAGAGTTGGCAGTCGCATGAAGATCTATTTCGTGGTGCCGGACTATTACGCCGACCGGCCGAAGAAGTGCATGAACGGCTGGGGCGAGGTATTCATGATCGTCACGGCGGATGGCACCGTGCTGCCATGCCATTCGGCGAGATCCTTGCCTAATATGGAGTTCCCTAATATCCGTAATGGCGCCAGCCTGGAATGGACCTGGAATGAGTCGCCCGCCTTCACCAAGTATCGGGGGGATGATTGGATGAAGGAACCGTGCCGTTCCTGCCCGGAAAAAGAGAAGGAC
Organism: uncultured Methylobacillus sp.; assembly: GCA_903824575.1. GTDB lineage: Bacteria > Pseudomonadota > Gammaproteobacteria > Burkholderiales > Methylophilaceae > CAIJXJ01. The sequence continues at coordinate 16,180 of CAIJXJ010000256.1, forward strand.
CTGGGCGGCTGCCGCTGCCAGACTTTCCTGTTGACCGGGGATGCGGAGGGCGCCGATCCGGTATGCAGCCTGTCACCGCATCATGACATCATCCTGCAGGCGATAGAGGATGCCAAGAATCCGCTTTTGGCGTCACAACCCATCCTGTTCCGCAATGACAAGAATTCGAAGCTGATTGCGGAGGGTGCGCTGAAGGAACTGGTCGCGCCGTTTCATTCCTTGCCTTGAGCCCTACGTCTCTTTGGCTGCCATGATGTTTACCGGGATGCGTTGTGGGCCGAAGGGTTTACCATAGATGCCGAAACGCCCGGATATTCTGGTCTCGCATTGCGGGCAGGTGCCCTCCGCTGTCAGGTCATAATGACGGATGTCGTACCAGTCACGCACGATGACAGCATGCTGGCAGTTCGGGCAATCAGTGGTGCCACCGGTCAAATCATGCACGTTGCCGGTATAGACGTAATGCAGACCGGCGTCCATCGCGACGCGGCGGGCGCGGGTGAGGGTGGCGGCGGGTGTTGCCGGTACCTCCTGCATCTTCCAGTCCGGGTGGAAGGCGGTGAAATGAAGCGGCACGTCAGGCCCCAACTCTTTTGCTACCCATGCGCATAAGTTGCGAAGTTCCTGATCAGAATCGTTATACCCTGGAATCAGTAGCGTAGTGATCTCGAGCCAGCAATCGGTATCGTGGTGTACATAGGCCAATGTGTCTAATACCGGTTGTAACTGGCTGCCTGTGAGTTTGACGTAGAAATCCTCGGTGAAGCCCTTGAGGTCGATATTGGCGGCGTCCATGCGGGCGAAGAATTCACGGCGCGGGGCAGGGGTGATGTAGCCCGCCGTCACTGCCACGGTCTTGATGCCAAGTTGGTGACAGGCGTCCGCCGTGTCCAGCGCATATTCGTAGAAGATGACAGGGTCGTTGTAGGTAAACGCCACGCTACGGCACCTGTGTGCCTTGGCTGCTTGGGCGATGGCACCAGGGGACGCCTGGTCCATCAGTCGGTCCATGTTGCGCGATTTGGAAATGTCCCAGTTTTGGCAAAACTTGCAAGCCAGGTTGCAGCCAGCGGTGCCGAACGAGAATACGCTGGAGCCGGGATGGAAATGGTTGAGCGGCTTCTTCTCGATGGGATCGATGCAGAAACCGGAACTTCGCCCGTAGGTGGTGAGCACCATTCGGCCATCTGCCATGCCGCGTACGAAGCAGGCGCCGCGCTGTCCTTCGTGCAGCTTGCAGTCGCGCGGACAGAGGTCACACTGGATACGGCCATCGTCCAGCATGTGCCAGAATCGGGCCGGATGACGTTCGTCAATGCGGATGGCTTCATCCATTTTATCCTCCGTGGCTGGTCGCGAGTGGCAAGTCGGCCGCCATAATCAAGGCGACTGGTCAGTTGCGACTCGCTTAAATAAACTTCTCTACCGTGTAGCGCGACAGTTTCATGTCTTCTGCCCAGAAATCACCGGGCAAACCGGCTTTTTGCTTGAGTTCGAACATGAAGCGTTCAGGTGTTGGCAATTGGTCCCAAACCTGCGGCAGGAAGGTGCTACGGTGATGACGATACTCGAGTATCACGCCATCGATGCCAGGGCGCAATTGCGCCAGAGCGTCTTGCTCGCCGTCGAACAGCATCACCTGTGAGGGCGAGAGCAAGGAGACCTCAACGCTAGTGTTTGGCCATTCTGACGGCTGCAAGGCATTGAAGCGCGGGTCGTGGAATGCCGCAGCCACGGCGTTGAAACGTAGGTCTTCCAGCAGCGGGCGGTGAGCGACCAGGCTGCCGATGCAGCCGCGCAGTCTGCCCTTATGCGTCAGGGTCACGAAGCTGGCCCCGGAATCGTTGAGCCAGGGAAAATCAGGGGCTGGCGGCAAGGGTGTGTCGAATTCTGCATTGATGGCCTCGCGAGCCAGGCGGATTAGAGTCGTACCGCGTTGGTCGCTATTCATGACCGCTCATCCTCAGTAAAGGCGAAGGCGCCGTAGCCGACGACACGCGTCAGATCACCCGTGCTGTCTCCGGAATTGCGCAGGTCGAGCAGATGGGGCTTCAGGTGATGGTGAAGCGCCGCCAGAATCAGGCCATTCACCGGCGTGCCACCACAGGCCTGTTCGTGCGATATCGGTTGGCGCAATTCGAGAATGGCGCTGGCAGTGCCGGCGTCCACTTGTCTCGCCAGATCATCGTTCAAAAAATGGGACAGATCGGAGCTGATCACGATCAGAGTTTCACTCCCTCCCCATAGCAGTTCAAGCACTTCTGCCACTTCCTTAGGTGTTGCCATGCCAACCGCCAGCGGCAGCAGATTGAAGTCCGGCAGCAGGGTCTGCAGGAAGGGTAGATGCACTTCCAGCGAGTGCTCCTGCGCGTGTGCCTGTGAGCTGACGGTGATTTGGGGCAGATGGGTAATTTTCTGGACTGCCGCCTGGTCGATGTTCACCATTCCTAGTGGGGTTTTGAAGGCATTGACCCCTGGCAGGGCCAAACCACGTATTGCCACGCGATGCGTCGGACCCAGCAGCACGACGTGTCGAATGCGATTGGCCATGGTTTTGAGCAGGCTGTAGGCGCTGGCGGCGACGCTACCTGAATGAATGTAACCTGCATGCGGCACGATCAGTGCCTTGGGTTGGAGATCTGGCGCGCGCAGTTCTGCGTCGGCCAGCAGGGCATTGACATCGCTGGCCAGTTCGATCGGATTGCCAGGATAGAACATGCCGGCGACAGCGGCGGGACGAACGGATGGCATGAATAGTTCCTTACAAATCCAATTCTTTGCTAGATGCGGTCGTTTGCGGAGGACTCAAGAGACGATTGCTGTTTTGGACCGGCGTTGGTGGAAACTCGTGAAGCGGTCGTTGTCCCCGGTATAATCGCCCCTTTTATTGGGTTGCCTGCCATGTGGTTTAAAAACATCTTCATCTATCGTCTGCCTGCAGATCATAGCATTACTGCGGCCACGCTTGAGGCCAAGCTGGCGCTCAAGCCATTGCAACCATGCAGTGGCCTGGACAAGCAAAGCATGGGTTGGGTTTCCTGCCGACAGGATGATCGCCTGGTGCATGTGTTGAATCAGCAAATTTTGTTTGCGCTTGGCGTTGAGCAGAAATTGCTGCCGGCGACCATCATTAACCGGTTTGCCAAGGAACGTGTCGCTGACATTGAAGCGCAACAGGGCTACAAGCCTGGCCGCCGGGAACTGAAGGAAATCAAGCAGGCAGTCACCGAGGAACTGCTGCCCAGGGCCTTCGCCTTGCAGCGCACCACCTATGCCTGGCTGGATCTAGTCAATGGGCGATTGATCATAGAGGCTGCATCGGCCGCGCGAGCGGATGAATTGCTGGGGTTGCTGGCCAAGACCATGGACGATTTTCCGGTCAAATTGCTGCGCGCCGAATTGTCACCGGTTGCGGCCATGACGGATTGGCTTGCGGCAGAGCTTGCCCCGTCCGGGTTTAGCATAGACCAGGAACTGGAGTTGCGTGCGGCAGGCGATAGTCGTGCCACGGTGCGTTATGCCAATCATGCGCTGGAGGGCGGGGAGATTCTTGCCCATATCGCAACGGGCAAGCGTGCCACCCGCCTGGGTTTGACATGGAACGACCGGATCTCCTTCGTCCTGACCGAGCAATTGCAAATCAAGCGCCTTGATTTTCTCGACATCATCAAGGAAGAGTCCGGCAGCATGGCCGAGACCGATGACGAGATGTTTGAACTCGATTTCACTCTGATGACGGGTGAACTGGCCCGCATGCTGTCGGATCTGACCGCAGCGCTAGGCGGCGAATTGAAAAGTCATTGATCCTGATCAGGGGAAGAATGCTGCGCGACTAATGACGATATTTTTTGGGTAGCAGTTCCCACCTGACGGCAGAAACAATCTCCCATTCACCAAGCGCGTTCGGTCGTCTCCATCTTGGGGTGTACATCATCATGATGTGCTCCAGCGCGGCGTCAAAACTGTCGAACGTGATTTCCTTGCCGTTTTCTCCTACGGTGTACGCACCGGTCTCGGGGTAACGCAAGGTTGAATTGAAGCACGAGCCATCGGCCGCGAATGGAACGAGAATTGCTGACGATTTTTGAGTCATTGTCATTGAAGTATGTGCAGTTTCATTTGCGTAGAGGCGGTTAGGGTGAAATACGATTAAGCGGCAAGTTTCCATAGACCGGAAGCAGAATCAGCAATGATGCGCTCGTGATTCTGATGGTCAGTATTATTGATCCTGGAAATAGTCGCAACGATAGGAACATTACCGTTCAGGTGCTCAAGGTAGATCAACCTTAGCATTCTGTCTGCGCCTTTAGGAATTTGACCATGTTTTTCCCATTTTGCTACGGCCTGATCTGTGACGCACATTAATTCAGCCAGTCCGCGCTGAGAAAGCTCCATTTCCTTGCGGATAAATCTCACCTCTGTTCCTGTTAGGCGTGATTTTCCACCAAGCATTTGCCCGATGGCTCGGTGAAGCCCTGCCAAGTCGTGAATTACTACGCCTTCCCCATAATTTGTTTTAACAACCTCATAGCCGTTTGCCAGCCAGATATTGTTAAGCCCCGAATCTGTATAGTGATATTTCATGATCCACCTCTCATTACCGTGACAACAACGGCAAAATCTCCGCTTCCCTGTTTTTCTAATGCGATCGCTGCGTTTATGATGTCACCTGACGCACGATGTTCAATAGTTGCCTTCCCATCTCCGTGAGCAGTTAAGTGCGCCGACTCTATCACCCTACCTTTTTAATGCAGGACTCAACTTGCATACGTGTCATTTTTCGCCTCTTCATCTGTGTTTTTGCATGAGGCGTAATGACAATACGATCAGAAGCGGCGCGTAATCTTTGCAAAAATTTTGCATCGTTCAGCGCAAAAGGAAGGGCTTTTAGTGTTGACATGACCTATACAATATATAGGTAAATAATCGGGATAGCAAGTTCCTGTGGCGTAATATTTGTAGTGTGCTGGATGCGGATTCAGGCTAAAAATATGTGGTACAAACCTGTGACCAGATGGGTCTGTTTTATTGGGTTGTGACCCGGTTTATGTAGCACATTTCACTATCGATCGACACTGTAAACTGTCGTAAGTGATTGTTTTTTTGGTGGGCGGCACAGGGTTCGAACCTGTGACCCCTGCCGTGTGAAGGCAGAGAACATCCGCACTAGGCTTTGGTTTCAGAGGTTTTTTCTGTTTTTTCTGTCACACACTTTGGTTTTGATGATGAATTGTCTGCATATCCAGCAAGGTATTCTGGAGCCAAATGAGCATATCTTAAAACCATAGACAGGGTTTTCCAGCCGCCTAACTTTTGAAGCACCTCGATTGGCGTACCGTTCATTACATGCCAACTTGCCCATGTGTGCCGAAGGTCATGCCAGCGAAACTCGCTAGACTTCCTTCCGTCCTCACGCTCAAATACATCTATGCCTGCACGAACTAATGCAGACTTCCATGATTTAGTGCTGGCTTTAGTAACTGGATGGCCGTCATAGGTGAACACGAATGACTCATGTTCTCCGGCCTGTTCATTTAGTACGGTGATGGCGTCAATGGAAAGTGGTATTCCTATTGCCTTCTTTCCTTTTGCTTGGTCAGGGTGAATCCATGCAACCTTGCGCTGCATGTCTATCTGTCCCCATTGCAACTCGATCACGTTGTTTTCCCGCAGCCCTGTTGCAATAGCAAACCTTGCCATCTGCTTTAGGTTCCCGGTTAGTTGCGCTTCCAGCCTAGCCCACTCATCAGGCGTCAGCCAGCGTGTTCTAGAGTCTTTCACCTTGACTCTCTGCATGGCGGGGATCTTGTCGATCCATCCGCGCTTGACTGCACAGTTAAGTATTGCAGTCAGAAGGTTTATCACTCGATTCCTAGTAGCCCCCGTATACCTTGACGTTACATCTTCAAGCATATCAACAGATACGTTACCAATCGGAACATCCATCAAATCAAATGCCCTGATCCTGTACCTGTCTGATATGTCTTTTTTCCCAGAGTCTATTCACGCATAGCTGATCTGCGAATTCAAACTCCTCCGCATTAATTCCCATGCGGCTAACTGCGTTGCACAATTCGTTATATCGCGCCTGACTCGCCGCAATTTGCATTTGCCCGTCTTGACCTAGGGCGTAATCTAGGGCGTACCATTCTGCCTTCCACTCGTCACGGCTTACCTGACTCGCCGCCAGTTCATCCTTCAGCCTGACGTTCTCACTCTGCAACTCCGAGAGAATCACAAGCTCCTTAATGTGTTTGTCGCGTAAGCTATCCTGCTGGAGATACCGTAGCAGAATTTGGAGATATACTTCACCGTGCCGTGGCGGGTGAGAGTATTCTTACTCATTCTGGGCATGATAATGATATTGCTGCAAAGATCGCAGCGTATGAGGACGAACATGCTTCCAATCCTGATGCCGTTCAACATGCAGCAGAGGATAATTTCTATGCAGAAAATCCGCATGAAGCAGTTTACATTGATAGCGTTGGACAACTTGAGGATGAACTAAATGGGCCTGTATCTGAAGCAGATCACTATAGACAAAGTGAAGGCGCTGCCGCCAGCGCAGAAGAAAGCAGCAATCGAGCTACTGAAAAAGAAGTTCGAGATACAGCAACTACAGATAGCACAAGCCGAGCGCAAGGCGAAGAAGTCAAAGGCTACTACTCCGGAATAGAGCGTAGCTACACTGACGTTGAAGATGCTCTCTCAGATAAGCCTGCTGGCACATGGGTATATTTTGTTGAAGGTGACGGACGCCTAGATCAATCTCCACGATTCACTGTTGCCTATTCTATTGGCGGCGGGATGCATGAGATGGGATCAACAGCAAAGTCAAAGGAAGTTGCTTTTGAAAATGCAAGGAAGTCAGCAGAAGATAGGTATGGAGTAATAAAGCTTCAGCCGGAAGAAGGCTACTCCCTAGCAGGTGAAACTAACTCCGACATTCAGCGCAAGACTGATGAGGCTAAAGCATTAGCAGCAGAGAAGGCCAAGAAGGAGAACGCTCCTTCACCTGATGACTTTGTGCTTGCAGGAAGCAATAGCGAAGCTGACAAAGCTGCCGCTCATGGCGCACAAGACTTATTCTCCCAGCCTACAGAAGTAGATAAAGCAAAATCAGTACTTGATTCTGCTGGCATCACTGGCACAGAAAAGCTCAACACTATTGCACAGGTTCGTGACGGCAAGCTTACTGCTGACGAAGTTGCTGAAGTGCATGGACAGCCTATCGTTGACTTTGGCGAGAAGATTGCCGGGGCAAAAAAGGACTTGTGGGGATCATACCAAAAGTCAATGTCTGATGAACTTCCTATAGATGCTAAAGACATTACCCTTTCAAAGAATTTCCCTGATCCTGATTACGAAAACCTAATCGCTAATGGCGTAAGCATTAAGGCCATTGCCTTAATCAAGGCAATGCGAGATGAGATACCTTCAAAGCCGCATAAGTCATACAAGCTTTCGCGCTGGGTTGAGCAATTGCGAGTGCAACGTGAGTTTTCAAATAAGATTATCTCTGGAAGCCATAACGCTGAATTTGTCTTGGAGAAAATGCGCGAATCTGGCGCACTTTCAAGTATTGCTGATAGGGCTAAACTTTATGAGCAACTTGGATACCCTGCATTCAAAGGCGCTAAAGGATATGAGATATCTGAAGGATGGAGCAAGCTAGATATCCACTCATACCATCATTATGTAGCGTCAATTTCTATTGATGGCAAAGAGTATTTTGTTAGGTTCACTGTTCAGCAGATGAGAGCAAAACACAATCAAGCCGGAGAGAATCTTGCACATTCATCATTTGTTTCTGATGTAGAGCTATATCAGGCAAATAAAAAGGATGCCTCACTTATGCAGCCAGCTTCTGGGTTATTGACCCATGCTCACTCTGCGGCGGCACCCTTAGACAAAAGATTAGCACAATGGCTTTCTGATGGCAAGCCAATGGAAGTTTCCAAAGTCATCAATCCTAAAACTGGTGAGCCGTTGGTTGTTTATCATGGCACTGTTCATTCAAAAGGAGAGCCATTCACTGTATTTCATGAGGAATCTCATTTTGGGGATTACTCACAAGCAGAAGATAGGGAGTCTGAAAAGTATCGTGAATTCTCAAGGGCGTATAAAAGGAAAAACCAATCAGCAACATCTGGTGAAATAGACGATGCATTTTATAATTCAAACCAATTCAGGAAATATGAGCTTTTCCTGAATGTTAAGAATCCTGTCCGAATTAGAGATATTGAAGATGGGTGGCAAGATGAGATTGCATTTCAGAAAGCCAAGCATCCAGAAATGGACGGGATTGTTTATGAAAACGAATACGAAGGAAATGGGCGCAATGATTCATGGGTTGTAATTGATCCACGCAATATCAAATCTGCAAGCAACGATGAAGTTGGCAATACAGGAACATTTAGTAAAAACAGTCTCGACATTCGCTATTCAGCCAACGGCTCTATCCAAGCCTTCCACGACACCAAAACTGGCCGTATCCAGCCGATACTAAATCTGATGAAGGGCGACAAGCTACTCAAGGCATATCTTGGCGAGTTACATGATCCTGATTTAGCCCCTATCGTAGAGGCTATGATGCAGGGCGGTGGCAGGGCCAAGATGGATGACGTATATCGCAACCAAGGGATTAATGAATTCAAGCAGTCGCTACGTCTTGGCAACTATAAGACAGCAGCAATGAAAACATTGCCTATGATTATGGATACGATCAACAAGCCAATATTTGAATATCTTGTCCCGCGCCAGAAGCTAGGCGTTTTCTTTGACATGGCTAAAGACGCGCTTGAAAACAAGCCCGGAATGAGCCTGCAAGAAAAGCGTGAAGTTATGGGTAAGCTTTGGGACTCGGTAGATAACCGTATGGGTGAGCTTGTCTACGATAATGTTTTCTGGAATAGGGCGCTCAAAGATTCACTGATGGTATCTACTCGTTCCGTTGGCTGGAACTTGGGTACGTTTCGGGAGATTGGCGGCGGCGTTGCAGATATTGGAAAGGTTAAGCAACTCGGTGGACTGAGTGACAGGACTTCATATATCTTTGGCCTGATGTTCGTCACTTCAATCGTCGGCTCTATCACTCAATATCTATATACCGGACAAGGCCCGGATGATTTGAAGGATCTATTTTTCCCGCGTACTGGCAAGACTCGTCCTGATGGTTCGGAAGATAGGCTTTCCCTGCCAAGCTACATGAAGGATATTTATGAGTACGGACATGACATTCGCGGATTTGTTAAGTATGGAGACAATCCTCTTAACACCGTCATGAACAAGATCCATCCGCTGATTAGTACCGTTGCCGACATTATCAAGAACAAAGACTTCTTTGATGGCGCTATTCGTAGCCCCGGAGATAAGCCTATGCAGCAAGTTCAAGATGAAGCTGAATTTATGCTAAAGCAAATGACGCCATTCAGCTATCGTAACTACATGCAGCAAAGTAAGGTTAAGGGAGAAGATCCTTCTATCGGCGGGTATCTGTCTAATCCAAGTATGATCGGTATTACTCCTGCGCCGGGATATATTACCAAGACTGATGAACAGATAGAGTCCAACCAAGTCAGCAAGATGCGCGACAGCCTAATCACTAAGTTCCGCGAGGAAATGCAGAATGGTGCAGATTGGAGCGACATACGCCAGAGAGCTAGGGACGCTGGACTGTCTCAACGGGATCAGATATATATCCACAATGCGGCTAGAGATAGCCATCCGCAGCGCAGGCTGAAGTCTTTTGCTAACTAACGATCAAGGACGGCAGTTTCGTTAGCAATCGTATTCCCAGCGTCATCGTCACAATACTGGTGAGAAGTATTAGTTCTCTCATTTACGAACACCCAGCAGCGCATAGGTATTGGCCTGCTGGGGACTTCGTATATCACAACATGCTCAACATCACTTACCCTGAATGACTTACTGCGAAACTCTCCTACGACTTCGTGAGACTTTTTTGGCGAATCTTTTGGCGAGTCTTGACGCGACGAACATCCTGCCATTAGGCAGGCAATAAGAATGCAGGATGATAGACGGAATATCATTCTTACAGACTACGCCCAACGGGTAGTTCGTGCAATTAGTTATTGATGGGTAACGTGTGACATTTTGTGTGACAAACTGTGTAGGTATGTGGCAGATGTGTGTCTGTTTTAATGCCACATTAGATTTGCGCTTAAGGACTATTTTTACCGTAACACATTGATTCTACTGGTGGGCGGCACAGGGTTCGAACCTGTGACCCCTGCCGTGTGAAGGCAGTGCTCTACCGCTGAGCTAGCCGCCCTGAATGCGAGGACCACATTTAAACATAGGCAAAGTTTCCGGTCAAATTGAGGTGCCTCACCGGGTGCAACTGGCGCTTGGCTTGCACGTCATTAAGTGCGTCTTACTGTCAGTTGCTTACCAGTTCGACTTGCAGTGCATTTTGTAAAGACATGATCGAGTTGCCGGTGCGATATTGGAAACTTACGCGCAGAACGTCTCCCGACTTTACGCTGATCGGTGCGGCGAGCGGCAGGACCAGGTGTCGGTTCAGCCAGTCGATAGACGTTTTTTGTTCCAGCAAGACGGCGAGAATATTTTTCGTGATGAAACGCAGGGCACTCAGCGTGCCGTTTTGCGAGATTTCGAAGGTTCCCTCCCAGGCAATGTCGCGTTCGGTAGGTTCGACAAAGTCGAGAATGCGGTAGACGGTGGGTTGTGCCAGTTCGACACAGCCCGCCCATGGACCGGTGAGGTCCTGGATCAGGGAAATAGGCGCTTGGTAGCCCTCAAAGTTGAATTCCTGTTGTAATGGCTGCACTGCCAGCACCACCGCTGTTGGCAGCATGATCGGGAGTTTAGTGCCGAAGCGTTGCTGGTAGCGGTGCTTGAACGACTCCACTAGTTCGACTTGCTTTTCGCGCAGCATGGCAGCGTGAATCATTTCGCAAATCATGACATCGACCGGTTCCGGTGGCAGATATTCAAAGGCATTGGCATGAACGACTTCAACCTTGTGGCCGTTATTGTTTATTGCCAACAGCTGCCGTGATGCGTTGACCAGATCCGGGTTGAGCTCGACGCACCATACCTTGTCCGCTTTTGCGGCAGCAAACCAGGATAAAATGCCGGTCCCTCCACCGAGATCCAAGACCTTACTGCCGGGCGCGACGACGTGATCGATGGCGGCCTTGAAGCTCTGCATTCGATTCTTATCCGCCAGCATGGAAAAGTGGTACTGCAGGGGGATGAATTGTCCCAGATAGCTTTCGTCTTCTTCTTGTGTGGTCATTAGCCAGCTCTCTTGTGGTTGCAGCAAATTAAGTATTCCATGCCGCAATATAATGCATAAATCAGCGGGTTGTCTCGTGCGTTTTTGGCTTATGACGTGAGCCCATTGGTACAGGCGAGTATCTTTTCGGCCGCGGCCTTGGTTAATTGGCTGATTCTGCCGACGGTCAAATTCATTTCACTGGCTGCTTGGCGCAGGCTCATTTCGCACATGATTCGCAGGATGAAGGCGCGTCGCTCGTTGACCGAGAGATTTTTCAGGCAGGCAACCGCGCGCGAATAGGTCATGCGCCGCTCGACAATCGAAGAGGGTTCGGTGCTGTAGTCAGGTATGTCTTGCACCTCGGGATGATTCTCGTCGTCGCGACGCACAAACTCAAAGCCGGAAGCGTCTCCAATGATCGTTGACACATCATCGATCCGAATTCCGAGGGAGTGGGCAATTTCCCCCTCGGTTGGTTTTCGGCCAAGCGATGTTTGCAATTGCTCGATCATTTTTGAGACCTTGTTGGACCTCGACCGCACGGAGCGAGAGGCCCAGTCTTCGGCGCGTAATCCATCCTGAATGGCCCAGCGGATTTTTCCTGCGGCGTAAAGGGCGAAGGGCACGCCAGACTCGGCGTCATGTTCACGAAAGGCTTTTATCAGGCCAATGCATCCATCCTGAATAAGATCATCCAGCATGATATTTGCAGGCAGTCGCCGCATCATCTCGGTAGCAATTTTCTTCACCAACGGTATGAATTCACTAATATCCATGAATATCCCCTTTCCGTCCAGTTTACTACGGCCCATGACATAGGTGGATACTGCAGGATTGTTTTGATGCGAATTATGGATCTGGATTCCGTATCGATACTGTACATTGCTTAACTTGTCAGTACTTATTCGGGTGTCATGAAGGGGCAGGCTTACGTTCTAGAGGTCCTGAAAACAGGTAGGAGGAAGGTGCCACTAGATGCAGGCAAGGATCGATCCTATTGAGTAACGCACCCGGCGGGTGCTTTCGCATGTTGTTGCCATGATCCACGGCTAGTCGGGTGCTTCTGACACCAGAATTTCAAGGGCGCCAGCGACCTCGGAAATGACGGATGACCAGTCAGCCGTGCAGGGTTGACGGAACAATCGCATGCTTTGTGGGTACCATGGTGAGTCGGGCCGAGCGGTCAGCCAGCGCCAGTCGGTCTTGTAGTCCGGCAGCAGGATCCAGCATGGTTTGCCCAGCGCCCCGGCCAGGTGAGCGACCGCTGTATCGACGCTGATGATGAGGTCCAGATTTATCACCAAGGCGGCGGTATCGGCAAAATCATCCAACTGATGCCCAAGGTCAAGCAGTTGCAATCCGAGTGGAGGGTGGGCCGCTTCATCCTCACCCGCACCCTTCTGCAGGCTGATGAAGGTTACGCCGGCGACTCTCCATAGTGGCGCCAGTATTTCAAGCGAGGGTAGGGAGCGGTCGGCGTCATTTTCAAATAGAGGATTACCCTTCCACACCAGACCGACACAAAAATAACTTTTTGGCAGGACGGACTGCCACTTCGACAGGAGTTGCGGCTGAGCCTTGAGATAGGGAATGTTGGCCGGAATGGAATCGAGTCGGGTGTTGCAGTGATAGGGGAGGCTCAACAACGGCGTCCAGAAATCCCAGTTGGATGCTGGTAACGGTTGATCGAAGGCAATGACATGGTCTATGCCGTCCAGTGTTGCCAGCAAGGTCTTAAGCGGCGGGTGGCAGAGTAGGGTGATGGATGCTACACCCTGATTTTTCAGAACCACGGCATAGCGGCAGAACTGGATCATATCGCCCAGACCTGCTTCATAGCCGATCAGGATCGACTTGCCGGCCAGCGTCTCGCCTTGCCAGCGCGGGCAGTTGAGGTGTTCTGCTAGCCCCGCGTACCAGTTGCGTGCTTCCAGACAAAACCAGCCTTCTTTGAAGCGGCCCTGACGTAACAGCAGATAGCTCAGGTTGAAGCGCGCCATGGCATACGACGCATCGATTACTATGGCATGACGATAGCTGGCTTCCGCTTCGGCTTCGCGTTTCATGCAGGCCTGGAGTACGCCCAGGTTGGACCAGGCAACCGGCGATTGAGGTTCGATGGCGATGGCCTGTCTGTAGGCTGTTTCAGCCTGATCGAAGCGCTTGGATTTAGCCAACAGCGTGCCTAAGTTGAGATGCGTTTCTGCAATGTCAGGATTTTGTTCCAGGGCGCGTCGGTAACTGATCTCGGCGGCCCCGGTCGCGCCGCGTTTATTCTGCAACAGGCCCAGATTGGCATAAGCCTCGGCAAAGTATGGGGCTATCTCCACGGCCAGCCGGAAGCATGTTTCGGCGCGCTTGAAGTCGCCCGCCGCCATGTGATGGTTACCCCGGAAAAACAGGGCCTCGGCTTCCGCGCGATCAGGCTCGTTCATGCTGACGTACTGCGTGTTTTAGCATTTGGTAGAACGCTTCGAACACCTTTTGCATCTGAGGTTGTTTGTACGGGAACAGATCCACCGGGTCCATGGCATGCACAAATCCGATATTGTCGGCTTCAAACACTAGCAGACGGCCGTCTGTCGTTTCCCCGCAATCGATTACCACATAGTCGAGTTCGAGTCGTTTTGCTATGGCGTGCAAGGCCTGATGGTGGCGTTGTGCAAAATTCTGGTCGAAGTTGGCCATGAACTGCTCTTCTTCCTGGCGCCTGGCGGCATTTTCCGACATGCCGGCATTGGTGTAATGGACCATCCAGTGGTCAGAAATGGCCAGATGGACCGCGTAGGGTCGGCAGTCGATCAGGACCAGGCGACACTTGCGGTACAAACCGTCGAGGCTGTGGTAATCGACAAAACGAGCGATGTGAAATTCGCTTGCTGTCTGGGTCTTGAGGTAGGTCGTGATGTCGGACTGATTGTCGATCCGGTTAAGCGCTTTGCCGGCATGCGAATCTGTTGGTCTTGCGATGATAGGGAAGTCGCCATCTTCCAGTGTGAGGGTGATCGACTTTTCGCCACTGGCTATTTGTTGCAAATCCGATCGTGAGATTCTTTTTGTGACGGGTATTTCAATGTCAGGCGTGTGTTGTAGCATGGCGCTGACGCTGTCCCTTGACAGGCGGGTAATGCGTTCCGGTGTATTGAGGATGGGGCGGCTTGATAATTTTATGAGGTTCTCGACCAGCTTCAGCAATGGCTGGTTGTGTTCCGACTGGGAAATGCCAATGAAAATCAGGTCATGATCCGGCAGCGCGGTTGGCACCGGCAGGTCAGTGGACACAAACAGGAGATCGACTGCGACGCACGGGTGGTCCAGCAGGAAATCCAGAGGCGTGTTATCCATCATGCCCCCCGGTCGCATGATCGCCAACAGACAGATTTCGGTTTGATTGTTCTGCCTTGACAGGTGGAAGTGCTGGCGTAAATTCAACGCTTTTGCCTGCAGTTCCAGGCCCATTTCAGGGTTGCCGGTAAAATGAAAGATGGCTGACAGGCTCATCAAGCTGTTTGCGCCATCAGGATCATTCGCCGCGATGTTGACCAGTCCGGCGAGTTCGTCGCCTGAAGCCAGCCTTCGCATCAGCGTGGCAATGCTGAGGATGGGCTGGCGAGGTCCGTCATCAGGGTTCATTAATTGCGAATCTCGATCAAGAGGTCGCCGCCGCCCTCAAATACGGCCTGGCAAGCCAGCCTGGACCAGCGCTGTCGATCTCCGGTCTGATTCAGCAATTTGTCTTCTTGCGTTCCCATCGGGCTCACAAACTTTGCGCCTTCCATCAGATAGACATGGCAAGTGGTGCAAGCACACTGCATCTGGCAGGAGTGACTGATTTCGACATCGTTTTCCAGCAGGATTTCGACAATGGATTGGCCGACGGTCGCAGCGACCACTTCGCCTTGCGGGCAGACGCCGGGATGGGGCAGTACGGTGATAGTTTGGGCGGGTTTCTTTTTGAAGAAGAACATGACAGGTTAATTCTCTCAGTCTTAAAGCCGTATATTAAGCCACAGCAGATCGGGTGGGACACGGAAGAATCCAAATATTCAGCGGTCGGATCAATCACTGACTCAGGCGGGAGATGTTATATTGGGCTATTGTTCCTGAAAGGTCACAGGCTTGAATCAGATCCCCGAAATTCGTCCCGGGCAGTCAGTTGAATTGCTGAAGGCGCTACACATCCTGACGCGCGACGGCAAGCTTAATCAAGATAGCCGGCGAAAGCTGAAACAGGTGTATCACCTGTGCCATTTCATCGAACCCCTGCTGGAAGAAATTTATGCCGAGAAGGGGGATCTGACGCTCGCGGATCACGGCGCCGGCAAATCCTACCTTGGTTTCATCCTGTATGACCTGTTCCTCAAGGCAAAAGCCGGGGGGCATGTTCATGGCATTGAAACCCGTCAGGAGTTGGTCGAGAGGTCGCGCCAACTGGCCTTGGAACTTGGATTCGAGCGCATGTCGTTTCTGCACCTGTCGGTGGAGGAGTCCATCACTTGCAGTGCGTTGCCGGAGAGCATCGATGTAGTGACGGCACTGCATGCCTGCAACACGGCGACCGATGACGCTATTCGCTTTGCCATGCACAAGCATGCACGCTTCATCGTGCTGGTGCCCTGTTGCCAGTCTGAGGTGGCCAGTGTATTGAATCGGCACAAGAATGCATCGTTCGCCAAGACGCCGCTATCGGAGTTGTGGCGCCATCCCATCCATACGCGCGAGTTCGGCAGTCAGATCACCAATGTGCTGCGCTGCTTGCAACTGGAAGCGCATGGCTATCAGGTCACCGTGACCGAACTGGTTGGCTGGGAGCACTCGATGAAGAACGAACTGATTATCGCCCGCCATACCGGTCAGCCCAGAAAGAACGCATCCGGGCGCTTGCTCAGCCTATTGGAGGAACTGAATCTGGAAGAGCTGCGCGGACGTTTCCTGGTTTAGTGACAGGGTCTAGTGACGTGGGGTGGTGACATGCCGTATGAGATATTCTTAAATCATCTGCTCGCTGAATGGCTCGCCTGAACATGCAGGCGAGGCCGCCTGCGCTACTTTCATAAACATGGGAAATAAATCGGGAGCATGGGGCTCGGCGGAAACTAGAGTGGCTCAATGGCTTTACATGGCCACGCCTTAGGTATGTGAGATAAAGATTGAAACTCCCTGAACTCCGCCTTGTTCCCCCGAGGTTTAAATGCCTTTTAGCTTCATTGTGAGCGGTGGTGGTTTAAGATAAAATACATTCCCGTCCGCCTCACTTTACGAAGTTCCTCATGACCAAATACGTATTCGTCACTGGCGGCGTGGTTTCTTCCCTGGGCAAGGGGATTGCCGCCGCTTCACTGGGCGCCATTCTTGAATCGCGCGGCATCAAAGTCACCATGCTCAAGCTGGATCCGTACATCAACGTTGATCCCGGTACCATGAGTCCGTTCCAGCACGGTGAAGTGTTCGTCACGGATGATGGCGCAGAGACTGATCTTGACCTCGGCCATTAAGAGCGCTTCATCAGCGCTCGCATGAAAAAATCCAACAATTTTACCACCGGTCAGGTCTATGAGAATGTCATCCGCAAGGAGCGGCGTGGTGAGTATCTCGGCAAGACGGTGCAGGTGATCCCCCACATTACCGACGAGATCAAGTTCAACATCAAGCGTGGTGCGGAAGGCGCGGAAGTGGCCATCTGCGAGATTGGAGGCACCGTGGGTGACATTGAGTCACTGCCGTTTCTGGAAGCCATTCGCCAGATGGGTATCGAAGAAGGCCGCGGCAATGCCTGCTATGTGCATCTGACACTGGTGCCCTGGATTCCGACTGCCGGTGAGCTGAAAACCAAGCCGACCCAGCACTCGGTTAAGGAATTGCGCGAGATCGGCATCCAGCCGGACATTCTGTTGTGTCGTGCCGATAGACCGATTCCAGATGAGGAACGGCGCAAGATTGCGTTGTTTACCAATGTTGCGACCGAAGCGGTGATTTCCGCCGTCGATAGTGATTCCATCTACAAGATTCCTGGCATGTTGCATGAGCAGATGCTGGACGAGATTGTCTGCCATAAGCTGGGCATTCTGGCGAAGGCGGCGGACCTCTCAGTCTGGAAGCATCTGATTTCAGCCTGGGAGCATCCTGAACATTTTGTGGATATCGCCTTTGTCGGCAAGTATGTCGACCTGACCGAATCCTACAAGTCGCTGACCGAAGCATTGATCCACGCCGGCATGCACACCCGTTCCAAGGTCAAGGTCCATTACATGGATTCGGAGGAGATTGAACAGAACGGTTGTGATGCGCTCTCTCATATGGATGCCATCCTGGTGCCGGGCGGCTTTGGCAAACGCGGCACCGAGGGCAAGATTGCCGCTATCCGCTATGCCCGCGAAATGAAACTGCCCTATCTCGGTATCTGCCTCGGTATGCAACTGGCCGTGATCGAGTTCGCGCGCGACGTGGCGGGTCTGACCCTGGCTAATAGTACCGAATTCGATCCGGCGTCCCCGCATACTGTGGTCGGCCTGATCTCCGAATGGAAGGATGCCTCAGGCAAGACAGAAAAGCGTGATGAAAACTCAGACCTTGGTGGCACCATGCGTCTGGGAGCTCAGAAGTGTCCGGTCAACCCCGGCACGCTGGCGGCTAAGATTTACGGACTAGAGGTCAATGAGCGTCATCGCCATCGCTATGAGGTCAACAATCATTATGTCGCCCAGTTGGAGGCTGCGGGCCTCGTGATTTCTGCGCGGACGCCAACGGAAAACCTGTGCGAGATGATAGAGTTGCCACCGGATGTTCATCCTTGGTTTGTCGCTTGCCAGTTCCACCCGGAATTCACCTCCAATCCGCGTGCCGGACATCCGCTGTTCAAAGCGTATATAGAAGCCGCAATCGCACATAAAGAGGCAAACAAGTAGCTGGTAGCGCAGGCGGCCTCGCCTGCTGAATTGGTGCTGATGTGCAGGCGAGGCCGCCTGCACTAAACAAGGTGTATTTGATGAAATTATGTGGATTTGAAGTCGGCCTTGACCAGCCCCTGTTCCTGATCGCCGGTCCCTGTGTGATCGAGTCGGAACAAATGGCGCTGGACACCGCCGGGTCGCTGCAGGAAATGTGCCGTATTGTTGGCATCAACTTCATCTACAAGTCATCTTATGACAAGGCCAATCGCAGCTCCGGCAAGACCTTTCGGGGCTTAGGCATGCACGAGGGCTTGCGCATCCTGTCCGAGGTTAGACGCCAGATCGGCGTGCCAGTGCTGACTGACGTGCACAACGAGGCAGAGGTGCCAGAAGTCGCATCCGTGGTGGATGTGCTGCAGACACCAGCCTTCTTGTGTCGGCAGACAGATTTCATCGAGGCCTGTGCCCGTTCCGGCAAGCCGGTCAATATCAAGAAGGGCCAATTCATGGCGCCTTGGGACATGAAGAATGTGGTCGACAAGGCGCGCGCCGTTAACGGTGGTGCTGACAACATCATGGTGTGCGAGCGCGGGGTTTCTTTTGGTTACAATACGCTGGTGTCAGATATGCGCGGGTTGGCTGTGATGCGCAACACCGGTTGCCCGGTGGTGTTTGATGCCACCCATTCGGTGCAGCAACCCGGGGGCCAAGGCGACAAGAGTGGCGGACAGCGCGAACATGTCCCAGTACTGGCGCGCGCGGCGGTGGCGAGCGGGGTGGCTGGCGTGTTCATGGAGACTCACCCCAACCCGGCCGAGGCTCTGTCGGATGGCCCCAACGCCTGGCCTCTCGACAAGATGCAGGCTCTGCTCGCAACGCTGGTCGAACTCGATCGCTTGGTGAAGCAGCACGGATTTATAGAACAAGGACTTTAAGCCACAGCGGGCACAGAGAGCACAGAGGGTTGTGCCGTTTCTTTTGTGTCTTCTGTGATCTCTGCGGCTAATTGAATTTTTAAGGAAAAAACATGAGTGCAATTGTAGAAGTCATCGCGCGTGAAATTTTGGATTCTCGCGGCAATCCGACGGTGGAATGTGACGTGCTGCTTGAAAGCGGCATTATAGGCCGCGCGGCGGTGCCAAGCGGCGCCTCGACCGGCAGCAAGGAGGCGGTCGAATTGCGCGACGGGGATAATACGCGTTATCTGGGCCGTGGCGTGCAGCGCGCGGTGGAGAACGTCAATACCGAGATCACCGAGGCGATCATTGGGCTGGATGCCGAAGAGCAGAGCTTCATCGACCATGCCCTGATCGAACTCGATGGCACCGAGAACAAAAGCCGCTTGGGGGCTAACGCCATCCTGGCGGTCTCCATGGCTTGCGCCCGGGCCTCGGCCGAGGAATCGGGCCTGCCGCTGTATCGTTATCTGGGCGGTGCAGGTCGCATGCAGCTGCCGGTTCCACAGATGAATATCATCAATGGCGGCGCGCATGCCTCTAACAGTATCGACATGCAGGAATTCATGATCATCCCGGCCGGGCGTCCGAGCTTTCGCGAAGCCATCCGTTGTGGCGCCGAGGTGTTTCATGCGCTGAAAAAAATCCTGCACAAAAAGGGTCTGGCTACCACCGTGGGTGACGAGGGTGGCTTTGCTCCTGACCTGCCGAGCAACGAGGCGGCGCTGCAATACATCATGGAGGCGATCTCCGCCGCCGGCTACGAGCCGGGCGGTGACGTGCTGATTGGTCTCGATTGCGCCAGTTCCGAGTTCTATAAGGATGGTCTGTATGACATCGCATCTGAAGGGCTCAAGCTCAATTCCGAGCAGTTCACCGATTACCTCTCCGCCTGGGTGGACAAGTATCCCATCATCAGCATCGAGGACGGCATGAGCGAGTTCGACTGGGATGGCTGGAGCCTCCTTACCCAGCGCATGGGCGACTCGATTCAGCTGGTGGGCGATGATTTGTTTGTGACCAATTCAAAAATCCTGAAGGAGGGCATCCGCCGAGGCGTGGCCAACTCCATATTGATCAAGGTGAACCAGATCGGCACCCTGACCGAAACCTTCGATGCCATCGAAACTGCCAAGCGTGCCGGCTATACTTCGGTAATTTCGCATCGTTCGGGTGAGACCGAAGACACCACTATCGCCGATATTGCCGTCGCCACCAATGCTCTGCAGATCAAGACCGGTTCGTTGTCGCGCTCCGAGCGCATCGCCAAGTACAACCAGTTACTGCGTATCGAAGAAGAACTGGGCCCTGACAGCTATCCGGGTCGCAATGCCTTCTATCAGTTGATCGGGTAATCCTGTCTGATCATGAGGCTGCTCACCCTCGTTCTGGTCATCCTCATCGCTGCGCTGCAATATCCGTTGTGGCTGGGCAAGGGCAGCTGGTTACGGGTGTGGGATCTGTCGCGTCAGATCGAGAAGCAGAAGGAGGGCAATGCCGCGCTGAAGTTACGTAACGACGCACTGGATGCTGATGTGCGTGATCTCAAGACCGGTTATGCCGCCATTGAGGAACGTGCTCGTTCGGAGTTGGGCATGGTCAAGCTGGACGAGGTATTCTACCAAGTGATGGAAAACGTGCCAGCCGCCGCCAAGCCTGCAGCCATAGCCAAACCTTAATTCGTATCGTGCGGCGTTGGTCTGCGGTCAATGGTCGAACGCGGCGGAATCCATATGGAATCAAGGTGGCGCCAATTTCGGCATGCGCCGGCGATACATCCTTGGAATGATGTTATTCGTGTCAGCTACTACAGGCCAAATGCGATTGCGTACATCAGGTGACCTTAGGCATTGAGTACGTGGTCGTAGCGGTATTCTACTTATTCGTTTTTTTCCAGGCCGACTCCCGCAGTCAATCGTGGTGTATTAACTGCGTCCTTTCTGCCCATTTTACTCAATCCCGTCCCGATCAATACTGGAATTCTGGCTGCTGAAAAATAAGATGGTTCGCGAAACAAAAGGGCCACAGCGACGTAGCAGCAACATGCAAAATTCATCACCGGCCCAATATACATTTCACTCCATTTGTGAAAGAATTTGATACTATCCAATGCGTTATGACGAACTGAATGCAAGGTGGCGTAGTATAAATTCTGAGGGGTGGCATTGGACAAAGCGTGCTCTTTTAATGGAGTCGCATTTTTAAATCTTTTTGAAAGGGCCGGAGGGACTTGTGAATACCAGAAATTCGTACTATCGCGGTATGCTTGCGACCCGACGTGCCCTGCTCACCGAATCCAGAGTCATACAGACCAATCCGCGGCTAAGCCCGGAAGAATTGGTTTTCTGGGATCATGGCGTTGTTGACGCGCTTAAATATAACGCGGTCTATCCGGTGACCGTGCCCAAGCGAGCGGCTAAACCGCCGGCCAAGTTGGATTCTCAGGACGAATTGCCATCCAAGGGGACACCCCAGGCGGTTTTGCCACCTGCTGCATCAATGCCGCCCAAGGAAACGCCAATGCCTGAAGCGGCGCTAGCGCCCAAGGAAGCCCCTGCGCGCAAAGAGATTTTAGAACCCGTGGAAGTCATGCAGCCGCAGCAGGATGTACAGCTGCCTAGGGATGTCCCGCTGCCCAAAGAACCACTGCCTCCCAAAACAATGCAACCAACCAAAGAAGAGCAGCCCTCCAAGGTGGATTCGACGCCAACAAAAAGTTCGACTTTGATGGATGATCTGGGGGATTACATGATTGATTATTTCGATTGAGGAGCCAATCAACCTGCCTCAACGATAGCATCAACTGAATAGAATTGTAGCTGGCAAGGTCATGAAACTACGGCCCCCTGCAAGCGGAATCAGGCTCGGAGCGTGCCGGTCAGTCTTTTGCTGCAGGCTCGGCCTTCTCTGAATTGCACCTTCCCGCATCACAGGGTTCCAGCGCTAGTGGCGCGTTTGAGCACATGTTGGAAACGCAGGTCAACAGCAACTGGCATCAGCGTAAATGCAAGCAATCATACAGAATGGGCGTCAGGTATCGAGGTGAACATCATGGCGGATCGTCAAGCTACTGCGTGGTCGGCTGTAATGCGATGCATCTGTTGCAACACATCGTGCAGCTTAGCCTCTGCTTGCCACAAGTCATATTTTGTTTGCATGTCCACCCATAGCTGAGCACCACTGCCCAATAATGCCCCTAAGCAGAGTGCCATTTCAGGAGAAACACCACTGCGTTCCGCCAGAACCGCATGCACTGTTTGGCGCGAAACGCCAAGGCTGCGCGAAAAAGCGCTAACTGACATATTGAGTTCAGGTAAAACATCTTCGCGCAAAATTGCGCCGGGGTGAGTTGGTTTGCGTGTACGCATAATGCCTCCTAATGATAGTTTTCCAAGTTGACTTGAAACGCATTCTCGCCTTCCCATTCGAAGGTGATGCACCACGGGCCATTTACATGGATGCTGTAGCGCTTTGGCTTGCCCTGCAGGGGATGGAAATCAAAAAAGTATTTCTTTACACTTGTAAAGCGCTGATTAAGGTGGGTCAGCTTTAGCAAATAATGATCCCGGTGCAGTACAACGGACAGCCTTTAAGGACAGAAATTGTGGTGAATCTTGCCTATTTCGTTGCGCCATAGCGGTTACATAGGAATGACACACTTGGCCGACAGCCGTAGATTGACTTTCATAAGCTATGCCAACTATCTGATACGTAATAGGCTACAGCTAGGGTTCATGCCATTGAGTAGGGCATTTCCAGCAGGGTCAGCGTTGCACCTTCGGGCGATGCCCAATGGATGGCGCTTGTGCCAGCACTCTCGCTCCTGAGTTCCGCCAGCAGGTCGAAGCCGCCGGCTGGGGCTGTTGCCGCCCGTACCACTTGTCCGACGGCATCCTGACTATCGCTGCCATACAATGGGTCGCCTGCCTGAGGTGTCAGGGCGGTGTCCATATGGGCGAGATAGGTACGACGCTTGACCTTGCCTAGATAATGCGTGCGGGCGACAATTTCTTGACCAGTGTAGCAGCCCTTCTTGAAATTGATGCCGCCTAGCAGGTCAAGGTTGACCATTTGGGGCACGAAGGCTTCCTGCGTCGCCAAGACGACGTCGGGGGTGCCGGACTTGATTTCCAGCCATTCCCAGCGGTCGGTTCCCACGGCGGTGCAACCGGGCTGCAAGGCTGTCCAAAGAGCGGTCGCCTGTTCCGGCGCAGTGATGATCTCAAAACGCGGTAGGTCACCGGGTAGTCGAAGAATATGGGTGGATTCGAGGTTGACCACTTGATGCGCCTGTTGCGGGATTTCGTCAAAGATTCGACTCAAGACTGCTGCGGCGCCAGTACCGGCCAAGCCGATGCGCACCGTACTGTTTGATATATCAGTGAGGGTAACGTGGGAGCGCATCACGTACATTTTGAGACGTTTTAGCACGGACTCAGTCAGCGCTCCGTTCAACTGCAGATAAATGTGGTCGTGGTGGGTGAAGGCTAGAAAAATGGTCAGCAGCCGCCCCTTGGGGGTACAGTAGCCGGTATATTGGCTGTTGTTGCCGTCAAGCAGCTTGACGTCATTGGTGAGTTGGCCTTGCAGAAAGGTGAGGGCGTCCGTGCCGTCGGCTTGCAGCATGCCAAGATGAGACAAATCGGCAATAATGCTGTCGTCAGGCGTGGGAGCCAGTTCGAGCGCGGGTTGACCGAAATGGATGACGCGTCCATCCTTCATTTGCGCGCCTTGCGCGGTGAGGAAATCTTGCCAAAGAGGATTCATGAAAGAGCCGTCAGGTTATTGCGATGCGCCATTATAGCGTGAAGCCACTCCATGTTGCCCTGCGTCCATCGCGTATGCTGGCCGGGATGCTGGGTGGCGTCTGTTTGTCAGTTGTGGTTTTGTTGCTGCTGCTTCCCCTGCCCTGGTGGATCAAGTGCTTGTGCGGCGCAATGGTGGTTGCAGCCACGGCCTGGCATCTAGGTCGATATGCCTGGTCGGCGCAGACCATCACCGCCCTGGAGCTCGAAGTTTCAGGAAAATTACGCTGTTATTCCCGTGCAAAAGACTGGAGAGATGTCGAGGTGCTGGGCAGCAGTTTCGTCACCCCAAAGCTGACCGTGCTCAATTTTCGCTTGCCAGGCGAGCGTTTGTCCCGGCATGTGGTGCTGTTGCCGGATATGGTGGAGAGCGCAGCCTTTCGGCGTTTGCGTGTCTGGTTGCGCTGGGGGAAGGACTAAGGGACCAGGACCTTTAAACCTTGAAACGGACCACGGCAGCCTGCAGGCCTGCGGCCAGTTGTTCCAGATGATGAGCCGCCTCTGCGGTTTGCTGCACTGAGGCACTGTTCTCACGCGCCATGCCGGCGATGTTCTCGATGTTGCGTGAGATTTCCATGCTGGAGGCATTCTGCTCGCGCACAGAAGTGCTGATGTTGTCTATGCCCTCATTGGCCATCGTTGCAGTGTCACGCGTGCGCTGAAGTGCTGCAGTGGCTATGCCAGTCAACTCCTGGCTGGACTGAAGGAATTTCCGGCCATGATCCAGCGTCTGCAGCACCCGGCTGGACTGATCTTCGATGGCGCGGGTGACGCCGTCGATTTCGTTGGCGGATTGCGAGGATTTCTCAGCCAGCTTGCGCACTTCATCCGCTACCACCGCGAATCCTCTACCCTGCTCGCCTGCACGGGCTGCCTCAATGGCCGCATTGAGTGCCAGCAGATTGGTCTGGTCGGCGATATCCTTCACTTGCTGTGTCATGTGACTGATGGAGGCCGTATTGCTGACAAACAAACTGACGGATTCCGCGATTTCCTGCATGGCGGCAACGGCCTTGTCCACTTCCTGGGCCAAGGCCACCAGTTTTTCATTGCCGAGACGCGTTTCCTCGACGCTGGAGTCGGACAGGCGGCGCACGTCATCGGCACTTTCTGCCACGCGGCCCACGCTGGCCGTGACCAGTTCTACTGCTTGTGCAGTGGTACTGGCCGAGTCGCTCTGGTTTTGCGAGACCCTGACGATCGCCTGTGAAGTTGAGGCAAGAGTGGAAGCGGCTTGCAGTACCTGGGAAGTAGAGTCCTTCACGTGTCGAATGATGCCGCCTAGTTCGATTCGGATTTTCTCGGCACTGGCGGCCACATCGCCGATTTCATCGGTGGTGGTGCGCTTGACGGCTTGTGAGAAGTCACCTCCAGCCAGGCGATCCAGATCGCGCGCCAGTTGATGTGCGGGTGCGACGATGTTGCGTTGCACTAACCCTAAGAAGCTTGCAAAGGCGAACAGAATGGCAAAACTCATGCCCCCGAGAGTGAAGAATATCTGTTGTTGAAACGAGGCCGTCGCGCTCGCGGAGAGCACAAGGCTTTCCTGCCAAGCCAGCCAGAGTCCGTAGAGCGATGCAGCCAGCAGACCAACGGTACCTGATCCAGTGATGAGCAGGAGTTTGTTGCGGATGCTGCCCATGATCCAGTCATTCAATGGCATGGCGGTTAACCCTTTCCCAAGTTGAATGTTTATTCTAGTCCAATATTAAGGATGGTGGCGTCTGACTTGTTTCAGGTGGCGTCGTACGAACCATATCACGAACACTGCCACAGAGACGGCGATGATGTTGTGGAACTGGTGGAAATACACCTTCAGGCTTTCCCAGTTTTCGCCCATCTTCATGCCGGCATAGGCCAGCACATAGCACCAGATCAGGGACCCCGTGAAGGTGTAGGCGATGAAGCGTCCCATGTGCATCCGTGCTATCCCGGCTGGGAAGGCAATGAAGGTGCGTACTGCCGGAAGCAGGCGGCCAATGAAGATGATGATTTCGCCGTGTTGTGCGAACCAGCGATCGGCGATATGCAGGTCGTGGTGTGAGATAAGTACATATTTGCCGTATTTTTCTACAACAGGTCGTCCGCCAAGCATGCCGAGATAATAGGCCGGAATGGAACCGAGCACGCAGCCGATGGCGCCCGCCAGCGCCACACCCCATAGCGTCATTTCGCCCTTGAATACCAGGAATCCGGAGAACGGCATGATGATCTCCGACGGCAACGGAATGCAGGCCGACTCGATGGCCATCAGCAGCGCGATGCCGTAGTAGCCAAGCGTTGAAATGATATGGATGATCCATTGGGCGAGCAGGGTGATGAGGCTTTCAATCATGTAAGGTCCTTGATGAGGGTTCGAATATAGTCGGCGCGCTGGCGGATGTCGGCCTTGGCCACCGTGATGCGCAGCTTGTCAGGGCCGTTCATGCGGGCGTGGCGGTTGGACTGCAACAGGTAGACCAGTTTCATCGGGTCGAGATCGGCCTGCAGATCAAACTGCAATTGAATGGCAGCGTCAGAAGCGTCGATCTTGACGATGCCTTGCGCCTTCGCGGCGATGCGCAAGTTGTGGCATTCAAGCAGGGCTTCGGTCTGCGGCGGGGGCAGGCCGAAGCGGTCTATCAGTTCCTCCTGCATGGCTTGCAACTGATCCGCTGTGGCGCAGTTGGCAAGGCGCTTGTAGAGCACCAGACGTTCGTTTACGTCCGGACAGTAGACGTCCGGCATCAGGGCCGGCGTGTGCAGATTGATCTCGGTGGTCACGCCGAGTGGCGATTCTAGATCCGGTTCGCGGCCTGCTTGCATCTGTTTGACTGCATGGGCCAGCATTTCGGCATACAGGTTGAAGCCGATTTGTTGCATCTCGCCAGATTGACCCTCGCCCAGCAATTCGCCAGCGCCACGGATTTCAAGATCGTGCATGGCGAGGTGGAAGCCGGCACCGAGGTCTTCCATTAGCACGATCGCATCCAGGCGTTTTTCTGCCTGCGGCGTGATGCTGGCATCCGGATCAGTCAGCAGGTAGGCGTAGGCCTGGTGGTGCGACCGACCGACGCGTCCCCGTAACTGGTGCAGTTGCGCCAGACCGAAACGGTCGGCGCGGTTCATGATGATGGTGTTGGCGGAGGGCACGTCGATGCCGGTTTCGATGATGGTGGTGCATAACAACAGGTTGAAACGCTGATGGTAGAAGTCGCGCATCACGTGTTCCAGCTCGCGTTCGCGTAACTGACCGTGAGCGATGCCAATGTGTGCTTCCGGCAACATTTTTTCAAGTTTGTCGCGCATCAGATAAATGCTGTCCACTTCGTTGTGCAAGAAATAGACTTGGCCGCCACGCTTCAACTCGCGTGTTACCGCTTCACGAATGATGCCCTCGGACCAGCTTGAGACGAAGGTCTTGATCGACAGGCGACGCTGTGGCGGGGTAGAGATTACGGAGAACTCGCGCAGGCCTTCCATCGCCATCGACAGCGTGCGCGGGATCGGCGTTGCGGTCAGCGTCAGTACGTCCACTTCGGCGCGCATGGCTTTTAGCTGCTCCTTCTGTCGCACGCCGAAGCGGTGTTCTTCGTCCAGGATCACTAGCCCCAGGTTCTTGAACTGGACATCCTTCTGGATCAACCGGTGGGTGCCGATGATGATGTCGATGTTGCCGGTAACCAAACCTGCCAGGGCTTCTTTTTGTTCCTTGGCACTGCGGAAACGCGAAATCTCGGCAATTTTGATTGGCCACTCGGAGAAGCGGTCGCAGAAGTTGTTGTAATGCTGTTCAGCCAGCAGGGTAGTAGGAACTAGTACCGCTACCTGTCGCCCGCCCATGACGGCGACAAATGCCGCACGTAGTGCGACTTCGGTCTTGCCGAAGCCGACGTCGCCGCAAACCAATCGATCCATCGGCCGACCTGATTGCATGTCGCTGATCACGGCCTCGATAGCGGCTAACTGATCCGGGGTTTCCTCGAACGGGAAGCCCTCGCTGAAGGCCTCATAGTCTGCGAGGCCCAAGGTGAAGGCGTGGCCCTGACGAGATGCGCGCATGGCATAAAGATTGAGCAGTTCGGCGGCGGTATCATGGATCTGTTTGAGGGCGCGGCGCTTGGCTTTGCCCCACTGTTCGCTGCCAAGTTTGTGCAGCGGTGCGGACTCGGGGGGGCCGCCGGAATAGCGCGAAATCACGAACAACTGGGATACCGGCACATAGAGTTTGTCGGCGCCCGCGTATTCCAGCAACAGAAACTCGGTCTCGCCCTCGCCGAAGTCCAGGTTGACGAGACCCCGATAGCGGCCGACGCCGTGTTGCTCGTGCACTACCGGATCATTCTCTCGCAGTTCGGACAGGTCTTTCAGCATGCCCTCGGTACTGCGCGCTTTGTCTTTTTCGCGCCTGCGTTCCTGGCGTACCTGGGCCGGATAGAGTTCAGCTTCGGTGATGAAGGCCAGTCCATCGGCGGCATGGTATGGTGAGATGAAACCCTGATGCAGTGGTGCGACTGAAAGCATCAGTGCTTCCTTTGATGCCAGGAACTGTGCCCAATCGTCGCAGGGCTTGGGATGCAGTCCATGCTCATGCAGGAGTTGGGTGATTGTCTCGCGTCGGCCCAGACTTTCGGCGGCAATCAGGACGCGTCCGTTGAAATCGGCCAGATAGGCCTGCAGCTTGTGCAGAGGATGTTCGGCGCGGCGTTCGATGTTAAGGTCTGGTAGTGCATCCTCACCCCTAAGCTCTCCAGTTGAGGACGAGGGGGATTTTAAAGTGAGTTGAAGCCTTGCAAAACGCTGTGTGGCGGTGAAGAAATCGGCGGTTTCCAGAAGCAGAGCACGGGGATGGAGAATCGGGCGCTCGAGATCGGGCTCAAGCATTCGATGGCGGCCCATGGCCTCAGCCCAGAAGCCTTGCGCGGCGGCGTCGAGATCGCCATGCAGGCACAGCATGGCGTCCAATGGCAGGTAATCGAACAGGGTGGCGGTGGCCTCGAAAAACAGCGGCAGATACCATTCGATACCGCCCGGTGCATTGCCGTTGCTGACCTCCTTGTAGATGCGGCACTTCGATGGGTCGCCTTCAAACAGCTCGCGGAAATTCTGGCGAAAAAGGGTAATGCCTTTGGTATCCAGCGGGAATTCGCGCGCCGGCAACAGGCGGATGTTACCGACGGGATACAGGCTGCGTTGGCTGTCCACATCGAAGGTGCGCAGGGTTTCGATCTCGTCGTCGAACAGGTCGAGGCGGTAGGGCAAGGCGCTGCCCATGGGAAATAGGTCGATCAGGCCGCCGCGGATGCTGAATTCTCCCGGCGACATGACCTGGTTGACATGGTGATAGCCGGCCTCGGCACACTGCATGCGCAAGGCCTCCACATCGAGTTTCTGACCCTTGCTGAGCATGAAGGTATGCGCTGCCAGGAAGACTTGCGGTGGCAGGCGTACAAGAGCGGTGGTGGCCGAAATGAGTACCACATCGCAGGCGTTCTGCGTGATCTGGTAGAGGGTCGCCAGGCGTTCCGATACCAGGTCTGGATGTGGCGAGAAATGGTCGAATGGCAGCGTCTCCCAATCCGGCAGCAAGTAAATGGCAAGTGCGGGCGCAAACCAGTGCATTTCATCCAGCAGGCGCTGGGCGTCGAACGCATTAGCGCAAAGGATGATCAGTGGTTTCTTCAGCGTGCCGGCAAGATTGGCCAGCGCCAAGCTATCGGCGCCGCTGGTCAGGCCACGGACGTGCTCGGTTTTACCTGCGGCGGGAACGGGAAGGAAGGGCAACATACGGGGCGAATTATAGCCTTTGAGCTACGACTTCCAAAACAAAAAACCCCGCAGACTAAAGTCAGGCGGGGTTTGCAGTCGAGTTCAGCTTACTTTGGAAATTTTCTTTCAATTTCCAGCTCGGCTTGAATCCAGTGGCCCCATTGGTCACCGCTGAAGCCTTCCTTCTCGGCTCGATAGAAGGCTGCTTCTTGTATCATTCTGTAGCGATCTTCATTGCTCAGTTTCGTTTTTGCGGTCGCTGCCTTCTTGGGCGCAGGCGCTTTGGCAGCAGCGGGTGCCTTCTTGGACGCAGGCGCTTGGGCGGCGGTCGGTGCTTTCTTGGCGGCCGGTGCTTTCTTCGCGGCGACAGGCTTGGTCACAGCGGCCTTGGGGGCGACTGTCGATTTCGGCTTGGCGGCGGTGTCAGACGTACTCTTTGTGGCAGCAACGGGCTTGGCGGCAGGGGCGGCTTTTTGGGCTACCGGAGTGTTCTTGGATTCAGCCATGGAACTTCCTTTCGGTCTCAATAAATTTGGGAAAACGACACGCTAACCCATAATTACTACAATTATATTAAAAATTAATGAAAAATCAAGCGGTTCCGCCAACTGTCAGACTATCGATGCGCAAAGTGGGTTGTCCGACCCCGACCGGTACGCTCTGACCCTCCTTGCCACAGGTGCCGACGCCGGGGTCGAGCCGCATGTCGTTGCCTATCATGGATACGTGTTTTAGCACTTCCGGCCCATTGCCGATCAGGGTTGCACCCTTGACCGGATAGCTCAGTTTGCCATCTTCTATCATCCACGCCTCGGCGGCGGAGAACACGAATTTGCCGCTGGTGATGTCAACCTGGCCACCGCCGAAGTTGACGGCATAGAGGCCGCGCTTGACCGAGGCTATGATTTCTTGCGGGTCACGATCGCCGTTCAGCATGTAGGTATTGGTCATCCGAGGCATCGGGATGTGGGCGTAGGATTCGCGCCGCGCATTGCCGGTGAGTCCAGTCCCCATCAGGCGGGCATTGAGCGAGTCCTGCAGATAGCCTTTTAGAATGCCATTCTCGATCAGCACGGTGCGCTGGGTGGGCGTGCCCTCATCGTCAATGTTGAGCGAGCCGCGGCGGTTGGCGATGGTGCCATCATCCACCACCGTGACACCGCTGGCCGCAACCTGCTGGCCAATGCGGTTGGCGAAGGCCGAACTGCCCTTGCGGTTGAAGTCGCCCTCGAGGCCATGGCCGATCGCCTCGTGCAGCAGGATGCCGGGCCAGCCAGCGCCCAGTACCACGGTCATGGCACCTGCAGGCGCGGGGCGCGCATCAAGATTGGTGATGGCCTGATGCACGGCCTCGCGGGCGTATTGGTGCAATATCTCGTCGCTGAAATAACCGTAGTCATAGCGCCCGCCACCGCCGGAGGAGCCCTGCTCGCGGGAGTCCCCGGCTTCAGCGATCACTTGTACCGAAACGCGCACCAGCGGCCGGATGTCGGCCGCCATCACGCCGTCATGGCGCGCAATCAACACGACTTCATATTCGCCAGCGAGGGAGGCCATGACTTGAGTGATGCGCGGGTCGAGGGAACGCGCATATTGCTCCAGGCGCTCCAGCAGTTTGACCTTGTGATCGTCGGACAGGGAGGCAATGGGGTCGTTCGGCAGGTACAAGCGTGACGCACCTTTTTGCCGTTGCAAGGCCTGGGCGGTTTTGTCACTGCCTTGCGTGGCGATGGCACGTGTGGCAGTCGCTGCCTGTTGCAGCGCATCCAGACTGATGTCGTCGGAGTAGGCGAAGGCAGTCTTCTCGCCACTGACGGCACGTACCCCCACGCCCTGATCGATGCTGAAACTGCCAGACTTGACCTGGCTCTCTTCCAGCCCCCAGCTCTCGGCACGACTGTACTGGAAATACAGGTCGGCATAATCGATGTCGTGCGTCATGATGCTACCGAGTACGCCCTGTAACGCGGCATTGTCGAGCTGGTAGGGGGCAAGCAGGGTTTCGGTCGCGGTGGCGAACAAGGTACCCGGTTCAGGGCTGGAGACGGCGGGGAGTTTTTCTATAGTCATTAAATTTTCACCACGGGGAACGTCCTGCAGAAAGTACCCTTGGGGTACACGGGGAGGCACGGGGAGCGCCAAGAACAGAGCACTGATTTTTCCCGGTGTAGCCCGTGATTCAATTTTTTAGCAGGCATGCAGCGTGCGGTGCTTGAGGGCAGGCAGGCTGTTACGCAGGCTGGCTTGGTAGGCCGGGTTCATGCCGGCAACGACCACGCCGGAGCCGCGTGGCAGGCGATCTTGCACTACCCCCCAGGGATCGACGATCATGCTGTTGCCGTGAGTTTCGCGGCCTGACAGATGGTAACCACCTTGCGCTGACGCCAGCACGTAGCACTGGTTTTCGATGGCACGGGCGCGGATCAGTGTTTCCCAGTGCGCGCGTCCCGTGGTGTCGGTGAATGCCGCCGGCACTACGATCAGGTCAACCTCTCCCATAGCGCGGTACAGCTCTGGAAAGCGCAGATCGTAGCACAAGGACAGGCCGACGCGGCCTAGTGGAGTATCGACGACGACGACCTTTTCGCCTGCTTCGATAGTGTCATCCTCACGATAATGCTCATTGCCAAGGTCGAGGTTAAACAGGTGGATCTTGTCATAGCGCGCGACCTGCTTGCCGGTCGGGTCGTACATCAGGCAGGTATTGCGCACTTTGTCCGGAGAGTTTGATTCCAATGGCAGTGAGCCGCCAATCAGCCAGATGTGGTGGGTCTTTGCCATCTTGGACAGGAAGCGCTGGATTGGTCCGCTCCCTTCTTTTTCACGTACCTTGACCTTGTCGGTATCTTTCATGCCCATGATGGCGAAATATTCCGGCAGAGCAATCAGGATTGCGCCCTGGTTGACGGCAATCTCGATCAGGCGTTCGGCCTCGCTCAAGTTGGCTGAAACAGAGGGGCCGGAGGCCATCTGGATGCCGGCGATCTTGACGATGCCGGGCGACGCCTTGCTGGTCTTGGATGATTTCGTAGTTTTTGTGCGTGATTTGATGGGCATTTTTGGCTAGGACTAAGGGCTAGGGATTGAGGACTATGAGGCCAATGATACCTTATTTTTCGAGTGGCGATACGGCTGCGGCAGGCTGGGGTGCGGCATTATTTGATTTGACTTCCTCGGGGTGATCCCACGTGCCGGTAATGTCATATTCATAGGCGGCCAGCTTGTTGATTGGATCTTGCAGCAGCTTTTGTGCCACCCATGCCGCTGCCCCCACGACCGGGCCTCCGGCAAACGCGGCCAGGGAAAGGCTGTCGCCAATGGACGGTGTGACCTTGAGGTGCAGATTCTGCGTTTCGCGATTGAGATCGGTTTCGCCCCGCATGGCCACTTTGGCGGCAGGCCCTTCCAGTTTGAAGTCCTCGCTATGCATCACGCCGCGGTCGATGCGAACACTGGCGCTTACCTTGTCGAAGGTAAAACCGTCGGAAAATACATCACGGAAGTCGAAGCTGAGTCTGCGCGGCAGGTTCTGCAGGCTTAGCACGCTGAACAATCGACCCACGCCAGGCTGGACCTTGAGGAACTGGCCATGGGAGGCGTCGATTTGCAGGGTGCCTGAAAGTTCAGTGACGTTGAATTCGTGCGGACTGCCGGGCCACCTGAGCTGCGCCTTCAGGTCGGATTTTCCACTCTGGATAGTACCCGGGTAACCAAAGCGGTCCAGGGTCTTGCCGATGTCGGTGATATCCCAACTCAAGCTGAGCCTGGTATTGGGTCGTCTCTTCCAGTTGCGCCATTCGCCATTGGCCGTCAGGGTGCTGTCCGGGTTGCTGATGGTCAGCTTTTCTATGCTCCAATCGTTGCCTTGCGGGTTGGCCAGCAGTATCAGTCGGCCAAGTTTTTTCTGTTTAATTTCGAATGATTCAGCCACGATGTCGAGTGCCGGGTACTCCGGTTCACGCCTTGGCCCAACATCGGGATCGCTCAACATCGCGGGCGCGGCAGCCGGGATGATGAAGGACTTCAGGCGTGCCACGACCTTGCCATGCCCGCTTTTCAGCCAGGTGGCTTCGCCGTTAATTTCCTGACTCTGTAGCGATGTTTGCCAGCCGTCACTAATGCCTTTGGCACTGAGCTTGAGCTCGTTGATGCGTCTTCCAAACAGGTCCAGGGTACCAATGGCAAGATTGGCGCTGGTGATGTCGATGCTGGCGTTGTTGTTGGTGTTATCGAGCAATGCTTGCCACATATCGACATCAAGGTGATCAATATTGCCTCTGAGACTGATGCCGGACTTGGCTGGCAGTTCGGCATTGCTGCCGAAGGCAATCTCGCCGCGTTCGACCTGCATTGTGCCATTCTGGTTGCTACGCAACAGCTTGGCGCTGACGACGTTGCCCAAGCTGAGGGTGATCAGATCCTGCTTGTCGCCCTGCATTTTCTTCTCGATACGCAACGGCATACTGGCAACGGTTGCCTTGTCGAAGGGTGCAGGCAGGGAGGATGAGAGGCCGACCAGAGAGGACTTGACGAGGATTTCGGCCTGATGCTTGCGTACGTTGATTTCGCCGGTCCAATCCGCTGCGCCATGCAATCTGTCGGCCATGGGCTGGGGCAGTAGTTGGTTCAGGTTGCTGTCTTTCACGCGGCCTTGGCCGGTGACCCGCAACAGGCCATCTTTACCGGTTTCCATGCTGAACTGGGATGGGCCGCCGAAAACTCCCGCATTGATATTCTGAGCGCGTAGTGATGCCTCGGTAAAGTCCAGCCGGCCATTGATATGGTCAAGCAAGGGGAAATCACGGCCGTCATTGATGTTGCCATTACTGATCAGGTAGCTGCCTTTGACCTTGGTGCCTAGGCCATTGGTGTCCAGAGGAATGTGCAGGCCGAGGCTCAGTTTGCCATTGCCACTCGCCTCCATGGTTTCGGTAAAACGGTCGATGGCAGTCAGTACCGGGCTATTGTTGACGAATTTGATGGCCTCCATGACCGGGGATTGCAATTCTCCGGTCACTTCCAGCACAGGATGTGGGGCAGCAAGATTGGCAATGACCGCGCGGGTTTTGATGATCTGGTTACCTAGAAGATGTCCCTGATCGGCGTTCAATTCCATGCGGTTGCCCTGGAACAGCATGTCCAAGTGCAGCCCTTCGATGCGCGGCCAGGATTCTGCATAATCGAGAATGGCGTCATTGAGGGTGGCTTTGACCTGAAACAGCCCGTTTTTGCCATCTGGCCAGGGGAAGTCATCTAGCTTGCCGCGCATGATCACACCGATATTATCGATCTGTCCGCTCATGATCGAGCTGTCGAGCCAGTGTAATGTGTCCCGATTGAGGGTTGTCGGGTAGTAGAAATGGCCGAACTTGGCGTCGGCATGACTGAATTTTCCAGTGAGATCGAGATCCCCACTGCCGTGACCACTGTAGCGGTAATTGGCGTTGATGGTGCCGGCAAGATGGGGATTTGCGATGGTGAAATTGCTTATTTCGACGTCAAGAAGCTGTTTCCTGATGGTCCATTTGACCTGGCCTGACAGGTGGTCGGCCGGTATCGGCAGGCGCAAGACATCCTTCATGTCTATCATGGCATTCGTGGCTTCGAGATTCCATGTGCCACCATCCTGAGTTGCGTCCATCGTGCCATTGATGTTTTCAAACCCGGGAATGCCGTGATAGGCATTGCGTCCGAGACCTTCAAAATTGCAGCGCAGGGCATATTTTTCAGGATCGGCGGCGTCTCCGCTCCAACTCATCGATAATTGGTGCAGTCGGCCTCTGGGCGCGGTTTTCGTGAGTAATTGTTGCAGGGTCGGGCCGATCGGCAGATATCCGGAGAAGGCGGTTAGCTGCTCCAGGACGGCCTCATCCAAACGAATACTGCCTTCGACCATTTTCTTGTTGTCGTGGATTGTTGTTTTGATATGGATCTGTCCGTTTTTCATGTCCAGGCCTTGGGCGGTGGACAGTCGCAGGCGCACGGCATCCAAAATCTGGCCGTCGGGCTGTTGCTGCCACATCAGGCGACCGGAAAGGTCACGCAGGACGGCTTCGGGGGCAGTCTCACTGAAGCGGGTGTGGACATTTTGCAATAGTACGTCGGCCGTGATGTCGCTGACCTTGCCACGCGTAAACTTGAGCCAGAACTGGCTCGCGCCAATGCCTTCCCGCAAATCGAAAGGGTAGTCTAGCCAGGTGCGCCAGACCGCGATGTCGGTCCCTTCCAGTCTGGCGTAGACGGTACCGCTCCAGCCTTCCGGATGACTCACATCCCGGCCCAGCAGATTGCCGCGGACATCGATGGGGTGGGACGAACCGACGGATGGGGTGGCCTGCAAGCCAAAGCGGTGACGGCCAAGCAGGCTTTCCCATGGCGGGCTGGAAAGATGGAATGATAATTTTTCCAGGGCCAGCGGCGGCGCATGACGCTGGTCGTCCTGCCAGACCACATTGGCGTCCACAATATCCAAACTGGTCTGGCGCAATAACCAGTTGGGAAACTGTGGTCTGGCCGGTCCGGACAGTGAGATACCGGCTACATAAAATGTACCGTCCACTTCGCGACGCACGGTCAGTTTTGGCTGGTGGACAACGATGCTGGAAAGTCGTACTTCGCCTAGCGCCAGACTCAGCCATGAAACACTGGCTTCGATGTGGTCGAGTGAGAGTGCGGAACGGTTTCTGGCATCAAACAGATTGACCTGATACAGGTCAAGGTGGGGATGCAGCCCATCCCAACTGGCCTTGATGCCGCCGATGGTGACCTTCTGTTCGGCGACTTGGCCGACATGTTGCGCGATGGTGTCTTTGTAAGCTTGAATGTTGGGCAGGACGAAGTAGCGCATCCCGAGCACCACCATTGCAACGATGATGATGCCGGTCCAGAGCAGATAGGTGGTGGCACTGTAGAGCCAAAAGATAGATTTCTTGATCACGCCGGCATTTTACCCGCTCCGGGTGACGCCTGCACGCTATAAGAGCCCAGTCCTTAAGTCCTGTTTTTTTCAGTCCTGTTCGGATCAGGATATACCTTGCTTCAATTGATCCATGATGGCCGGGTTGTAGTTTCGACATCACCTGCTGCACAGATGAGTCTGCTCTGCAACCCGGCCATCGTGATCTGATCACTTTGCTTGGCTATATCAGTTTATGCTCTGCTTCAATTGATCCAGAATGGCCGGGTTGTCCAGAGTGGAAATGTCGGTAGTGATTTCCTCTCCCTTCGCCAGCGACCTCAAGAGGCGGCGCATGATCTTGCCGGAGCGGGTCTTGGGCAGGTTGTCACCGAAGCGGATCTCGTCGGGCTTGGCGATGGGGCCGATTTCATGCGCCACCCAGTCGCGCAATTGGGTCACGATGCGGCGGGCATCCTCACCTTCTGGGCGAGGACCCTTCAATACCACGTAGGCGACCACGGACTCGCCCTTGATGTCGTGCGGACGGCCGACCACGGCGGCTTCGGCCACCAGAGGGTTGGCGACCAGTGCCGACTCGATCTCCATGGTGCCGAGGCGATGGCCAGATACGTTCAGCACATCGTCGATGCGGCCCATGATGGTGAAGTAGCCAGTCTTGGCGTCACGTACTGCGCCGTCACCGGCGAGATAGAGTTTTCCACCAAGATCGGACGGAAAATAGCTTTTGACGAAGCGTTGCGGATCGCCCCAGATGGTGCGAATCATGGACGGCCAGGGGCGCTTGATCACCAGCAGGCCGCCGGTGCCCCACGGCACTTCGTGTCCGGTTTCATCGACCACCGCAGCCAGGATGCCGGGGAAGGGCAAGGTGCAGGAGCCTGGCACTAGTGGTGTGACCGGTAGCGGCGTGATGACATGGCCGCCAGTCTCGGTCTGCCAGAAGGTGTCCATCACCGGGCAGCGGCTGCCGCCGACATTCTCGTAATACCACATCCAGGCTTGCGGGTTGATCGGTTCGCCCACCGAGCCCAAGAGTCGCAGGCTGGAAAGATCGAAATTCTTTGGATGCGTAGCCGGGTTGATTTCAGCGGCCTTGATCAGGGAGCGGATAGCGGTCGGCGCGGTGTAGAAAATGCTGACCCTGTGCTTTTCTATCATGCGCCAGAAACGTGCCGCGTCCGGGTAGGTCGGAACACCCTCGAATACCACTTGCGTCATCCCAAGCGCGAGCGGGCCATAAGTTACATAGCTATGGCCGGTGATCCAGCCGACGTCCGCCGTGCACCAGAATACATCACTGTCTTTGCCATCGAAGGTCCAGCGCATGGTGTTCATGGCGTGCAGCAGGTAGCCGGCGGAGGCGTGCTGCACGCCCTTGGGTTGACCGGTGGAGCCGGAAGTGTAGAGCAGGAACAACGGATGTTCGGCGTTGACCCATACCGGCTCGCAACTGTCGGACTGGCCTGCGACCAGGTCATGCCACCATACGTCGCGTGCGTGCCAGGCGACGTCCCCGCCGGTGCGGGCAAGCACGATCACTTTTTCCACGGTCTCGCAACCGGGCATCGACAGGGCCTCATCCACGGCCGATTTCAAGGGTAATATGCGCCCTCCGCGAAACTGGCCGTCGCTGGTGATGACGGCTCGCGCCCGGGCATCTTGAATGCGCTCTTGCAGGCTCTTGGCGGAGAAGCCACCGAATACTACGGAATGGGTCAGCCCCAGTCGCGCGCAGGCTTGCATCGCGACCACGGCTTCGATGCCCATCGGCAGGTAGATCACCACACGGTCGCCGACGTCTAGATTCAGCGTTTTTAGCGCATTGGCGAACTGACAGACACGGCTGTGGAGTTCGCGGTAGCTCACCATCGTGACGTTGCCGTCGTCGGCCTCGAAGATCAGTGCAGCCTTGTCGCCACGCGTTGCGAGATGGCGGTCGAGACAGTTATAGGAGACGTTCAGCGTGCCGTCAGCAAACCACTTATAGAATGGCGCGTCGGATTCGTCCAGCACCTGGGTAAATGGTTTTTGCCAGTCCAGCAGTTCGCGCGCCAGGCCTGCCCAGAACCCTTCATAATCCTGCTCGGCCGCAGTGCATAGCGCCTGGTAGGCCTCCATGCTGGGCATATTGGCCTGCTGCAATACTTCGGTGCCAGGCGCAAAGAGGCGGTGTTCAGTCAGGTTGGATTCGATGGAACTCATGGGTTATGCTCCGGGCAAGTTGGAGTGATGGTAAGGACATTTTAACCGCCAAGTCGCTAAGAGCGCCAAGAAAAAACTCAGCACAAAGTCAGGGGCTTTCGGTTAAGTCATACGGATTGCATTTTAAAAGCTCTGTTAGCCAACCTTCGAAAGAAAATAGCTGGACTTTTGATTTCTTGGCGGTTCAGGTTTTTGATCCCAGTCGCTGCCAGGTGGATACCACGGTGTCTGGATTGAGTGAGATGGAGGTGATGCCCTGGTCCATCAGCCATTCGGCCAGATCTGGATGGTCGGATGGCCCCTGGCCGCAGATGCCGACGTATTTGTCGAGACGGATGCAGGCCGCTATGGCCATAGCCAGCAAGGCCTTGACCGCTGGGTTTCTTTCGTCGAATGCGGACGCCACCAGAGCTGAATCGCGGTCCAGGCCTAGCGTCAACTGGGTCAGGTCGTTGGAGCCGATGGAGAAGCCGTCGAACAGTTGCAGGAAATCCTCGGCCAAAAGTGCGTTGGATGGAATTTCGCACATCATGATCAGTCGCAAATCCTTGTCACCGCGTCTCAAGCCATTTTTTGCCAGCACCTCGACCACGGCTTGCGCTTCTGCCACGGTGCGCACGAATGGGATCATTACCTCGACATTGGTGAGGCCGATTTCCTCGCGCACGCGGCGCATGGCGATGCATTCCAGCTCGAAGCAGTCGCGGAACTCGGGCGATGCATAGCGCGAGGCACCGCGGAAGCCCAGCATGGGATTTTCTTCGTCCGGTTCAAAAATGTCGCCGCCGATCAGCTTTTTGTATTCATTGGACTTGAAATCCGACATGCGAACGATCACCGGTTTTGGCCAGAATGCAGCGCCAATGGTAGCAATGCCTTCGGTTAGTTTCTCGATGTAGAACTCGCGGGCACTGGCGTAGCCACGCGAACGACGCTCGATTTCCTCGCGTACGCTTTCCCGGGTCTTGCTGCTATCCAGGATGGCTTTGGGGTGAATGCCTATCATGTTGTTGATGACGAATTCCAGCCGTGCCAGACCTACGCCCTCGTTCGGCAGTTGGGCAAAGCTGAAGGCTAGGTCCGGGTTGCCGACATTCATCATGATCTTGGTCTTGATCTGCGGCATGGCCTTGGTGCGGGTGGTGGTGACCTCAAATTCCAGCGCCCCCTTGTAGATGTAGCCAGTGTCGCCTTCGGCGCACGATACCGTGACCGCTTCCCCATTGGTGAGGGTTTCGGTGGCACTACCGCAACCGACCACCGCAGGGACACCCAGTTCACGCGCGATAATGGCAGCGTGACAGGTCCTGCCACCACGATTGGTGACGATGGCGGCAGCCTTCTTCATCACCGGTTCCCAATCGGGGTCGGTCATGTCGGTGACCAGAATGTCGCCAGCCTCGACCAGATGCATATCGCGTGCAGACTGAATGACGCGTACCGGTCCAGATCCTATCTTCTGGCCGATGGCGCGACCGGTGGCGAGCACCTTGCCATGCTGCTTGAGGGTATAGCTTTGCGACACGCCGATGCTTGCCTGTGACTTCACCGTTTCCGGGCGTGCTTGCAGGATGTACAGCTTGCCATCAATACCATCGCGTCCCCATTCGATGTCCATGGCAGCGCCGTAGTGCTGCTCGATGATGACGGCATAGCGCGCCAGTTCAAGCACCTCGGCATCGGTCAGGGAGAAACGATGGCGATCTGCCTCGGAAGTATCTACTGTCTCGGTGGAGCGTCCCGCCTTGCGTCCGTCGGTGAAGATCATCTTCTATAACTTGGAGCCCAGATTGCGCCGTACGATGGCTGGTTTCCCCTGTTCCAGCAAGGGTTTATGCACGTAGAACTCGTCCGGGTTGACCGCGCCCTGGACCACGGTTTCCCCCAGACCCCAGGCTGCCGTAATGAATACCACGTTTTCGAAGCCGGATTCAGTGTCAATCGTAAACATCACGCCTGACGCCCCGGTGTCGCTCCTGACCATCCTCTGGATGCCGGCAGACAGTGCCACGTCGGCATGCACAAAGCCCTTGTGCACGCGATAGGAAATGGCGCGGTCGTTATAAAGTGAAGCGAACACCTCTTTTATTGCATGCAGGATATGGTCCAGGCCATGAATATTGAGAAAGGTTTCCTGTTGGCCGGCAAAGGAGGCGTCAGGCAAGTCTTCGGCAGTGGCGGAGGAGCGCACGGCGAAGGTGGCGCCATCTTCCGAGTCGCCCACCAGTCGGTGATAGTAGTCGCTGATTTCCTGGATCAGTTGCTCCTGGAATGGGGTGTCCATGATCCATTGCCGGATCTTTCGCCCGCAGTCGGCCAGCGCCGTGAGGTCCTCGATGTTAAGTCTGTCCAGTTCCGAGTTGATGCGTGTCGCCAGGCCACTTTGAGCCAGAAAGTCGCGGTAGGCATCGGCCGTGGTGGCAAAGCCACCGGGCACGCGCACGCCAAGCTGCGTCAGATGCTGGATCATCTCGCCCAAGGACGCGTTCTTGCCGCCGACTTCAGGGACATCGTTGATGCCGAGTTGCTCAAAGGAAATGACGTAGTTGGACATGTTGCCTCCTCTATTTTCTGGTAATCGGCGTTCTGCCGAAAATGCGGACGATGGTCGAAGCGCGTTGCATCAATTCATCCTCTTACTTCTTGCTCTCCAGTGCAGCCCAGCGTTCCATAGCCTGTTCCATCTCGGTTTCCAGCAGAGCCAGGCTGGTTTGCAGTAGCTTGACCCGCTGCGGGTCGTCGCGATAAATGTCGGGACTTGCCAGCGCCGCGTTGATGATATTCTGCTCGGTTTCCAGTGCCTCTATGCGGTCTGGCAGTGCTTCCAGTTCACGCTGCTCGGAAAAGCTCAATTTCGTTTTGGCAGGTTTGGCGGCGGCCCTTGAGGTCGCCTCGGCTGGAGGTTTTGTTGTTTGCGCCAGTGTCGCCGCGCGCTGATCGGAAAAACGTTTCCAGTCATCATAGCCGCCGCCGAACTCAATCAATTCGCCATTGCCTTCAAACGAGATGATCTGGGTCACGGTGTTTTCCAGGAATGCCCGGTCGTGGCTGACCAAGAACAGCGTGCCGCTAAAATCCTGTAGTAACACTTCCAGCAATTCCAGCGTGTCGATGTCGAGATCGTTGGTCGGTTCGTCCAGCACCAGTACATTGGCAGGTCGGGCGAACAGGCGCGCCAGCAGCAACCGATTGCGTTCGCCGCCGGACAACGATTTGACCGGCGCTCGCGAGCGTTGAGGCGGAAATAGGAAGTCTTCCAGATAGCTGATGACGTGCTTTCTCTCATTGCCGATTTCGACAAAGTCAGAGCCGGGGCTGATGGTGTCGGCCAAGGTCGCTTCCTCATCGAGCTGTTCGCGTAACTGATCGAAATAGGCGACGTTGAGGGTGGTGCCCCGTTTGATTTCCCCGCCGTCGGCTTCCAGTTCACCCAGGATGAGCTTCAGCAGTGTGGATTTTCCGGCGCCATTGGGGCCTAACAGGCCGATGCGGTCGCCACGCATGATGCGGGTGGAGAAATCCTTGATGATGACGCGGCCATCGAAAGACTTGTTGACATGTTCCAGTTCGGCGACCAGCTTGCCGGAGCGCTCGCCGGCGTCCAGCGTCAAGCGCACATTGCCTTGCCGCGCACGACGCGCGGCACGCTCCAGGCGCAGGCGTTCCAGGTTGCGCACGCGCCCCTCGTTGCGTACGCGCCGCGCCTTGACGCCCTGGCGGATCCAAGCTTCTTCCTGCGCCAACACCTTGTCGAACTTGGCGGCGTGTACGGCCTCGACTCCCAGCAGCTCTTCCTTCTTGATCTGGTAACTGGCGTAGTTGCCCTTGAATTCGGTGATGTGGCCACGGTCGAGTTCGATGATACGGGTGGCCAGTCGATCGAGGAAGCGTCTATCGTGGGTGATGAACAGGAGTGCGCCCTTGTAGTCGAGCAGCATGTTTTCCAGCCATTCGATGGCGGCAAAATCAAGATGATTGGTAGGCTCGTCCAACAGCAACACTTCGGGTTCAGCTACCAAGCCGCGCGCCAGTGCTACGCGCTTTCTCCAGCCGCCGGACAGCGTGGCAACCGGGGTGTCCGCTGATAGCTCAAGGCGCGATAGCACGGTTTCGATGCGGGCCTGTACCGCCCAGCCGTTCTGGGATTCGAGTTCGTGTTGCAATATTTCCATGCGCTCCATCAGCGCCACCATGTCTGCTCCTGACTCGCCCATGTCATGGGTGACAGCATGGTAATCGAGCAGTACTTGGCACAGGGTGCCGACGCCTTCTGCCACGGCTTCATAGACGGTATGGGTGGGATCGAGTGGCGGTTCCTGCGGCACGTAGGCAAGACGGATGCCTGGGGCACGCCACAGCGTGCCGTCGTCCAGTTTGGATTCTGCCGCCATAATTTTAAGCAGGCTGGACTTGCCGGTGCCGTTGCGGCCGATCAGCCCGACCCGTTCATTGGGGTCTAGCAGAAAGCTGGCATGGTCGAGCAGTGGCGTGAGGCCATAGGCCAGTGAGGCATTTTCGAGTGTAATGTAGGGCATACCGTTATTTTAACAGGCGTGCTCATCGAACAATGGAGAATGTCATGACGGATTTTTTCTGGGGCGGTTGGAGCCGGTACTGATTTTCATTTTATGGGCTTGAGTGGCTCTGCTTTTGCTAAATTTGCTCCTGTAGTTGCTGCTTCGGTGGTAAAGCTGGGCGATGACCATCCGGTCGAGCTCGGATTCAAGCATGGACCGGCCGCCTTTCAGAACAGTTCAATGTCGCCGCCTGGTTGTTGTTCGCGCTTGCTGGCCATGGAAGATGACGAGGGCCTTTTGCTCGTCAAGTGTTTCCTGCAAAAAGAAATGCGGGGGCTGCTCTGATTTTATTTGCCAGCAAGCATCGCCCGGATATTCGCCATGCGCTCCTTGCCATGCTCTTTGGCGGCAGCCGGGTCGGCGCCCGGCATGCCACTGGTGCGTACATCGTCGGCCGGCAGTTCCATGATGAAGCGACTGGGTTCGCAGCTTTCAGTCTCGCCCGCGCGCTTGCGCTTGCGACACCAGGAAATATGCAGGGAACGCTCCGCCCGGGTGATGCC
Organism: uncultured Methylobacillus sp.; assembly: GCA_903824575.1. GTDB lineage: Bacteria > Pseudomonadota > Gammaproteobacteria > Burkholderiales > Methylophilaceae > CAIJXJ01. The sequence goes on from CAIJXJ010000256.1 coordinate 60,046, forward strand.
CACATACATCAGGCGACGTTCTTCCTCGATTCGGTCGTTATCCACCGATTCACGGTGTGGCAAAATGCCTTCTTCCACGCCGATCAGGAATACATGGCCGAATTCCAGCCCCTTGGCGGCGTGCAGGGTAGACAGCTTGACCGCGTCGACTTCTTCCTCGCGCGACTCCAGCATGCTCATCAATGCTACGGTTTGGGTCAGTTGCAGCAGATTGGCCTCGTCCGCCTCGCCCTTGCGAGTCAGCCAGCCGATGAAGTCCAGCACGTTCTTCCATTTGCCCTCGGCCGCACGCGGTTCTTCCGAGTCGTACAGGAACATCTCATACTGAATCGCGCCCAGCAGGTCGTTCAACACCTCGCCAGCCGGATCCCGCACCGCGCGCTCCTGCATGCGTTGTATGAACTGGCAGAAGGTAAGCAGGTCTTCCAGCTGCTTGGCGCCGACTTGTTGCTGGAATTCGCCCTCGAAGGCAGCCTCAAACAAGGATTGGTGGCGGCTGGCAGAGTATTCACCCAAACGCTCCAGCGTGGTGTTGCCTATGCCCTTCTTGGGCGTCGTTGCCGCGCGGATGAAGGCCGGATCGTCGTCCTCGTTGGCAATCAGGCGCAAATAACTGATCAGGTCCTTGATCTCGGCCTTGTCAAAGAAGGACTGTCCACCGGAAACGGTGTAGGGTACTTTGTGCTCGCGCAGCTTCTCTTCCAGCGGGCGTGACTGGTGATTGCCGCGATAGAGCACGGCGTAGTCAGCAAAGCGGCTCTTATGCTCGAATCTGTGCGCCATCAGCTTCATGACCACGGCCTCGGCCTCGTGGTTCTCATCGCGCATGGAACTGACAGCGATCATGTCGCCGGTGCCGTGTTCACTCCACAACTTCTTGTCGAACAGTTTTGGGTTGTTGGCGATGACCTGGTTGGCGGCGCGCAAAATCCGCACCGTCGAGCGGTAATTCTGTTCCAGTTTGATGACTTTTAGCCTGGGAAAATCCTCGGTCAGCTGTCGCAGATTTTCGACATCCGCCCCACGCCAGCCGTAGATCGCCTGGTCATCGTCACCGACGGCGGTGAAGCGTCCTTCCACCCCGGTCAGCAGCCTGACCAGCGAATACTGGCAGGCGTTGGTGTCCTGATATTCGTCGATCAGGAGATATTTGAGCTTCCTTTGCCACTTGTCCAGCGCTTCCGGATGTTGCTGCAGCAATTCCACAGGTAGCCGGATCAAGTCATCGAAATCGACTGCCTGATAGGCCTTCAGGGTCTGCTGATAGAGCTGGTAGATTTTTGCCGCAGCAAGTGTCAGTTCTTCATCGGCCTGGATTAATGCCTGATCAGGATTCATACGCGCATTCTTCCAGCCAGATATCTGCCACTGCGTTTTTTTCAACAGTTTCTTGTCGGTGGTGGCCAGGATGTCGCCCAGGATCTTGAAGCTGTCGGAGGAATCCAGGATGGAGAACTGTGGCTTGTAGCCGAGGAGTTTCGCCTCCTGGCGCAACATCGTGAGTCCCAGCGAGTGGAAGGTAGTCACCGTCAGGCCGCGACTTGCACGGCTCTCCAGTTGAGAGGCGACGCGTTCTTGCATCTCCTTTGCCGCCTTGTTGGTAAAGGTGATGGCCGCGATTTCTTTTGGTGCGTAGCCACAGTTCTGGATCAGATGCACGATCTTGTGGGTGATGACGCGCGTCTTGCCGCTGCCCGCACCGGCTAGCACCAGCAGCGGCCCATCCAGATATTTGACGGCTTCGCGCTGGGGAGAATTGAGTTTGGAGAGCATGAGGGCGGCAAGTTTACAGTGACACGCTTGAGCCGTCACTTTTGATTAACGGTTGAATTTTGACCGGGCTGCGAGATTGCCTGGCAGCCAAGTCCTGCCGGTTGAAAAATCAATTTGGTCCCTTGACTGCTAACCAGAATGGATTATTATAACAATTGTTATAACTTGGAGCACTTCATGCAAGCCCTCAAACTCATCCAAATTGGCAATTCTGTAGGTCTCATCCTGCCCAAGGAAGTGTTGGCACGCCTCAAGCTGGCAAAAGGCGATACTGTTTATCTCACCGATGCACCGGGTGGCGTTAATATTTCACCGTACGATCAGGAATTTTCTAATCAGATGGACTTGGCGCGCCAGATCATGAAGGAGCATCGCGACGTTCTGCGGGAGTTGGCCAAGTGAGCTCTGCAAACCAGTCTTGGATATGGATCAATCCATGGGTGTTGATGGCGGCGCATGATGAGCAATTGGCTGAACATGGGGGTGCTTCAGGTGTGCGCGATGCCGGTTTGTTTGAGTCGGCATTGGCCAGGTCACAACAATTGGCGGCCTATGGCGAGCCTGATATTGCCGACCTCGCCGCTTCGTACGGTGTAGGCCTGGTGAAGAATCACCCGTTTGTCGATGGTAATGAACGTACTGCGTTTGTCGCAGTGCAGTTATTTCTTGTCCTAAATGGTTGTCAGATCCAAGCCGGCGCATCAGAGCATGTCTTGACCATGCTGGCGGTCGCCTCCGGTGACATCGACGAGGTCAGCTTCGCCGCCTGGATACGAGGCCATATTCCAGCCCGCTGACGCTCATTTGCGCCTGTTACTGGTGCATGACCTCCCAAAATAGTGCGGCTTAGGATAAGCTTCGCCCTTTGAAAATGAATGGTGACGCAACATGGCGCAATACGTGATGTCTATGCTCCGCGTGAGCAAGATCGTTCCCCCCAAGCGGCAGATCATCAAGGATATTTCCCTGTCCTTTTTTCCTGGCGCCAAGATTGGCCTGCTGGGCCTGAACGGTTCCGGCAAGTCCACCGTACTGCGCATCATGGCGGGTGCAGACAAGGAATTCGAAGGCGAAGTGCAATGGCAGCCCGGCGTCTCCATCGGCTATCTGCCACAGGAGCCGGTGCTCGATCCAGCCAAGACTGTGCGCGAGGAAGTCGAATCTGCCATGGGCGCAGTGATGGAGGCCAAAACCAAGTTGGATGCCATCTACGCCGCCTACGCCGAACCAGATGCAGACTTTGACAAGCTGGCGGAAGAACAGGCCAAGTACGAGAACATCCTGGCGACTCAAGGTTCGGATTCCGAGACCCAACTGGAAATCGCAGCCGATGCCCTGCGCCTGCCGCCGTGGGATGCGCTGATAGGGCCGTTGTCCGGTGGCGAGAAGCGTCGCGTGGCGCTGTGCAAGTTATTATTGTCCCGTCCCGACATGCTGCTTCTGGACGAGCCGACCAATCACCTCGATGCTGAGTCGGTGGAATGGTTGGAGCAGTTTCTGGTGCGCTTCCCCGGCACTGTGGTGGCGGTGACTCATGATCGATATTTTCTGGACAATGCCGCCGAGTGGATTCTGGAACTCGATCGAGGGCAGGGCATTCCTTGGAAGGGCAATTATTCCGACTGGCTGGAGCAGAAGGAAGCCCGACTGGAAACCGAAAACAAGCAGATCGACGCCCACATGAAGGCGATGAAGACCGAGCTGGAATGGGTGCGACAGAATCCGAAGGCGCGTCAGGCCAAGTCCAAGGCGCGTCTGTCACGTTTTGAGGAACTCAATTCAGTCGAATATCAGAAGCGCAATGAGACCCATGAGTTGTTCATTCCTCCCGGCGAGCGCCTGGGTGACAAGGTGATTGAATTCAATAATGTCTCCAAGGCTTTCGGTGATCGCCTTCTGATCGACAATCTGTCCTTCAGTGTGCCACCGGGCGCTATTGTTGGCGTCATCGGCCCCAACGGCGCCGGCAAATCGACCTTGTTCAAGATGATCCAGGGCCGCGACACGCCGGACTCCGGCGAGATCGTGGTCGGTCCCACCGTCAATATTGCCGCAGTAGATCAGACGCGCGAAGGGCTGGACGACAAACAGAGCGTGTTTGATTTTGTATCAAACGGCGCCGATATTTTGACCGTGGGTCGTTTCGAGATGTCTAGTCGCGCCTACATCGGCCGCTTCAACTTCAAGGGCGGCGACCAGAATAAGATGGTGGGCCAGCTTTCCGGTGGCGAGCGCGGGCGCTTGCATCTTGCCAAGACCCTGATCGCCGGCGGCAACGTGCTGCTGTTGGATGAGCCTTCCAATGACCTCGATGTGGAAACCTTGCGTGCGCTGGAAGACGCCCTTTTGGAATTCGCCGGATGCGTGCTGGTGACTTCACATGATCGCTGGTTTTTAGATCGTATCGCCACCCATATCCTGGCGGCAGAAGGCAATTCCCAATGGACCTTTTTCAATGGAAATTATCAGGAGTACGAAGAGGATAAAAAGAAGCGACTGGGTGAAGAGGGTGCCAAGCCGAAGCGTATACGGTACAAGCCGATTAGTCGCTAGTTGCTAGTACGGCATATTTATTGCTTTTGTTTTTATTTTTTATTCATTAGAGGAGTTGTCATGAAATCGTTGATTCAAATGCTTGTTGCAGTATCCTTGGGCGCGGTCATGGTTGCAGGATGCAGCAAGAAGGAAGAGGCTGCTCCGGTCGCTCCGGTCGCAGCACCTGCTCCTGTGGCCCCTGCGCCGGCTCCGGTTGAAGCGGGTGGCTGGACTCCACCGGCAGCCGATGCCGCCGCACCTGCAGCACCCGCTGCAGAAACTGCAGCACCGGCTCCCGCAGCACCCGCTGCGGATGCTGCGCCAGCAGCCAAGTAGTTACAGCTTAGAAAATAAAAGGCCAACCCTTGAGGTTGGCCTTTAGTTCAGCTAATCAGTCTTGATTAGAACCCGTTAGGGAAATCATAGCTGTAATGCTTGCGCAGTGGCTTGACGACTTCCCACTGGCTGTCAAGGCCAGCGTGGAAGGCAACCAGGTCGCCGGCCACGATACGGACCGGTTCACCACCCTTTGGGGTGACCAGGATTTCGCCGTCCAGTACATAGGCGCATTCGGTTGAACCAAAATCAATCGGGAATTTGGACACTTCCTTTTCCCAGATGGCCCATTTTTCAACGCCCAGTTGCTTCAGTTGTTCCTGGCTCGGGTTGTGCTCGACAACGATCTTGCTCATGTTCAGTATCCTTTCAAAAATTGCGGCAATAATTGCGGGATGACGCGTGTTTCGTCGGCCGCGACTATACTATTTTTGGTGAATTTTGGCGAATGCTAATCGCAACCTGTTGGCGTTGCATGCGTTGGCAGCTAAACTGCGTGATAGTCAAACCAATAAAGGTGTTTTCCATGTCGCTCGGCCCCGTGATGCTCGATATCGAGGGCGTTGAACTCAATCTCGATGACATACGCCGCCTGCAGCACCCTCTGGTCGGTGGCGTCATCCTGTTCACGCGCAACTATGCCTCGCCAGCGCAGTTGAAGGCCCTGACTGCCGCGATTCATGCCGTGCGCCAGCCGCCGCTCCTGATCGCGGTCGACCACGAAGGTGGACGCGTGCAGCGTTTCCGCGAGGGCTTTACTCGCATCCCGGCCATGCGCGAATTGGGTCGGGTGTGGGATCAGAATCCGAAACGTGCGCGGCAACTGGCAGAATTGGCCGGCTGGGTGCTGGCTGCTGAGTTGCGAGCGCATGGCGTGGATTTCAGTTTCACGCCGGTGTTGGATATTGATTTCGGCGTGAGTTCCGTTATCGGTGATCGTGCCTTTCACAAGAATACCCGCGCCATCGCCGAATTGGCGCAATCGTTGATGATAGGCCTCAAGCATGGGGGCATGGCGGCTGTGGGTAAGCATTTCCCCGGCCACGGCTTTGTCGCGGCCGACTCGCACGTCGATATTCCGGTGGACGAGCGCGGTTTTACCGAGATCGAACATCTGGATGTGGTGCCGTTCCGCCGTCTGATCGAAGCTGGTATGCAGGCCGTGATGCCGGCGCATGTGATCTACCCCAAGGTGGACGAACATCCGGCGGGCTTCTCCAGGATCTGGCTGCAACAGGTATTGCGCCGTCACCTTGGCTTCAATGGTGTGATCTTCAGTGACGATCTCGCCATGGAAGGCGCTGTGGTGGCGGGGGATGTCACCGAGCGTGCCATGGCCGCACTCAATGCCGGTTGCGACATGGTGTTGCTCTGTAATCGCCCCGATCTGGCCGATGAATTGCTGAATAACCTGGAATGCAAGGTTTCGGCAGTTAGCATGGCGCGCCTCGCTCGCATGCATGGCCATCGCCAGCCGCCGGATGTAGCTGCCCTGCACGCGAACCCTGAATTCGTCCATGCCGTGCACGCCATCGCCAACCTGGGCGTGGTGGAGGGCGAACTGAAGCTGGCATGAGTTAAACTATAAATCCTGAAATTGAATTTTCAGATTTAATCCGTTTTTACTTGAAACTTTTTATGCATTTGACTAGTCTTACGCCTGATTCTTTAACCAGAGAGTGACCAACATGCAACCTGATTTCCAGATCGCTTCATCAGCGGTACCGTTTGAATCAACTACCCACAAGGTACTGCGTAATACTTACATGCTGCTTGGCCTGACCATGGTGCCGACCGTGATTGGCGCCGTGGCTGGCATGAGTGTCGATTTTTCCTTTGCCGCCCAGCATCCGATCATGTTTCTGCTAGGAACACTGGCGGCGATGATGGGTCTGTTCTATGGCATCCAAGCTAATCGCGATAGTACCTTGGGCGTGGTTCTACTGTTGGCCCTGACTGGCCTGATGGGCATGCTGCTGGGTCCTATCCTGCAACATGCGATGCATTTCAGGAATGGCGCCCAACTGGTGACGTTGGCGGCAGGCGGCACCGGCATCATCTTCATGACGCTGGCCGGCATCGCGACCACTAGCAAGAAGGACTTCAGCTTCCTCGGCAACTTCCTGATGGTTGGCATCATTTTGCTGATCGTGGCGTCGCTCGCTAACATGTTCTTTCAGATTCCGGCGTTTGCGCTGGCCTTGTCCGGTGTGGCCGTGCTGCTGTTTTCTGGTTTCATTTTGTATGACGTCAGTCGCATCGTGCAAGGCGGCGAGACCAATTACATCATGGCGACGCTGGCGATTTATCTCGATATCTACAACCTGTTCGTCAACCTGTTGCAACTATTGATGGCGCTGATGGGCGAACGCGACTAAACGCTAGTTGCTAATCGCAATAAAAAACCCGCCACGGCGGGTTTTTTATTGCCGTCGCGCAAACGGATTATTGATCGTCACTAGTGACGGGGTAATTCCGTCGCTGGTGCATGCAATGGAAAATGGTGCAATCACCAGTGTTGGTACGAACAAAAATCAGAGTAAAAGGCACCCTCCGCCCGATGACAAGTTCCCGCGTGCCTGCAACTACACCGCGGCGACCAGAAACTGCAACAGGTATTGCGACTAAAGAGTGTGCGGCTTCTTCGATGGCTTTCCGCATACGCTTGGCAGCGCTGGGGCTGTGCCTGGCATACCAGGCAAGGGATTCTGCCAGTTGGCTATGGCATCTGGATGCCAATCAAGCCGCTTGTTTTTCGTTCCCAACATGCTGTTCGATCATCTGGTCAAGTTCACGCATGGCATCTTCGTGTGATATTCGTCCAGTCTGATGCCTTCGTGTCTTGACCGCTTGGATAGTATGATCAGTCACGTCAAAACCATCGCGCAGTACATAATTTGAGAACTTCATCAGGCGTTCGCCCCGCGTCTTTTGCCAGCCTTTGCAAGCGGCGAATATCAGCTTGCGCTAATGTCAGCGTATCCATGATGCTCTTCTTTAATCTTTAACTCTGGCAAGTATAGCGTAGCCATTTCTCCATGACCCACTGGTTAATAACTTTATACGACTTGATGCGATTTCGCGCGCCTGGCGGCGAAAAAATCACTCAGCATCTGGCCGCATTCCTCTGCCATCAGGCCTCCTAGCACTGTCGCATGGTGGTTGAGTCTCGCCTCAGCCATCAGGTCGATGACGCTGCCGCAACAGCCGGTCTTGGGGTCGGTGGCGCCGAATACCAGGCGCTTGATGCGTGCGTGTTGGATTGCGCCTGTGCACATGGCGCAGGGTTCCAGGGTGACGTACAGGGTGCAGTCGATAAGCCGGTAATTGCCTGCGTGTCGTGCGGCGTCGCGCAGTGCCTGGATTTCGGCGTGGGCGCTGGGGTCAAGCTGCGAGATCGGTGCATTGTAGCCGCGTCCGATGATTTCATTATCCCGGACCACCAGTGCGCCGACCGGCACCTCTCCGGCTTGGGCGGCAAGCCCCGCCAGTTCCAGCGCGATTTGCATGTATTCCTGGTCAGTCATAGTCTGAATTTCCTTACCAATTGAATGAATGCCTCAATCTTGGCCTGACCCGGTGTCCGGCCGTAACGCAGAACGGCGTAACGATTGGTGATGTGCCTGATGACCGGGCCCTGTGCCGGCAACAGTCCGGCTGCGCGCCGGCCGAAGTCGAGCGGACCCTCAAACGACTGCTGGTTGACACCGGCATCTGCCAGTTTACGGCAAAACTTGGCATAGCTGGCTTGCAGCTTGTCTCGTGATTTACCGCCATGCAGCAAGCCGAGGGTGAGGGTCAATATGATGCCGATGACGGTGAATAGCAGACCTAAGATTATCTGCTGCAGCGATAGCAGTTGGCCGGTCAGCCGTGCCAGAAATTCTATCTGGCGCTCCTGATCATAGCCCAGCACCCATTGGTTCCAGCCGTTGTTGACGGCATCCCAGTGCAGGTAGATCTGGCGCAGCCAGTGCAGATTCGCGCGCATCAGGGCGGGCATGGCCTGATCTGCTGACAGGGCACGGGCAATGCCGGACTCGATGCGTTGTGGCGCCACGGCGGCGGTTGGGTCGATGCGCACCCAGCCGTTTCCTTCAATCCAGACCTCGGTCCAGGCATGGGCATCCGCCTGCCGCACTAGCAGGTAATGTCCGCTCGGATTGATTTCTCCACCCTGATAGCCGGTGACGATGCGTGCCGGGATGCCGGCCGCGCGCATCAGGAAGACGAAACTGCCGGCGAAATGTTCGCAAAAGCCAATTCTGGTCTGGAACAGGAATTTGTCCACGGCATTGGCGCCAAGTAGGGGCGGTGTCAAGGTGTAGCGGAACGGCTGCCCGCGCAGCAGGCGCAGGGCCGTTTGCACGATTTTAGCGTCTGTTTCATGGCTGCCGGCCAGCGTGGCGCCCAGTGCACGGGTCTGCGGATTGCCGAATAGTGGCAGTTGCAGCGCCAGCAATCGTTGTTCGGGCGAGAGCCATGAGTCCAGACGGTAACCGAGGCTTGAACTGCCCTGGTAGCGCAGGCGTGCCGTTACCGGGTGGCGTGCCAGCAGTTGGTAATCCTGGGTGAGAATGCCCTCGGCTGGAATGCTCGCCGGCAGATCCAGCATGAATAGCCAGCGCCGGTTGTGTGGCTCCATGGTGACGGTGTAGCGCACTGGTGACGAGCCGGTTTGAAGGGGTTGCGGTGGACGCGGGATTGGCTTGCCGGCAGTCCAGGTGCGGCCGTCATAGTGCCATAGTACCGGGCCGCGCCAATAGAGTCGTGACAGGTTTGGCATGTTGCTCTGGAACTCGACGCGAAAGGCGACGCTGTCGGAACGGCCAAGCGCGCTGATGCTGCCTGGCGACATCTGGTCGGATAATCCGGTCATGCCACTGTGATCGGTTTCAGGCACGCCCCATAGCGGCCCCGGCACGCGCGGGAACAGCAGAAACAGCGCCAGCATGAGAGGTACGCTCTGTCCCAGCATCTGTCCTGCGCGGCGAAACAGTAGCATGGTTGGCAGGTTGCCGTTGGGATGATTGCTGCTGATCAGCGTGGCGGTAAGTGCCAGCACGGGAACCAGCAGGTACGCCCCGACCAGCAGAGATTGCGTGTAAAGAAAACTGGTGATGCCGAGAAAATAGCCCAGAAATACCAGCAGCATGGCGTCCCGCCTGCCGCGTGACTCGAGCAGCTTGAGGGCCATCATGGCGGCCAACAGGCTGACGCTGGCATCGCGTTCAAACAGGCTGCCGTGGCTGAGTAGGATGCCAGCAATGACAAGCGCGGCTATGGGCAGCAGCAAGAACATCCCCGGCAACTTCAGCCGTCCTAGCGTTACGGCATAGCGCCAGCCGCCGGCTGCCATGAATAGCAGCGTGACCCACGGCGGCAGATGCATGGCTAGCAGGCCATAAATTAGCGTCAGGGATATCAGCAGCAGGCGGGTCTGGTGCGTTGCCAGGTGGTTCATGCAAGCTCTCCGGACGGTGCCAGTGCTGCCAGGCATCGGCGCTCATGGGCTGCGCCCTGGCCAATGGCAATTTCCTGTTGCGGCAGGCGCAGACCATAGGCGAGACCGGCGTCCCGGGCGTCCAGGAGCCAGCGCGTCAGTTGCGACAGGCGTAATTCAGGGTCACCTGTCGTTTGGCTCCAATCCAGCCACAGCGTGCTATCTGCCATGCCGTGGAACTCTCTGGTGAGCAGTCCCTGGCCGCGAGCCGAGGCCTTCCAGTCGATGCGCCGGCTTGAGTCGCCAGCTTGGTAGGCACGCAGGCCGGACAAGTCCTCATCTCCATTGGTGGCGGGAATCCGGCCATCGGCTGCAGGGTTGGCGGTCATCGGCCAAGGCTGGCTAGCGCGCGCCGGACGGGGATAGACCAGGGTGCTGGCGTCAAGTTCGACATGAGACCAGGCGTGGAACAGACCCAGTGGAAACTCAGTCGATACCGTCAGTCTCCCCGGTTTCAGCCAGCCGCGCCGTAATGCCTCAAGCGGTAGCGTGACGCATTGTCGCCCACGGGCATCGATATCAGCGTAGATCCGTCCACTCTTTGGCGTGCTGGAATCAAGTGCAATGGCGTAGCGTGGCCATCCATCCGTGCAGTCAAGCAGGATTTCCCATTGTGCCAGTTGACCGGCAAAGACCGGCTGTAGCCTGCCGCTGGCGAGGCTCAGATGGGCAAGATTGCGCCAGGTATGCAGCATGGCGACGATGCCAAGGCCTGCCAGCAGGAAGGTGAGGACGAAGCCGAGGCTCAGGCTGTAGTTGATCGAGCCTAGCAGCATGGCAATCAATAGTAAGGTGAACAGCCAGCCGTGGCGGGTCGGCAGGATGTAGATGTGGTGGCGGTCGATGATGGCCAGGCCCCCAATGGGGCGAGTCGAGCGCAGCCATTTTTTCCAGTCCGGGCGTGCCATCCGGCTATACCGGGACGGCTCGCACCAGCAGGCTTGTCACATCCTCGCCATGGCCTGACGCCGCTTGCAGACGATGGCTGACGACACCGCTGAGCACTGCCTGGACATCCTCCGGCAGGGCGAACTCTCGCCCCTCAATCAGTGCCCAGGCTTGCGCGCATTGCCTCAGGGCGATGCCGGCGCGCGGCGAGAGGCCGGATTGGAAGTTTGCCGAATGGCGGCTGTGATCGATCAGCGCTTGCAGATAATCAAGCAGGGCATCGGAGACATGAACGGCGCTGGCCGTGTCTTGCAGCCGGATCAGCGTGGTGGCGTCGCAGCAGGTTTCTGCTGTAGCGTTGCGGCCGCCGCAGTTGCTAAGCAGGCTGCGTTCCGAACGTGCATCCGGGTAACCCAGGGCAACCTTCATCAGAAAACGGTCGAGTTGCGATTCCGGTAGCGGGTAGGTGCCGATGTGGTGGCTGGGATTTTGCGTGGCAATGACAAAAAAAGGTTGCGGCAGCTTGCGCGTTTCGCCGTCCTGCGTCACTTGACGCTCCTCCATCGCTTCCAGCAATGCGCTCTGGGTCTTGGGGGTGGCGCGGTTGAGTTCGTCGGCCAGCAGCAGGTTGGTGAATACCGGGCCGGGGTGGAACTTGAAGGCGGCCGTGTTGCGGTCATAAATCGAGACGCCGAGGATATCTGCCGGCAACAGGTCGGACGTGAACTGCACGCGTCTGAAGTCCAGTCCGAGCACCTGTGCCAAGGTGTGTGCCAGGGTGGATTTCCCCATACCTGGCAGGTCTTCGATTAGTAGGTGTCCGCGCGCCAGGATGCAGGTCAGTGCCAGCTTGAGTTGGACTTCCTTGCCGAGGATGACGGTCCCGGCGGATTCGAGTATGCGTTGCAGAGTCGCTTGCATGATTAAAAATGAAGCGCGTGTTCCTCGATCAAACATTTTTCCGATCTCGTTGTTCGCGCATCCAGCCATTGAGGATTGCTCTGGCCGTCAGGGCGACTTCGGAGGCGGTGAGGCCGATCATGCCGATGTCGGACGCCAGCGCATCGCCGGCCGCGCCGTGCAGGTAGACCCCGAGCAGACAGGCATTCTCGCAATCCATGCCCTGAGCGATCAGGCCGACGATCAGGCCGCACAGCACGTCACCCATGCCGGCCACACTCATGCCAGGATTGCCGCTAGCGTTGATGAACCAGCGGCCGTCTGGTGTGGCAATGATAGTGCCGCAGCCCTTGAGCACAGTGATGGCGTGATAGTCTGCGGCGATTTTCAGGGCCGATTGAATGCGATTAGCTTGAATTTCGGCGACCGAACCACCGAGCAGGGCGGCGGCTTCCCCCGGATGCGGGGTGACTATGTTGCCGTTTGCGCGGCAGCGGAGTTGTTCACGCAGGTCGGCATTGGCGGCCAGCAGATGCAGGGCATCGGCATCGAGCAGCAAGGGCAGCGGCAGCTTCAAGGCGCGCTGCAAGTCGCAAATTGCACCTGCTGAACGTCCCATGCCCGGACCCACGACCAGCGCAGTGAGGTGGTCGAGGCCCAGCAGTTCCGTGGATTGCTTGATCATCAGTTCTGGCTGCATCGGGTCGACAGCCAGGGTTTGCTTGTCCAGCAACCCGGCATAGACGCGACCGGCGCCGACCAGAAGAGCTGCACGTGCAGCCATGAGGGCGGCGCCGACCATGGAGCTGTCGCCGCCCAAGATGCCGGCGCTGCCGAAATTGCCCTTGTGTGCGTTGTTGAGGCGTGCCGCAGGCCAGGCAGGAGGGGAGTCGATCAGCGCGCCCGGCGAGGTCACCCCCTTACCCCGACCCTCCCCCGCGATGGGGGAGGGGGTCTTAAGGGTCACCCCGAGGTCGGTGACATGGACCTGGCCGGCATGATCCGGGCCATCAAGTGTGAACAGGCCAGGCTTGGGGCCAAGGAAACTTAAGGTGTGGCTGGCGCGGACGGCGAGCCCCAGCACGCGACCGCTGTCGGCACACAGGCCGCTGGGAACGTCGAGCGCCAGAACGGGCAGGGACAGCGCGTTGATCTTGTTTACCAGTTCGGCGTACTCATTCTGCAACGGTTTGGACAGGCCGATGCCGAACAGGCCGTCGATGACAAGGTCAAACCGGCCGCGAGGAATGCCAAGCTCTATAGTGCCACCCACCGCCAGCCAGGCATCCATTGCCGCTGCGGCATCAGCCGGCAGTCGGTCGCGATTGCCCAGAAATACGACGCTGACCTTAAACCACCATGCTTTAAGGCACCGTGCCGCGATCAATGCATCGCCGCCGTTGTTTCCAGGGCCGACGAATACCAGAATGGCAGTGCCGTCGCCCACCAGGTCGCGGGCCAGCGTCGCCGCTGCCAGGCCGGCTTTCTCCATCAGGCCTGCCGTGCCGGCAGCCTGTTCGATGGCGCGTAGGTGATCTGTGGTGAAGAGTGGGGTCATGATCCAAAATTCAGCTATTGAAGCTTGATTGTAAGGCAGACGCAGGGTGGCGAACAGTCAAGTTTAGACCTTAAAAGTGGGCGCAAAATTTTGTGGTCCATGATGACGCTGTAGTACAGTGTGTATAACTTTTGATAGCATGCCGATACCCCCTGATCCAACGGATAATGAATATAGCGTCATGCCTGCCAACCAGTTGAACTTATTCGACACCGCACGCGAGTCTTTGAACCAGCTCGGTATCGCGCTGGGTTACGTGCTGATTGGCATGACTGTGCAACAGATTACCATCAATGATACGGCGGTCGTGTTCTGGCCCAGTAGTGGACTGGCCCTGGCGATCTTGCTCATTGGCGGCAGGCGCTATCTCCTGGCGGTATTTGTCGGCGCTCTAGGGTGCAACGCCTTGTTTGACAGTTCGCCGGTCTGGATTATCGGTGCTTCGCTTGCAGCCCTGACGGAAGCACAATTGGCGCTCTGGCTGCTCAATCGCGTGGCCGGATTTTCACTTTCGCTGGAAACCCTGTCTGATTACTTGCGGCTGCTGGCGTTCGGAGGGGCCGTCCCCTGCATTGTCGGAGCTGTCATCGGGGTGGCGTCCATGGTGCTCGCCGGCATGCCCCATGGCAATTATTTAAAGGAGGTGATGCATTGGTGGATGGGCGATACGCTTGGTGTCGCCCTGATTACGCCGCTGATCCTGTCCTGGGGCATAAGGAAATTGCCACGACCCACACACCGGCAACTGTGGGAAGGGTTGCTACTGCTGTTGATTACTTTTGTGGCCGGACAAATCATTTTCCTCGACTGGTTTTACGGCGTTTTTGGGGATACGCCCAGAACTTTTCCGATTTTCCTGTTGATCACCATTATCGCGTCCCGCCTGGGCGTGCCGTTTACCAGTGTTGCCCTGTGCCTGATTGCCTTGCAAGGGTTGGCAGGAAGCTATGAGAAATACGGCTATTTTGCCCATGGTGCAGCCGAGACTGTGCTCAACGATTACTGGTTTTACATGATGACCCTGTCTGGCGTCGGCATGTCGCTGGCTGCCTATGTCACCGAGCGTAAGCGGAGCGAGCAAAGGTTGGTTGAAAGCGAGTGTTTTTTGCGCGCCATCATCGACAATGAACCGGAATGTATCAAGGTTGTCGACAGGGCAGGCTACGTGATGCAGATGAATAGGGCCGGACTGGCGGCTCTTGAGGCCGAGTCCCTGGCGCAAGTACAGGATCGTCAGGTATTTGACGTGATCGCCCCAGAGTGCCGGGCGGCTTATATTGAACTGCACAGCCAGGTGTTATCTGGCCAGACTGTGCAGATGGAATTCGAGGTGATCGGACTCAAGGGCAGGCGACGCCTGATGGAGACCCATGCCGTGCCCATGATGGTCAAGGGTGAAATGATGCATATGGCCATTACTCGAGACATCACCAAGCAGCGCGCGGCCGAGATATTACTGAGGGAATCCAGGCGCCTGTTGGATTCCATCGTTGAACATATCCCCATTATGGTGTTTGTTAAACGCGCGGGTGATCTTCGTTTCGAACTGGTCAATCCCGCGGGCATCAGGCTCATGGGCTGTAGAGCGGCCGACGTGGTTGGCAAAGGCAACGACGAGATCTGGCCCAAGGCGCAGGCAGACGCCTTCACGGCCGTTGATCGACAGGTGTTGGCGTCCGATAGCATCCTGGAAATTCCAGAGGAGGAGATGAATACAGCCAGTGGCGAAACACGTTATATGCATACGTGGAAAGTGGCTATACGGGATGAGAAGGGCGAGGCCACGCACTTGCTTGGCATTACGATCGACATCACTGAGAAGATTCGCATGGAACAGGAGTTGTTGGAACTGCTCTCGTTTACCCAGACCGTCGTCAACAAGTCGGACATGGGCATCATGGTGCATCGCCAGACTGGCGAATGTGTAATGGCCAACGAGGCTGCGGCCCTCATCGTCGGTGCCACAAATGAACAGCTGAAGCAGCACAATTTCCGGCAAAGTCCCGTCTGGCAGGAATCCGGACTGATTGCCGCTGCCGACGAGGCATTCCGCACCGGGTTCACGCAAAGATTCTTGAAGCATGTAGTGACCGTGTATGGCAAGGAAATATGGTGCAGTGGCGCCTTCAGCAGCATTATCAGGAACGGGGCGCCGCATTCGTTGCTGGTATTCTCTGACGTCTCCCTGCACCGGCAGGCCGAAGCAGGCATGCGGCAGGCCAAGGAAGAGGCCGAGGCCGCTTTAGCCCGTGCCATGATGGCTGAACGCAGGATCGTCGATGTCAGTGAGCATGCCTTGCAACGTATCGGTCAGGAGTTGCATGATGACCTCGGGCAGCAACTGACGGGCCTCGCTTTTCTGGCCGAAGTGTTGTGTCAGGACCTGAAGAAATATGACCTGCCGCTGGAGGTGCAAGCGGCGTCCAAGGTCACCAGCCTGATCAATAAGACCGTGTCGCACGTGCGGCAGCTGGCACATGGGATGTATCCTATCGAACTGAAGGAAGCCGGCCTTAAGCAAATGTTGATTAATCTGGCGATTAGCGTAGAGGCAAGTTCCAACCTGGAATGCCGCTTCAGCAGTGCCGGACACTGGCGCTTGAATGACGCCAGCCATACTATTAATCTTTATCGTATCGCGCAGGAAGCGATCAGCAACGCCATCCGGCATGGCAAGGCAACCCGTATCGGCTTAAGCTTGAGCCAGGGCCTGCACGAGCGCACACTCGAAATCAATGATAACGGGCGCGGGATCAAGGATGGCGCTCAATCTGGCCTGGGCATGCATACCATGCAATATCGCGCCGCCATGATGGGTGGCACGTTACGAATCAGCCCGGCAAGCCACGACGAGACTTGTCGTGGCACTCGTGTTTTAATCACCATTCCCGCTAGTTGAAGGCTTACCATGCAATTCACTAAAAATCACAAAGCCAAGATACTCGTTGTCGACGATCATCCCATCGTCAGGCAGGGCATTGCCCTCATGATCAATCGCGAAGCGGAATTGGAGGTCTGTCATTCCGCCGAAACGGCGGAGCAGGCGATCGCCATGAATACAGACTGTCCGCATGACCTGATTATTCTGGACCTGTCACTTGCTGGCATATCCGGCCTGGATTTGCTGCGGGAAATGCGCTCGCGCTTCCCGTCAATCGCCATCCTCATCATGTCCATGCATGATGAGGCCATCTATGCCGAACGGCTGCTGCATGCCGGTGCTCGTGGCTATCTGATGAAACAGGAGGCCACCGATACCATCCTGTTGGCGATCAGGAAGATCCTGAAGGGCGGGCTATACTTGAGTTCACGTATGCAGGATCTGATGCTGCAACAGAACGTGGAAGGGGGCGGCATACCTTCGCCACTTGCCAGCCTGACTGCCGGCGAGTTCGAGATCCTGCACCTGCTTGGCATGGGCTTGGGTACCAACGAGATTGCCACCCGCCTTAATCGCAGTATCAAGACCGTTGACACCCATCGCGCCAGTATCAGACGGAAACTTCGCCTCTCCAGTAGCAGCGCCTTGACGCACTTTGCCATCAATTGGGTGAATGGTGAGGGTCTGCATTCTGAAAATCCAGCTTGAGTTTTAAGGAGGGTGGTCGCCAATGCTGGCTTCCATCAGAAAATCAGCCTTATCTTTGTCAGTCTCAGGCTTCAAAAAATGCTTCCCATGCGCACTAATCTAAGGAAAAACCTTAGATAATTATCAGCGATTTGCTGATTTACTGGCGCAACAGCCGAGTTTAGAATTTGTCAGCCGAATTCTAGGTTAATTCACGGTTGGAGCGTTTAATCATGTCAGAGATGGAATCCCGCACCGAACGGCAGATGTCGGACTTGCTGGCCAGCGTAGGTCCGCTTGATGCGTGGTCAATCCCTGCACTCGACGCGTTGGAACAATGGATGGCGCAGGCAAGTGTCGATGTTGGGCGCGTGCGAACCAGCCGTGCCGGCGATGTAATGGAGGATCAGTTGGCTGAAGTAAACCATTTCAGCGTCTTGACGTGCTTGAGAAGGGTATTGGCCTCCCCGTCATTTTCTGCCTGTCGCGATCAACAAAAGTTTCTCAGTTATCTGGTCGAGAAAACGCTGGTTGGAGATGGTAAACGTCTCAAGGGCTACAGCATCGGTGTCGAAGTGTTTGGTCGTCCGCATCACTTCGACCCCAACCAGGACGCGGTGGTACGGGTCAAGGCCAAGCGTTTACGCGATAAATTGAGCGACTATTATCAAAATGTTGGCAAGGCGGATGAGGTGCATTTTTATCTTCCCAAAGGCAGTTACCAGATCAATTTCAATGCCTCCGCGCAGCGTCTGTAAGGTTTAAGCTTTCAAGATCAATTGCCCCAGGGCGGGTTTCCTCGCCCCAGCGCGTCCCACAGATATTCCACCATTGCCTTGATGCGCGCCGCGCGGCGTGCAGCCGGCAGATAGACCGCATGGACAGCGATGGATGGGATAAGGTACCCGGGCAGCAGTTCGATCAGACTGCCGTCGCGCAGATCGTCGCAGACGATGAAAGTTGGCAGTAGAGTGATGCCGAGCCCGTTGCGTGCGGCCAGGCGTCCCATGTCGCCACTGTTTGAGCGCAAGCCCCCCTTGACCTGTACTTCGATTTGACGGCCGTCCTGCTGAAAACTCCAGGTATTGGCGGTTGGCGCATAGCTGTAGGTGATGCAGTTGTGCCCGCCAAGGTCATCCGGCGTTAGCGGTATGCCATGCTGTTTAAGGTAGCTTGGTGCCGCGCAGGCCACCATGCACACCGGCGCCAGTTTCCTCGCGACCAGACTGGTCTTGAGTTCGCCGCTGATGCGAATCGCCATGTCTATGCCTTCTTCCACCAAGTCAACCGTGCGATCCGAAAAGTTCAATTCCAGTTGCAACTCTGGATAGCGCTTGCAGAAATCCGGGATCAGTGGCGCCACGTAACGCAATCCAAAACTGTGCGGCAGGCTGATGCGCAAGATGCCTTTGGGTTGGGCCTCGGAAGAGGCTGCCTGCGCCTCGGCCTCGTCGATATCCGCGAGGATCAGGCGGCAGCGCTCGAAATAGTTGCTGCCTATTTCTGTCAGATGCAGGCGCCGGGTAGTGCGCTGCAGCAGTTGTGCGCCCAGATGTCTTTCCAGTTCAGCCACGTATCTTGAAGCTGCTGTGGCCGACAGGTGCAACTGCTCCGCCGCACGCGAGAATGACCTGGTTTCGACTATCCTTGTGAATACCCGCATGGCCTGCAGTCGGTCCATGATGATTCTCCAATTATCCTGAAATACGGGATAGATAATACAATGATTGCATATTTATCCCGAATAAAGAAATTGTCACACTGTCGGCCTGATGAAAACAGCAAGCCACATGGATCGCCTTCCTGCCCTATTCCTGCCACATGGCGCGCCGACATTTGCCTTGCAGGCAGGCGAGGCTGGTGTGGCGCTTGCCCGATTTGCGCAGCGCATCAAGCGGCCTTCCGCCATACTGATCGTGTCCGCGCATTGGGAAACGGCAGTGCCAACCTTGGGAAGCGCAGCACATCCTGCTACCCTGCATGATTTTTATGGATTTCCAGAAGCCTTGTACAAGCTTCGCTATGACGCGCCGGGCGCCGTGGAACTGGCCTTGAAGGTGCGTCACTTGCTGCAGACCCAAGGCTTCACGGTTGCGTTAGATGATCATCGCGGCTTCGATCACGGTGCCTGGATTCCGCTGCGCTTGATGTACCCGCAGGCCGACATTCCGGTACTGACGCTGTCGGTGCAACCCCATCTTGGTCCTTTGCACCACTATCGCATGGGCCAAGCGCTGTCAACTCTGGTGGATTTCGGGGTGCTGGTTGCAGGATCTGGCAATTTGACGCATAACTTGATGCATTATCAGCAGTTGCATGGGGCGAGCAAGCCCCCTGATTATGTCGCAGCGTTTCAAGGTTGGGTATGGGAACGCCTGCAGGCAAGTGATAACGATGCGCTGGTGGATTATCGCAGGCAGGCCCCCGGCGCCGTGCCGGCACACCCGACGGACGAGCATCTGCTGCCGCTCCATTTTGCCTTGGGTGCAGCAGGCGAAGAATTTAACGCAGAACGCGTGTACAGTGGGGTCGAGCACAACATGCTGGCCATGGACAGTTTCGCGTTCTGGTCAATACCACCACACCAGCAATCCCAACCCAAGGAGAGTTATCATGTCTGAACCAGTCATTGCACAAAAATCACCTTTTGCCGTCGAAGTCGAGGCAGGTAAGAGTTACTGGTGGTGTTCCTGTGGCAAGAGTGCCAGTCAGCCGTTCTGCGATGGTGCACACCAGGGCAGCGATTTCGTGCCGGTTGAATACAAGGCAGAAAAAGATGGTACGGTCTATTTCTGCGGCTGCAAGCACGGCAAGGTGCTGTGTGATGGCAGCCATTCCAAGCTTTGATCAAGGTTTTAAGCATCCAATGCGCGAGGTCTGCCGGTTGCTTAATGCTGATTGAACTGATTTTTACAGCTTGATGCGCAAGATGCTGAAATCTTGCTTTAATGATTCACCCTGAATTAGGAGATTCCAGATGAGTAATGACCTTTTTACCCCGATCCGGCTTGGCCGGACCGAGTTGCAGAATCGCATTGTGATGGCCCCCTTGACCCGCAATCGTGCTGCCATGCCGGGCAACGTGCCGCAGGATATTAACGTCACTTATTACACGCAACGCGCCACGGCCGGACTCCTCATCGCCGAGGCGACGCCGATCTCTCCCATGGCGCATGGCTATCCGGCCACCCCGGGCATTCACACTGCGGAGCAGGTGGCGGGCTGGAACAAAGTGGTGGCCGCAGTGCACGCCAAGGGCGGCAAGATTTACCTGCAACTTTGGCATGTCGGCCGCATCTCGCATCCGTCCCTGTTGCCGGATAATGCAATTCCGGTGGCGCCATCCGCCATCAAGCCCGCTGGTCAGGCCTATACCTTCACTGGGCTGCAGGATTTCGTTACGCCGCGCGCTCTCGGCCTCGACGAAATTCCAGCGCTGCTGGAGGACTACCGGCGGGCTGCCGAACTGGCGCTGGAGGCCGGCTTTGATGGCGTTGAGGTACACGCCGCCAATGGTTATCTGATCGACCAGTTTCTGCGCGACGGTACCAATCAGCGTCAGGATCAATACGGCGGCTCCATTGCCAACCGTAGCCGTCTGCTGCTGGAGGTCGTCGCCACGGTGTCAAAGGTATGGGGTGCGGACCGTGTCGGCGTGCGCCTGTCGCCGATCAACCAGTTCAACGATATTCGGGACTCCAACCCGCAGGCCTTGTTCAATCATGTGGTGGAAGTGCTCGCTCCGTTCAAACTGGCTTATTTGCACGTGGTTGAGATCGGCATGTCGAATGACGCCCCGCAAGCCTTCGATTTCAACGAGTTGCGTCGTGCCTGGCAGGGCAATTACATGGCCAACGGTGGTTACGACAAGGCGCGCGGCAACGCGGCTATCGCCTCGGGTCATGCCGAATGCGTGGCCTATGGTGTGCCGTTTATCGCCAACCCGGATCTGGTTGAACGCTTTCTTGCCGACGCTCCGCTCAATGTACCGGACCAGAGTTCGTTCTATGGCGGCACCGAACAGGGCTATACCGATTACCCGCGGCTAACCTGAGTTGCCGGACATCAAGGTATTTCTATGACCGCTTTAGAGTATGATTTTCTTATGCGGCCTGAGGAGTAACAATGGCTGAGGAATAGCTATGGATAGCGTCGATCATTGTGTTCTGACCGCCTTGGAGGCCTTGCAGGCACAGCCTGTCGCCTGCTGGCTGGCTACCGTGGTGCAGACCTTCGGTTCCAGCCCGCGTCCGCCTGGGGCATGGTTGGTGTTGCGGAGTGATGGTCAGCTGATCGGGTCGGTGTCGGGTGGCTGCATCGAAGACGATTTGGTGGACCGTGCCCGTGATGGTCGCCTGCCTATAGCGCACGCTGAAGTCTTGACCTATGGCGTGACTAGTGAGGATGCCATGCGTTTCGGTCTGCCCTGTGGTGGCACGCTCAAGCTTGTGGTCGAACCGATACGGGATTTTTCCTGGGTGTCATTATTGCTGCAACGCATCAATCATCAGGAGCTGGTGATCCGCAGCCTGAACCTTGAGACCCTGACCATCACTTTGACTGAGGCCAGTCGTGACGACGTGCTGGTGTTTGACGGCGTCACCCTCACTACGGTTCATGGCCCGCGCTGGCGCATGCTCATCATCGGTGCTGGTCAGACCTCGAATTACCTCGCGCACATGGCACAGGCGCTCGATTACCAGGTCATTGTCTGCGACCCGCGCATCGAGTACCGTACAGTCTGGGATGTGCCGGGCACCCGCATGATGACTGAGATGCCGGATGACGCTGTGCTGGCGTTGAATATCGACAGTCGTACTGCGATCCTGGCGCTGACCCATGACCCCAAGCTCGATGACATGGCCCTGCTGGAGGCGCTCAAATCACCGGCCTTCTATGTGGGCGCTCTGGGCTCTGTCCGTAGCAATGAAAAACGCCGGCAACGCTTGGCGCTGTTTGATTTGAGTGAACACGAAATCGCCCGGCTGCACGGCCCGGTTGGCCTCGATCTCGGCAGCCGGACACCCGCTGAAATCGCCATCGCCATCCTCGCCCACCTCATCGCTATCCGCAATCAAAGATCCACGTCAGCTATTGCTGCCGATACCCCCCAGGAGACGACAACATGATCACGCTTAATGTCAATGGCAAGTCCATGAAGGTCGATACCGATCCCGGCACGCCCTTGCTATGGGTGCTGCGCGACCACTTGCAGCTGACCGGCACTAAATACGGTTGTGGCATCGCCCAGTGCGGCGCCTGCACCGTGCACCTTGACGGCCGTGCTGTCCGCTCTTGCGTAACCCCGGTGTCCATGGCCAATGGCCGGCAGGTTACCACTATCGAAGGTCTGGCTGAAACCGTGTTGGGAAAGACGGTGCAGAGCGCTTGGCAGGACATCGACGTGCCGCAATGCGGCTATTGCCAGTCCGGCCAGATCATGGCGGCGACTGCCCTGCTGCAGGAAAACCCGGCGCCGAGCGCGGCCGAGATATCCACTGCCATGGACGGCATCCTGTGCCGGTGCGGCACCTATAACCGTATCCGCAGCGCGATTGACGCTGCTGCGGCAGAGTTGAAAGGGGCAGCCAAATGAAAACGCCACAGGCGCCCGGTCGCCGCAAGTTTTTGAAAGATTCGGTCGCCCTCGCCGGGGGCTTGGTGATCGGCTTCACCCTGCCGCTCAAGGGTGGGCGTGCTTGGGCCGCCGATACGCCGGTCGCGCCGGTTTATCCGCCCAATGCCTTCATCCGCATTGGACTTGACGACAGCATCACCATCATCGTCAACAAGTCCGAAATGGGGCAGGGTGTTTACACCTCCCTGCCCATGCTGATTGCAGAAGAACTGGAGGCCGATTGGAGCCGGATTCGGGTTGAGTCGGCGCCGGTGGCGGTGGTTTATAACCACACCAGTTTTGGCATGCAATTGACCGGCGGCAGTTCCAGTATCCCCTCGTCCTGGGAGCAAATGCGCCGTGTCGGTGCCAGTGCCCGTGTGCTGCTGGTGCGCGCGGCGGCCAGCTTGTGGAGCGTGCCTGAGTCCGAATGTCACGCCGAGAATAGCCGGGTGCTGCATGCCAATTCCGGCCAGTCCTTGTCTTACGGCGCGCTGGCGACCGCTGCGGCGAAACTGGAATTGCCACAGGACGTCGACCTCAAGTCAGCAGCGGACTTCAAGCTGATCGGCAAATCTGTCAAGCGCCTCGATACTCCGGAAAAAGTCACCGGCCGCGCTCAGTATGGGCTGGATGTTTATCTGCCAGGCATGCTCACCGTGCTGGTGGCGCGCAGCCCGGTGTTCGGCGGCAAGGTCAGGAGTTTTGATGCAACTGAGGCGCGCAAGGTGCCAGGCGTGCAGGGCGTGTATCAGGTGCCGACCGGGGTGGCGGTTGCCGCCAGCGGTTTCTGGCCGGCCAAGACCGCAAGAGAGTTGCTGGAAATCGTCTGGGACGAGGGCGTAGGCGCCACGCTATCTACCAAGGGCATGCGGGAGCAATATCGGGCGTTGGCGAAAACCCCTGGCTTGAGCGCGAGGCGTGAAGGCGATGCGGGTGGGATATTAGAGGCCGCACAACAAGTGATTCGCGCCGATTATGAGGTGCCGTACCTCGCGCACGCCGCGATGGAACCGCTCAACGTGGTGGTCGATCTCAAACCAGATCAATGCACGATCTGGACCGGCACCCAGTCGCAGACCATGGATCATGCAATGGCGGCCAAGACTGCCGGACTTCTGCCCGAACAGGTAAAGATCCACACCACTTTCCTCGGAGGAGGGTTTGGCCGGCGCGCCAACCCGAGGTCGGACTTCGTCATCGAGGCGGTGCAGGTGGCGCTAGTCGTGAAAAAGCCGGTTAAGGTGGTGTGGACGCGCGAGGACGACATGCGGGGCGGTTACTACCGTCCGATGTGGGTGGACAGTGTTGCAGGCGCGATTGGCCAGGATGGCAAGCCGGTTGCCTGGCGGCATACCATCGTTGGCCAGTCCATTGTCGCCGATACGCCGTTCGAGTCCTTCATGACACACGATGGCATTGACGCCACTTCAGTCGAGGGCGCTGCCAACCTGCCCTATAGCATCCCCAATATCGAGGTTGGTTTGCACAGCCCGAAAAATGTTGTTCCGGTGCAATGGTGGCGTTCGGTCGGACATTCCCATACCGCTTTCGTGGTCGAGACCATGATGGACGAACTGGCGCACCAGGCTGGGCAAGACGAGGTGCAGTATCGCCTGGCGCTGCTGGAAAAATCGCCGCGCCATGCCGGCGTACTGAAACTGGCGGCCGACAAGTCGGGCTGGGGCAAAGCAAAGTTGCCGGCGGGGCATGCGCTTGGCGTGGCAGTGCACCAGTCGTTTGACAGTGTCGTGGCAGAAATTGCCGAGGTGTCGATAGAGGGCGGCAAGGTCCGCGTTCACCGCGTGGTTTGTGCTGTCGATTGCGGTATGGTGGTCAATCCGGACGGCGTGCGTCAGCAAGTCGAGAGCGCCGTAGTGTTCGGGCTGTCCGCCGCATTGCACGGTGAGATTAGCCTGGATAAGGGCCGCGTGCTGCAGTCTAATTTTCATGACTACACCCCCTTGCGTTTCTCCGAGATGCCAAAGGTCGAAGTGCATATTGTAGAGAGCCATGACCGGCCCACCGGCATTGGCGAACCCGGCACCCCGCCGATTGCCCCGGCGGTGGCGAACGCCCTGTTCAAACTAACGGGGAAACGTCTGCGTCAGCTGCCCATCGATCGTGCCACGCTTGCCTGAACCGGCAGCCATTATCCTGGCCGGTGGACGCTCGCGCAGATTTGGCGCTGATAAACTGCTGGCCACGTTCGAACTCGATGGCCGTGTCATGCCGCTGCTTGCACATACACTAGTGCCTTGGTTGCGGGTGTTCGACCGCCTGACTGTGGTTCTGCAACCGGGCAGCGAGAACCTGTTGCAGGTGGTCGCTACCGTGCTACCTGACGCTCTCGGACGTATTGCCTGGGTGGCGACTCCGAGTGCGGAGAGGGGCATGGGTGCCAGCCTGGCAGCCGGTGTGGCAACAAGGCTTGATGCTGGCGGCTGGCTGATCGGCCTGGCCGACATGCCGTTGCTGCCGTCCACGGTGATCAGGCAGGTTCGCCAGGCGATCATTGAGGGCGCCATGTTGACTGCGCCATTTTGTCGGGAACAACGCGGGCATCCCGTCGGTTTTGCGGTATGTTACGGGCAGCAACTGCTGGCGCTTGACGGCGATCAGGGTGCGCGCTCTCTGATTGAGCGTGATCTGCATCAGTTGACGCGCATCGAGACGAATGACAGGGGTGTGTTGATGGATATCGACACGCAAACTGATTTGTTATTGTTGAAAACTTGAGGAACAGGTATGAAAAAACCCGCCATTACCCAGGCACCGATCCATGAGTTGCTGGCCAATCGCTGGAGTGGCCGAGCCTATGACGCCGCGAGGCCGATTGAACGTACGCACCTGATTTCATTGTTGGAGGCGGCGCGCTGGGCACCGTCCTGTTATGGTGATCAGCCCTGGCGTTTCGTGCTGTGGAACAAGGCCAATGATGCCGCCGGATGGCAGCTTGCGTTTGAACATTTGGCGCCTGCCAATCAGGCTTGGGGCCGGGATGCACCGCTCCTGTTGCTAGTCGCCGCCAATACCCTGTTCCAACATAACGGCCAGCCCAATCTGCATGCCCAGTACGATACCGGAGCCGCGGCTGAAAACCTGTGCCTGCAAGCGGAGGCACTGGGCATGATGGCGCATCAAGTGGGCGGATTCGATGCCGAGGGCTTGCGTGTGGCGGCGGGCGTGCCCGCACAGTTCGCCGTAATGGCGATGATTGCCGTGGGCTATCCGGCCGATCCGGCTACCCACTCTGCCGAAGTCAGCGCGCGCGAAAACGCGGTCCGCAAGCGGCGAGAACTTGGTGAGTTGTTCTTCGAGGGCGTATGGGCAAGGCCGATTGCATGAAGGCGTGAAGAATTCCGGGCCGAAAACGTCCATGCTTTGGCCCTCAAAAATCAGTACAATTCCAGTCATGCAAAACTCGCTGACTCGACGTCGTTTCATGCTCATGATGGCAGCACTGTCGACCGCACCCTTGATTTCGACATGCGCCCTCAAGCAGCTGCCGATCAGCATTGGCTTGCAGGCCTGGCCGGGCTATGAACCTATCCCCCTGGCGCGCGGGCTGGGCTGGCTGGATGAGACCAAGGTCAAGCTGGTGCAGACTTCATCAGCCACCGAATCCTTGAAATTGCTCGAACAGGGCAAGATAGATGGTGCTGGACTGACGCTGGATGAAGTATTGCGCGCCAGGGAAAAGGGCATTGCCTTGTCGGTCATCCTGGTGTTTGACATTTCAGTCGGGGCCGACATGCTGCTGGCCCGCCCCGAAATCAAGTCGCTCGCCGCCATCAAGGGTTTGCGGGTGGGGGTCGAGGAGGGCGCCTTGGGGGCGCTGATGCTGCATGAGGTGTTAAAGGCAGCAGGGATCAAGCGTGAGGATGTCAGCATCGTCTCCCTGACGATAGACCAGCAGGCCGAGGCCTGGCGCCGCGACAACATTGATGCCGTTGTCACTTATGAGCCCGTTGCCAGTCAGATCAAGGCGATGGGGGCTGAGAAACTGTTTGACAGCAGCCAGATCCCTGAAGTTATTCTCGATGTGTTGGCTGTACGGTCCAGCCTGATCGATGCTGCACATGGCGATGCGCTGCACCACTTGGTCGCGACGCACCTGAGGGCGCTCAAGTACCTCAACGCCAATCCGGATGCGGCCTCCTATTACTTAGCCTCGCACTTCAAGATGCCCCCCGAGCAGGTGTTGGCATCCTTGAAGGGCTTGGTGCTGCCTGACCTTGAGAACAATACTCGTTTGCTCGCCACCTCCTCCCCGGCAATTCTCAAGAGCAGTGCCATCATTTCTGAAACCATGCAAAAGGCTGGCATCCTGCATCATCCGGCTGACTCGAAAAACCTGCTGCACCCGGAATTCCTGCCAAAAGAGGTCTCATGACAGGGGCATGTAAACGCTGGCTTGCTGCCTGTTGCCTGATCCTGATGGCGTCCGTTGCGTGGGCGCAGGAAGAGGTCAAGATTGGCATTCTCGCCTATCGACTAATAGCGCAAACGCAAAAGCAGTGGGCGCCACTGGCTGCAGCCCTTAACAAGGCCATTCCGGGATATAGCTTTGTCGTCGAGGCCTATGGCCATGATGAATTGGCCCGTGCTGTGGCGTCCAGACAGGTCGAGTTCATCCTCACCAATCCCGGTCACTATGTGCTGATGGCAAACCAGAGTGGTCTGTCGGCGCCATTGGCAACCCTGGTTAATCTCGAGCAGGGCAAGCCGGTGGCTTCTTTTGGCGGGGTCATCTTCACTCGCGCCGACCGTGCCGACATCAGCCGACTACAGGATCTGCGGGATAAGACAGTTGCTGCCACTTCCGGCGATTCCCTGGGTGGCTACCAGATGCAGGCATACGAGCTTTCCTTGCTGGGTATTCATTTTCCCAGGGATATTCGCCTGCTCGATATGGGCATGCCACAAGACAAGGTATTCGATGCGGTGCTTACCGGGCGTGCCGACGTTGGCTTTGTGCGCTCCGGCGTGATTGAGCGCCTGGTGCGGGAAGGTCGACTGGATCCGGCCCTGATCAAGGTCGTCAACCGTCAGGATCTGCCCTATTTCCCCAGTCAGATATCGACGCGACTCTATCCGGAATGGCCAGTTGCCAGTCTTCCGCATACCAGCCAAGAATTGAAACGTAGAGTCGCCTCCTATCTGCTGACGCTGGAAAACGATCATGCGCTGACTGCGGCATTGCAGATTCATGGCTTCGATGTGCCGTCTGATTATTCGCCGGTGGTCGATGTGCTGCACGAATTGCGCATGCCGCCTTTTGACGTGGTGCCGGTCTTTACTATTGGCGATGTCTGGGAACGCTACCAGCGCATGATCAGTGCAGTTCTGCTCGGCCTTGGCTTGTTTCTTCTGCTTGGCGTTCTGCTGATGCGGTCCAAGCGTGAAAAACGCGTCAGTGACCGGAAACTGCAGGCATTCTACGAGCTGGATTTGGTGGGATTGACGATTACCTCACCGGACAAGGGCTGGATCAGCATCAATGATTATCTGTGTAAATTGCTGGAATATACGGAACAGGAACTGCGTGGCATGACCTGGGCGCAACTGACCCATCCGGATGATCTGGCCGCCGATGTGGAGCAATTCAAGCGGCTGTTGGCCCATGAGATCGATGGCTACAGTCTGGAGAAACGATTCATCAGTCGTAGCGGCAAGTGTATCCCGACACAATTGGTGGTGCGGTGCGCGCGCAAGCCTGATGGCGAGCTTGATTATGTCATGGCCATGGTTGAGGACATCAGTTTGCGCAAACAGGCTGAGCATGAACTCCTCATTGCCGCTACCGCCTTCGAGTCTAACGAAGGCATGTTGGTTGCCGATGGCAATGCCGTGATTCTGCGGGTTAACAAGGCATTCACCAGGATCACGGGCTACGCTGCCGGGGATGTCATCGGGAAGAATCCGAGCCTGTTGCAATCGGGTCGCCAGGATGCCGCATTTTATGCGTCAATGTGGGCCAGTATCAGCAGTACCGGTGGTTGGGAAGGGGAGCTCTGGGACAAGCGCAAGAATGGTGAAATTTATCCTGGACACCTCACCATCACGGCGGTGAAAAATATGATGGGCAGTGTCACTAATTACGTGGCCATACTCACCGATATGACGCATAGCAAGGCCGCCGCAAATGAAATTGAGCATTTGGCATTTTATGATCTGTTGACGGCACTCCCCAACCGGCGATTGCTACTTGATCGCCTGAAACACGCCATGGCTGCCGGATCGCGCAGTGGAAAAATGGGTGCGCTGCTGTTCCTGGACTTGGATAATTTCAAGACCCTCAACGACACTTTGGGCCACGATGTCGGTGACTTGTTGTTGCAGCAGGTGGCGGGTAGGCTGGAATCCTGCATTCGCGAAGGCGATTCCGTGGCCCGTTTGGGAGGAGACGAGTTCATGGTGATGCTGGAGGATTTGAGCGATCAAAGCATTGATGCCGCTGCACAGGCCGAAGTGATCGCCTACAAGATTCTGGCCACGCTCAATCAGACCTACCTGCTTGCCAATCACGAATACCGTAATACCCCCAGTATTGGCGCCACCCTGTTCATAGGCCATGAGCAGGGCATTGATGAGCTGTTGAAGCAAGCCGACATTGCCATGTATCAGGCCAAGAATGCGGGTCGCAATACCTTCCGTTTTTATGACCCGCAGATACAGCAAAATATCACGGCTCGCGTGGCCATGGAAAACGACCTCCGACTCGCCCTGAAGCAGAACCAATTCAGGCTCTACTACCAATTGCAGGCGACGCACGATGGTGCGATTGTGGGTGCCGAAGTCTTGATCCGCTGGCAACATCCAGTGCGTGGGTTGGTTCCCCCTCTGGAATTTATTGCGCTGGCCGAAGAAACCGGACTCATTCTGCCGATCGGCCTGTGGGTTCTTGAGACTGCCTGTAGCCAACTCAAGGCCTGGCAACAAGATACGTTGGCACGTCATCTGGAACTGGCCGTCAATGTCAGTGCGCGTCAGTTTTTTCAGCCGGATTTTGTCCAGCAGGTAAGCGCCGTGCTGGAGAAATCCGGCATCGACCCCAACCGGCTCAAGCTCGAGCTCACCGAGACCCTGGTGCTCGACGACATCGATGACACCATTGTCAAGATGAATGCGTTGAGGAAAACCGGTGTGAGATTCTCCATGGATGACTTTGGCACCGGATTTTCGTCGCTGGCTTACCTGACACGATTGCCGCTCAGCCAGCTCAAGATTGACCAGTCCTTCGTGCGCAACATTGGCGTTACCGCATCCGATGCTGTCATCATCACGACCATCATTGGCATGGCTAAAAATCTGGAGATGTCGGTCATCGCCGAGGGAGTGGAGACGGAAGAACAACGTGTGTTTCTGGAGTTGCATGGCTGCCTGCATTGCCAGGGCTATCTGTTTGGCAGGCCAGTGCCTCTCGACGAGTTTGAGCTGTTGCTTAGGCGTGGTTCAAGATCAACTTAATTGGGCTGCCGTCAGCGCTAAATGTTAAAATTCACGTTTAGTTAACGCATTTAAGGAGTCATCCATGGCCGTCGTCGTGCTCACCAAAGCCAACTTCAAGGCAACCATAGAGAACAATGAAATCGTCATCGTCGATTTTTGGGCGCCGTGGTGTGACCCCTGCATGTCCTTTACCGAGACCTTCAAGCAGGTGTCAGATAATCACCCGGACATCGTGTTCGGTATGGTCAATGACGATGAGGATCCTGAGATCGGTAAGTTCTTTAATGTGGAGAAGGTCCCGGGCATCATGGTGGTGCGTGAGCGCGCCAGCATTCTGAATCAGGTAGGTGATATTGGTGCTCCGGCGCTGGAAGAGATTATCAAGTGGGCTCGCCTCTATGACATGACAGAGGTGCGCGAATATTACGCCAGTCCGGAAGCTCAGGCCTGACTCTGAAAGTTCTGGTGCCCGGTGCTCTGTTAAATCTTGAATGAGCCGGTGCTGATATAGAGGTAGAGAAAATACGCGCCGGTTAGCATCATCGCCCGCATCAGGAAGTCGCCCAGAGCATGGGTGTTTTTTGTCGTGGAAAAGAGCTGTTTGTGCCATCTTTTCGCCAGTACGAAGGCCAGGATGCCAAGCACAATCACGGACATGGAGGCCATCAATGCGCCGTCGATCAGCCGGTCCAGGACTTGAGTCAGCAGTCCTTGGGCGTGAAATATCTGGACCGCGATACCAGCGATGCCGCATACCATCAGAATGAATTCAGCCAGCGACTTGAGAGCGAGGATTAGCGATTCTGGACGTTCAACCGGCATGATGCATCTCGTCCCTTTAAATCCTGCGGGTGTCAGGTGGCGGGGTTGGCGGGCAGGTACTTGGCTGGATCGACCGGCTTGCCCAATTTTCGAATTTCGAAATGTAGCTTGACGTGATCGGTGTCACTACTGCCCATTTCTGCTATTTTCTGGCCCTTGATGATTTCCTGGCCTTCCTTGACCAGAATCTGGCTATTGTGCGCATAGGCTGACAGATAGGTCTTGTTGTGCTTGATGATGACCAGTTTGCCATAACCGCGCAAGCCGGAGCCACTGTAAACCACTTTTCCGGGTCCAGCTGCGAGCACGGCTTGGCCCTGAGTGCCACTGATGTCGAGCCCCTTGGCGTTGGCCGCATCATTGAAGCCGGTGAGTACTTTTCCATTGCTTGGCCATGACCAATCCACGGCATCGTCGTCAGTGACTGTTGACTTTTCGGTTGCAACTTCCGTCTTCACGGCTTCCGTCTGGGTCGGTTCTATCGGGCTTTCAATCGGTTTTAGAATAGGTTTTGGCAGCACCGGCGCGGCCTTCATGGCCTGTTCGGAGTAAGCCTCCTTGAGCGCCTTGGGTTCGGTCAGCAGCGTGACTTCGTCCGACGTCTTGGTGCTGATGATAGGCTCCGGTTTGGGTGTGTTCACATCAAGCGGTTTCCCAGCAGTTACAGGCTCGGTCTTGAGGGCTGTCGCGACGGGCTCGACGGACTCCTTTACCAATGGCGAAATTTTTGGTTCTTTCAGTTTGATCTGGCGGCCGATCTGGATGACATAGGGTGGCTGGATGTTGTTCCACTGCGCGATGTCCTTGTAATCAAATCCAAATTCCAGGCCTATGCTGTGCAGGGTGTCACCTTTTTTGACCGTGTAGGCCTCCGGACGCCAATCTTTTTCGACCGCAGGTTTTGTCGTCTTTGTCACCAAGGGTTTGGAGACCAGTGTGCGATCGACCACCGGCGCACGTTGCAGGGTGCTGGTGGCGCAAGCGCTCAGCCCAGCCAGGATGATTATGCCTACGATCTGGCGAATAGGGTGTTTCAACTGGTTCCACCCAGTAGCGGGACAAACTTGACCGCCTCCAGCCTGGTCTGGATGTAGGCATCATTGGTGCGCTCGATCAGGGTCAGGGTCTGATCGCCAGAGCCGACCGGGATCACCATGCGACCGCCTACAGCCATTTGTTGCAGCAGTTCCTGTGGCACATGGGTGGCGCCACAGGCTACCAGAATGCCGTCGAAGGGCGCGAGTTCCGGAATGCCAAAGTTGCCGTCAGCGTGTTTCAGTTTGACGTTGCGAGCGCGCAGTTCTCGCAGATGGCCACGCGCCTTCATCAACAGCGGGCTGATGCGTTCTACCGAATAGACCTCTTGTGATACTTTAGCTAAAACCGCGGTCTGGTAGCCGCAGCCGGTGCCGATTTCCAGCACTTTTCCCAGCGGCGCGCCGGCGCGCAGGATTTCCGTCATGCGTGCGACGATGTAGGGCTGGGAGATGGTCTGGCCATAGCCGATCGGCAGTGCCGTGTCCTCATAGGCGCGCGAGGCGATAGCCTCATCGACAAAGATATGACGCGGGATTTCGAGCATCGCGGCCAGTACCACTTCATCTGTAATGCCTTCCTCTCGCAAGCGCATGATCAGGCGCTCGCGTGTGCGCTGCGAGGTCATGCCGATGCCGTGTTGTGAGGGATTTAGCGCCATGCCTTGAGTGCTTCCAATTGGGCATGCTGGGTCAGGTCCACCTGAAGCGGCGTGATGGAAACCAGGTTGTGTTCTACTGCATGAAAGTCTGTGCCTTCCCCGGCATCCGCTGCTGCACCTGCTGCACCAACCCAGTACACGGTTTCGCCGCGTGGCGTGGTGGACTTGATCACGGCTTCCGCTTTGTGGCGCTTGCCCAGACGGGTAATGCGGGTGCCTTTGATCTGATTGAAGGGAATATCTGGTATGTTGACGTTCATCAGGAGGGGGGCCGGAAAAGGATTCTTTGCGTGGTGCTGGACCAGTTCCACGATCACGCGTGCGGCGCTGTCGAAATGTTGCGCTCCATGCTGCGACATCGACACGGCGATTGAGGGAATGTCCAGCAGGAAGCCTTCCATCGCCGCCGCCACGGTACCTGAATAGATGGTATCGTCGCCCATGTTGGCGCCATCATTGATGCCGGAGATGATCATGTCGGGTAGATGGTCCAGCAAGCCCGTCACGGCCAGATGGACGCAATCTGTCGGCGTGCCGTTGACGTAATAAAAGCCGTTGCTAGCCATCTGCACCGATAGCGGCCGATCGAGCGTTAGCGAGTTGCTGGCGCCAGAGCGATTGCGCTCAGGCGCGACCACCGTGAGTTCGGCATGGGGAGCGAGAGCGCTCGCCAGTGCGGCGAGTCCGGGGGCGAAATAGCCATCGTCATTGGAAAGAAGAATGCGCATGGATGAATTATAACTTAGCAGCCCTGTTTTCCGGTGATTCTGCTGGGTGCCGTCAGGCGTGCGTAGTAAATAGCGCTGCAAAAAAAAGCCAGCGCGAGGACCGCTTCAAGCATGCCTAAGCGGCTTGCCAGACCCTGATCGGACCAGGCTCTCACCGCGCCTTCGGTGAAATAGAGCAGGATGAACATGCAAGACCACTGAAAGGTATAGCGGCGACCGCGCAAGATGCCAAACAGGGGTAGTAGCAGGGGCACGGCCTTCAGAATCAGCAGGCTGCCACCGGTTCGCAGCGGCGCCATCCAGCCCTCCCAGGCCAGGCACAGCAGGATCAGCGCGATCAGGGAGGTGCTGGCAACTGCCTGTAAATGACGGATCAAGCCGGTGTCCGTCGGCGCAATTCGACCAGTGCGGTGCGAGCCTGTTCGGCATCAAGTACCGGCGTGTCGAAGTCGAAACGCAGCACAGATCCATCGGCCAGAAGATCGAAGCCGTCGCTGTCCATGCCTATCATGCGGGCTTGCGCGGGGGTAATGCTGTGCACCAGGTTGCAATAGGCCAGCAGGGCGTCGTTGTGGTCGGCATTCATGTGCTCGATTATGCCGTCCTCCAACTGTGCCAGCAGGTTGGCGGGGGGGCAGAGCTCATCGGTTGAGATCCAGTTGATGTTGCCAAAGCCGCCGATGTAGCGGGCCCGGCGGATTTCGATGCGATAAAACTGGAAATCGTGCATGCCGAAATACTGTTCCGCCTGCGGCAGGTAGCGCAGATAGCGCTGGCGCAATGCGTCATCAGATTGGTCGGCGACGATGGCGTCCCCGATCAGGGTCAGGCGTCCCCCGGCTTGCTTGTCCTGGGTTGTTTGATCGAAGGCGATCAGGGAAACCCGTGGGTTTTGCGTGATGTTCTTGGTGTGCTCGGCCAGGCTTGAGATCAGGATCACCGGATGGCCATCATGATCCAGCACGAAGGGCGCAATAGAACCAAACGGGTAGCCTGGGACGCGGGCTGAGTGGGTGGATAGCACGCCGCTGTGGGTGCGGCGCAGGAAGCGGCGGGCTTCCGTGGCGGCGCTAACAGGATTTTTTTCCGGGGTCATGAGTGTAGTTTTAGCGCCGTCTCTGCCAGTCGACGTCCAAGTGCCAGGCACAGTTTGCGCTCGGCTTCCGAGATTGGTTTGTCATCCATGGTGCCCGCGACGTGGCTGGCACCATAGGGTGTGCCGCCGCTGGTCGTGGTGCCGAGTTCGGGCTCGGAATAAGGTAGGCCGACGATCAGCATGCCGTGGTGCAGTAGCGGGATCATCATGGACAGCAAGGTCGCCTCGTTGCCGCCATGCATGGAGGCCGACGAGGTGAACATTGCGGCCGGTTTGCCGATCAATGCACCCTGCATCCAGAGCCCGGAAGTCGTTTCCAGAAAATACTTGAGCGGTGCCGCCATGTTGCCGAAGCGGGTCGGGCTACCGAGGGCGAGGGCGGCGCATTGTTCCAGATCCTGCAACGTGACATAGGGTGCTCCACTGTCCGGGATTGCCGCCTCGCTCGCCTCGCACGTGGCCGATACCCGGGGCACGGTGCGGACGCGCGCTGTCGCGCCGGTCACGCTTTCGATTCCGCGTGCCACCAGTTGCGCCATGCCCCGCACGGCGCCGCCCTGGGAGTAGTAGAGGACGAGAATGTCTGGCATCAGATGCGTTGAGCGAGGCTGCTTGCCATGCCGATGTAACTCGCGGGTGTCATGGCAAGCAGCTGGTCACGGGCATCCTGAGGTATTGCCAGCTTGCTTATGAACTCGTGCAGGGCCTCGCGGGTGATGCCACCCTTGCCGCGGGTGAGGGCCTTTAACTGCTCGTAGGGGTTTTCCACGCCATAGCGGCGCATCACGGTCTGGATTGGCTCGGCCAGTACTTCCCAACTGGCATCGAGATCCGCCGCCAACTTTGCCCGATTCGCTTCCAGTTTGAAGAGGCCCTTGAGGCAGGAGTCATAGCCCAGCAGGGTATAGCCGAAGGCGACCCCCATGTTGCGCAGCACGGTCGAATCGGTGAGGTCGCGCTGCCAGCGCGAGATTGGAAGCTTTTCCGACAAGTGGCCAAGAATGGCGTTGGCGAGGCCCAGATTGCCTTCTGAATTCTCGAAGTCGATCGGGTTGACCTTATGCGGCATGGTGGAGGAGCCGATTTCCCCCTCCTTGACCTTCTGCTTGAAGTAGCCAAGCGAAATGTAACCCCACAGGTCGCGGTCGAGATCGATCAGGATGGTGTTGATGCGAGCCATGGCGTCATACAACTCTGCCATGGCGTCATGTGGTTCGATCTGGATGGTGTATGGGTTGTAGCTGAGGCCCAGCCCTTCTACGAAGGTTCGTGCAAACGCCTCCCAGTCAAATTCAGGGTAGGCCGCGAGGTGGGCGTTGAAGTTGCCAACGGCGCCGTTGATCTTGCCGAGGATTTCTGATTCAGCCAGTTGTTTGTGCTGGCGGCGCAGGCGGTAAACCACGTTGGCGATTTCCTTGCCCAGGGTCGTGGGGGAGGCTGCCTGGCCGTGCGTGTGCGCTAGCATGGCGGCGTCACTCAAGTCGTGTGCCAGTTCCGTCAGGCGCGCGATGACCTGATCCAGCAGCGGCAGCAGCACGATATCGCGGGCTGATTTCAACATCAGCGCGTGCGACAGGTTGTTGATGTCCTCCGAGGTGCAGGCGAAGTGGATGAATTCACTGGCACGGCGAATTTCCGCATTGCCGTCGAATCTCTCCTTCAGCCAGTATTCCAGTGCCTTCACGTCGTGATTGGTGCGTGTTTCGATGGCCTTCACTTCTGCGGCCTCGGTTTCGCCAAAGCTGGCAATGGCGTCGTCGAGTTCCTGCAAGGCGGGCGTGCCAAATGGTGCGATCTCAGCGAGTTGCGGGGCAGCAGCCAGGGCTTTCAGCCACTCCACTTCCACCCGCGCGCGGTGATGTACCAGAGCATATTCGCTGAAATAGGGCCGTAACGCATCCAGCCTGGATTGATAGCGTCCGTCCAGCGGAGACAGGGCGTTGAGCGCGGTGATTTGCATGAGAAATTCTGGTCGATGGATTAATTCGACATTTTACCTTGCTGCAAGAATTTCTTGCATAAAGAATGGGAGACAGTCGTTAGTCGCAAGGTGCAAGGTGCAAGGTGCAAGGTGCAAGGTGCAAGGTGCAAGGTGCAAGGTGCAAGGTGCAAGGTGCAAGGTGCAAGG
>CAIJXJ010000257.1 GCA_903824575.1 uncultured Methylobacillus sp.
CTCCTGCTCATCATATTATGCTCCGCAGGGATCGCCATATACTCTAATGTCTTAAGCGGACAGTTCCAGCTTGACGACCACGGGGTCGTTACCGATAATCCGGCCATAACAAATCTAAAGGATCTGCCGGCGATGTGGAACTTCTGGCCGACGCGTTTTGTCACCACTTTTTCTTTCGCGCTTAATTACCGGCTCGAGCGCTCGAAATTCAAGGGCAGCTTTCGGGCGGTCAATTCGGCAGGGACAACTTCGGCACTCGGCCCAGACTGTGTAAAAACGCGATTTTTCTGTAATCGCAGATAGTCGGTATGCGTTAATAGAAATATCAGGTCAATCTCCGGGGTATGCCGATGAAGCGCTTCATTGAGGGCGAAAGCCGGACGCAAAGCACATTACTGCCGGAGATGCTTGACGAGTACGTTAGCGAAGCCAATCCGGTGCGCGTGGTTGATGTCTTTGTTGATGAATTGGACCTGGGCAAGCTTGGATTTGAAGGTGTGGATCCTGCGGCCACAGGCCGTCCGGCGTATCACCCTGCTGTTCTGCTGAAGATCTACATTTATGGCTATCTGAATCGTATTCAATCCAGTCGGCGCCTAGAGAAAGAGGCACAACGCAATGTCGAACTGATGTGGCTGACCGGTCGCCTGATGCCTGACTTTAAGACCATTGCCAATTTCCGCAAGGACAACGGCAAGGCAATCCGTGGCGTCTGCAAACAGTTCGTTGTGCTGTGCCAGCAATTGGGTCTGTTCTCGGAAGCGGTGGTTGCCATCGACGGCAGCAAGTTCAAGGCCGTGAATAACCGCGACCGGAATTTCACCAGTGCCAAACTGAAACGGCGGATGGAGGAAATTGAATCGAGCATCAATCGCTACTTGGTCGACCTTGATAGCGCTGACCGTCAGGAACCGGAGGTGGCGCAACTCAAGACAGATAGGCTTCACAGCAAGATCGCAGCACTGAAGGATCAGATGAAGGCGCTCAAGGAAATCGAGGTTCAACTCGATGCGACGCCCGACAAGCAGATTTCCCTTACCGATCCCGATGCGCGTTCCATGAAGACGCGCGGCACCGGCATCGTGGGCTACAACGTTCAGACCGCTGTGGATGCCAAGAATCACCTGATTGTGGCTCACGAAGTAACCAACGACGGAATTGACCGGGATCAGCTGTCTTCAATGGCTAAACAGGCTCGGACTGCCATCGGGACGGAGGACCTCACGGTCATCGCTGACCGAGGGTATTTCAAAGGCGAGGAAATATTGGCCTGTCAAGAAGCCGGTATTACGGCGATTGTTCCTAAGACCATGACCTCGGGTGCTAAAGCAGACGGGCGATTCGATAAGGCAGACTTCATCTACGACGTCAGTTCCAATGAGTTTCAGTGTCCGGCTGGACAGCGTTTGATTTGGCGATATTCGAGCATGGAGAATGGAATGATGACTCACCGTTACTGGAGCTCAAATTGCCAGCGTTGCGCCATCAAGGAAAGATGCACTC
>CAIJXJ010000258.1 GCA_903824575.1 uncultured Methylobacillus sp.
ACCAAGAAGATCAGCCGCAGCCAATGTATTGATTGGCCCTGCATCAGGAATAATAATCTTAATTAATTTGCTCATAGGCTAATGGCTTCAATATCCTTGAGCATCGCATCCTCTTGAGCAAGATTTGCACGCGGAGGGGGAAGCCCAACGGCGCGCATCATCTGCGTCAGCACTTCATCATCAGTGCCAAGCATTCGCCTGGCACTCATGCGACCGATCTTACCAATCGAATAATTAAACAGGATCTGCATATTGCCATTCATCGCATCCTCTTCTTGCAGTCCGGAATTAACAACATGCGCGAGATAATCTTTGACTATGGCATTAACAGAAGTGCTGTTCTGAGCAGCAAGGACCTTTGCCTTTTTAATTAAATCATCTTCAAAATTGAATGTGATGTTCGACATGACGTATCCCTCACAAATAACATAAAAAGAAATAATATCACACAATAATGTGTAACACATCTTAATGTGTTAACTATAGAATACTATTATTTGGATACGCGGATGTTTTGTTTGCTTCACCCTAATTCAACGCAAAATCAACACGTTTTCAGAGGGGCTTGCACCTGGCTGGGATTTTTAATGTCCGGCATTCTCATGATTGTTGGTTTCTAATCAGGTAGCATCCGTACTTCGTGCTGCGGAAACGGCACCACAATGTTGTTGCTACGGAAGGTTTCGATAATCGCCTTGAAGATCTCGCCTCTTGCCACAGCGTAATCAGAAACGCTAACCCACGGTTTGACCGAAATACAGATCGAGGAAGAGGCCAGCGAACTAATTGAGATGGCGGGGAGCGGGTCTTTCAGCACATGTGGATTGCCTTGCAATACCTCGTCTACTACGATCAATGCCCGATCCAAATCGGTGTCGTAGGCGACGCCAAGCAAGATATCGAGTTGCCGGATATTCCCGTAGTTATGCAGTATCTCACCCACGATCTTGCGGTTTGGAATGACGACCAAGGACAGATCTGCATGACTCAGAACCGTGGTGAAAATACTGATGCTTTCAACCTGTCCCTCTTCGCCAGCAATCGAAATATACTCACCGACGCGGAACGGCTTTGAAAAAATGATGGTCAATCCAGCAACGATATTGCTTAACACGCCCTGCATGGCCAAAGCGACGCCAGCACCCGCCACGCCGAGACCAGCAATCAGGGGCAGCAATTCCACACCAAGATTCTGCAGCGCCATAATCGCAAACAGGATGAGTACAAAAACTCGCACCATTCTTACCAGCAATTGCCGTACCGGTGGATCAAGATTGAATTTTCTAAGCCCGCCATCTATGGCCTTGCCCGCCCAACCGCCCACATAGACCCCTGCTATGATGATCGCGATTGCCACCAGCACCTTTGGACCGAAGTGAATAGCCAGGTCAATGATGACGCGCTGTACGTGTTCCAGCGTTCCAAGTTGATCGTTCATAAACATTCCTTCAAAAAATAACGATAATGCTATCTGTCGATTTACTGCGATTAAGGAGAGTCGCCACGAGCTTCAATTTCCGCACGAACTTTTCTTGAAACTGAAGCCCGGACGGCGTGCCTTTCGTTACTACGCCTCCATGTCAGGCACATCCGCTCCATAGAATCGGGCGCGCAACTTCTTCAGCTGATCGCGTAGAGTCGCCGCCTTCTCAAACTCCAGATTGCGTGCAGCATCGTGCATTTCACGGTCCAGTCGCTTCATCTCGCGCGCCAGTTGCTTCTCGTTCATGCTTTCATAAGTCGCAACGCTCTGCGCTAGCTTGCGTTCCTTCTGCGCAGCATCCGCATCATAACTGCCTTCAATGATGTCCTTGATACGCTTGGTGACCCCCTTGGGCGTGATGCCATTGGCCTCGTTGAAAATCATCTGTTTGGTGCGCCGGCGTGAGGTTTCGTCTATCGCCTGCTGCATCGAGCGCGTGATGCTATTGCCGTAGAAGATAACTTTACCATTCAGATTGCGCGCGGCACGACCTGCCGTCTGGATCAGAGAGCGCGAGGATCGCAGGAAGCCTTCCTTGTCGGCGTCAAGGATCGCCACCAAGGATACTTCCGGAATATCCAGACCCTCACGCAGCAAGTTAATGCCGACCAGCACATCGAATTCTCCCAAGCGCAAATCGCGGATGATCTCTACCCGTTCCATGGTATCGATGTCCGAATGGAGATATCTGACCTTGATACCATGCTCGGACAAGTAATCGGTCAGGTCTTCCGCCATGCGCTTGGTCAACGTCGTCACCAGCACCCGCTCGCCTGCTGCAACCCTTAGACTCGCTTCCGACAACAGATCATCAACCTGAGTATCGGCCGGCCTCACCTCGATCTCGGGATCAACCAGGCCGGTGGGACGAACGACTTGTTCCACTACCTGCTGTTGGTGGGCGGCTTCGTATTCCGACGGCGTGGCGGAAACGAATACGCACTGGCGCATGATTTGTTCGAATTCATCGAAGCGGAGTGGACGATTGTCGAGCGCCGAGGGCAATCGAAAGCCGTAATCGACCAAATTCTCCTTACGCGAACGGTCGCCCTTGTACATGGCACCGATCTGCGGCACGGTAACGTGACTCTCGTCGATGATCATGAGCGCATTCTTCGGCAGGTAATCGATCAGGGTCGGCGGTGGATCCCCCGGATTCCTGCCCGACAGATGGCGTGAATAATTCTCTATGCCCTTGCAGAAACCAATTTCGTTCAGCATCTCCAAATCGTAACGCGTGCGCTGCTCGATGCGCTGAGCTTCCACCAGCTTGTTGTTCTTGATGTAGAAATCCACCCGCTCGCGCAACTCGTGCTTGATCTTCTCGATCGCGCGCAAGGTAGTCTCGCGTGGCGTGACATAGTGGCTGGACGGATAAACCGTGAAGCGCGGCACCTTATGCAAGATCTGCCCGGTCAGGGGATCGAACAAGGTCAGGGCTTCTACCTCGTCATCAAACAGGGAAATGCGGAGCGCTGTCTCAGAGTTTTCTGCCGGAAATACATCCAGCACATCGCCACGCACGCGAAAGGTACCGCGGGCAAAATCAAATTCGTTACGGTCATATTGCATGCCGGTCAGGCGCTGTATCACGTCACGCTGGCTGACTTTCTCGCCAGTCGTCAGGTGCAGCACCATGCCGTGATAATCAACCGGATCACCAATGCCGTAAATGGCCGACACGGTGGCGACGATGACGGCATCTTCGCGCTCCAGCAGCGCCTTGGTAGCAGAGAGTCGCATCTGCTCAATATGCTCATTGATGCTGGAATCCTTCTCGATGAACATGTCACGCGAGGGCACGTAGGCCTCGGGCTGGTAGTAGTCGTAATAGGAAACAAAATATTCCACCGCATTGTTGGGCAGAAATTCACGAAATTCGGAATAAAGTTGCGCGGCGAGGGTCTTGTTGGGCGCCAGAACAATGGCCGGTCTCCCCAGTTGCGCGATGACATTGGCCATGGTGAAGGTCTTGCCGGAGCCAGTCACGCCCAGCAGAGTCTGGTACTGCAATCCGCCACGGACCCCTGCCAGCAGTTTCTCGATCGCAACCGGCTGGTCACCCGCTGGAGGGAAGGGCTGGTGCAACTCATAATGGCTGTTGGGATAGGTAACGATCACGTGACATCCTGCAAATTCAATCCAGCATTGTAACAGTGCCGCCGGAGATGACAGAGACGCATTCTTGCATGAAGCTGACGACTAGACTTGCGTCAACAACGCCTCAAACTCCTCAGCAGGAACAGGTCTTGAGAACAGATAGCCTTGTCCGTAGTCACAATTGATCTGCTTAAGTAGATCACGTTGTTGTTCGGTTTCCACACCTTCAGCAATCACTTTTAGTCCCAATTTATGAGCCATCACAACAATAGCCTCACATAAGGCGAAGTCAGCGGAATCCTGCGTCAAGTTTTGGGTAAATGATTGGTCAATCTTGAGGTAATCAATATGAAATTTCTTCAAATAGGACAGAGCAGAGTAACCCGTTCCAAAGTCATCAATCGCCACCTGAATACCGGCATCTCTGAATCTCAATAGATTTTCTTCAACATTGCCGTCTTTATTCATCAACAACCCCTCTGTAATTTCAACCGCGATGCTACTACCAAGGAGTTCCATAGTTTTTAGCTTATCGATCCAGTGATTGTGTTTCCCGTCCAACACTTTAAACTGAACTGGCGACTTGTTGACACTGATCTGAAAGTCACGCCCATGTTCTTTCATCAGTTTTTTAACCTGTAGTGCAGACTGCATAAATATCCAGTCACCAATGTCGTGGATGATGCCGATTTCTTCGGCGATCGGGATAAAAGTCGCCGGGCTAATATAGCCATGTTCCGGGTGTTTCCAGCGCATCAGTGCCTCGGCCTTGTTTATTTGGTTGTTACTAAGATTGACGATGGGCTGATAATGCACCTCCAATTGATTTGCTTTTAGGGCGTAGCGAAGGTCGGCAGCAAGTTGCATACGAAGGGCTGAGACTTCCTGCATGACTTTAGTAAAGTAACAGAAGCGCCCTCTGCCATCATTCTTGGCCTTGTACATGGCTTGGTCGGAACTCTTGATCAGATGAATCGTGTTATCTGCATCCTCTGGATAAATAGCAATACCGATACTTGCAGAAACAAAAGACTCGCGGCCTTTGATCAGGAAAGGCTTCGACAGACTGTCAATGATGTTTTGCGCGACGCGCCCGA
Organism: uncultured Methylobacillus sp.; assembly: GCA_903824575.1. Lineage (GTDB taxonomy): Bacteria > Pseudomonadota > Gammaproteobacteria > Burkholderiales > Methylophilaceae > CAIJXJ01. Next base: position 4,681 of record CAIJXJ010000258.1, read on the forward strand.
TATCCGAGAAATCGCTCAACTCTGACAGGATCACTGTAAACTCATCCCCACCTAGACGTGCTACCGTATCGTAACTGCGTACACAAGATTTAATGCGGGTCGCTGCTTCGACCAGCAAGGTATCACCTACGTCATGCCCTTGCGTGTCGTTTACTTCCTTAAAATGGTCTAAATCCAGAAGCATCAATGCTGTCATCTGCTTCTCGCGCTGGGACTTCCGGATTTCCTGCTCCAATCTATCTTGAAACAGGCGACGATTTGGTAACCCCGTTAACTGGTCAAAGTTTGCTTGATTTAATACTTCAAGTTCTGCATTCTTCCTGTCAGTAATATCGGTAAACAATGCGACGCGCCTTTGCACCGATCCTTTATCGTCATATATGGTGTTTATGGTGAGTAACTCAGCATAATGCTCACCGTTTTTGCGCTTATTCCAGATCTCCCCACGCCATTGGCCCGTCGTATTGATGGACTTCCACATATTTTTATAAAAATCAGCGTCTTGGCGACCAGAACTGAGAATTTTTGGATTCTTGCCGATAACTTCTTCTTCTGAATAGCCAGTTAATTCTGTAAAAGCGTGATTCACTGTCAGGATTTTTGATTCCGCGTCAGTGACTGCCATGGCTTCACCGCTATTTAGATAAACGAGTGAGGCAAGTTTTAATGATTCTTCCGCAAGTTTTCGATCTGTAATATCGCGGCAAAATGCAAAAATTTGCTGTGCTTCCGGCATATAGTTGGCAGAAACTTCAATCTCCACCAAATGACCATCTTTATGACGATGACGGGTTTCAAACAAATCATGTCCTTGCTCAATGATCTTTGAAATATGGGTCGCCACTTCTGCTCGGTTCTCAATTGCCTCCAATTGACTTGTATTCATTCGAATCAACTGATCAACCCTATACCCTGAAATGTCCGCATAAGCTTGGTTCACTTCCAGCAAGTTTCCATTCATATCAACCACCCAAAATCCATCTTTGGCAGTATCAATAACCACTTTGTGGCGCGACAATAAAGTTTCATTTTTCTTGCGTTCTGATATGTCTCTTGCAATCTTGGAAGCACCTATAACATCACCCTTGTCATTAAGAATTGGGGAAATAGTGGCGCTAATATCTACGAGTTGACCATTCTTACAGCACCGTACTGTTTCAAAGTGTTCAACTCTCTCTCCACGAGAAATACAAGCAAGAATTTCCGGCTCTTCATTCAGCCGATCTGGCGGAATCAGCATTGACATCGGACTATTGATGGCCTCTTCAGCAGTAAAACCGAACAACTTCTGGGCACCGTAGTTCCAGCTCGTGATGACGCCCTTCAGGGTCTTGCTGATGATGGCATCATCTGTCGAATCCACAATCGCCTGTGTTTCCTGCAACATCTGTTCTTGTCGCTTACGTTCGGTAATGTCCACCGCTGTTGGCAACAATCCAACAAGCTTTCCACTTGTGTCGTAAACCGGAGAAATCTGGAAATCGATAGGTATCAGGTCATCCCCCATTTTGACCTTAACGTCATAGCGGTTCGTTCTCCCTTGCCTAGCGGCTTCCATTGCCTCCATCAATTGAGTTCGTACCGTGCTGTCATATGACCACCAAGGGGCATCATAAAAAAATTGCCCAACTACATCATCGTAGCGATATCCAGCACGTACTAATGGTGCTTTGTTGATTTCTTGAACTTTGCCATCAATGTCCAGAAGCGCAACATAGGAAAACAAGTTATCAAGAATCGTTTTTATTCGATTTTCGCTTTCACGTTTTATTTTTTCGGCTTCCTTGCGTAGGCCGATGTCTCTGGCAATCTTGGAAGCACCAATCACCTTGCCTTTATCATCCAGAATGGGAGAAATGGTGACAGATAGATCAATTAGCCGACCATCCTTACGGCGACGAACTGTTTCAAAGTGTTTGACTTTCTCTCCGAGCTTGATGAGTGCCAGAATTTCAGTTTCTTCATGACGTCTGTCGGAAGGTATCAGTATCTCCATAGAATTGCCGATCACTTCATTTGCGGTGTAGCCAAAAATCTTTTCCGCGCCAAGATTCCAACTTTCAATAATGCCATCTAGCGTCTTACTAATGATGGCATCGTCCGAAGAATCTATGATGGCCCTAAACTTGTTTAGCTCGATTTCATCCTTCTTACGATCAGTAATATCGATAAAGCTGGCAACATATTGTGTTGTTACGCCTTCACTGTTTTGAATTGCGGTGATGGTCAGGTACTTCGGGTAAATATCTCCGTTTTTGTGTTTATCCCATATTTCACCAGACCAGAATCCATCGTGCAGTAATCCTTGCCATAAAGCCAGATAGAAACTTTTACCATGGCGGCCTGATTTTAAAATTCTAGAATTCTTGCCCAGAACATCTTCTTCGGTATAACCGGTAATCGTCTCAAACGCTTTATTGACTCGAAGAATATTGGAATCAGCATCTGTAATCATGAGCGCATCATGGGTCTCGAATGCGTCGGCAGCAAGATTCAATTCCGCTTTGGTTCGCTGGCGTATGGGCATACCAATTTCTACCCTGGATAAGCCAACGACAGGTCCATTTGCTATCTGTGAGGACATTGGAGCTTTTGTAAGCAATGTTGTATCTGGTTCGCTGGGGCCAATAGCACCTGTGGTTAGCTGATCATTTGACTGTTCTGAGCTATCCATGACGTCGCTGTCCTTATGATAATTCTCAAGAACATGAAACCCCGTCAAGATCGTTAGCAGAATACATGCAGTTAACGGGGTTCAAGTTACCTAACTCTTAAAAGGAAATTTATTTCAGACTTTTGACATTTCACTCTTGAAATATTCAATGGTCAACCACTTTTTCTTATTGTATTTTAAGAGCTTTTTGTATTGAAATAAGCAAGTCCGCTGCATAATAAATACAACCCTCCAAGACGCTATCATTAGATTCATTGAAACGGCAGCTCTTTAGCACGGAGTTGTCATTGCATCCGGTTGGAACACTCCAATCACGTGAATCCACTTAATCAAAGGCGGCACCGCAGTGTGCGGACATTCAAAAACCATCCCCATTAGTCCGAACGGACTACAGTAAAACGGACTAATTAGTCCGTATGGACTACATACACTGTTTAACTCAATCTCGATAATGTCAACCATACATTTTTACAAAATTTTATTGGAGGACATTAATCATGAAAATTTCATCTCTGTTATTGGCTGTAGCCCTTGGCGCATCTTCTTCAATGGCTGCTGCTGATAATCTTGTGGTTAATGGCAGTTTTGAGATATTTCCTGGAACCCTGAACCAGAACGGACAAACCTGGGGTCAGTTTTCCACCCTAGATGGCTGGCAGCAGATTGGTTCTAATCCGGATTCTTTCGAGATTCAGTTAGCCACAAATTATCAGAAATCTCCAACTGCTAGTGGAACCTACCCCGCCTTCAATCCATCTTCTAGTGACGGCTCAGCACATTATCTGGAGATCAACGCTAATAGGCTCGATAAGGTTGGGCAAACGATCACCACAGTTATTGGTCAATCCTACACATTTAAGTTTGATTATTCAGGACGTTCAGATTCAGGTACGACTAACGGCATTCCTAACAACAGCAAAGTTAATGTGTATTGGGATAATCATAGTTTGGCGAATCTTGATGAACTGCCAAACAGCGGCTGGAAAATTTTTACTTACACGGTAAAGGCGACCAGCACTAGCACCCAGTTCGAGTTTGATTCGGTGGGCCCGACAGAAAATCCAAGCTATGGATCTTATCTGGATGCGGTTTCCGTTACCGCTGTTCCAGAACCAGAAACCTACGGCATGATGATGGTGGGTCTTGGTTTGATGGGATTTATGGTTCGTCGTCGCAACAACAAGGAAGTCTGATCAAATGTCACGATATGGTGAAGCAAATAGTAGAAAATACCCAAAGTCGTTCCGCACTCGAATTATTGGCTCCATCGTTGTCATTGCCGGTATTGTCGCCGCATTGCCAGCTCATGCTGCGTTGGTTACATACGAGGTGGACTCGGTAGCGGCATCCTTTCCCTCACCAATTACTGCTCCGACTGAGGCTTCCTGGGGAAAGGACGGGTATCCGGGTGATTCAGTGCAACTCCAGAGCTATACGGGCCAATTTGACCTGTCTCCGGGCACTTCCTCACAACTAATCAACAGCCTGTTGTGGACTGTAAATCCGACCTATGCAGGCACGAATGCAGGTCCCTGGACCAACTATGAATTCACCGTTAATGCGTCGCGTGTGATCCACATAGGGGCCAGTGCAACAACCCTCAGTCAAACCGGCACGCTGGCTGTGACCTATTTTTCAGACACCCTTGCTTTTTCCTCAAATGGGCCAACAGCATCGCTGCTTTTCAATGGTTATAAAATTGACATTACGCCACAGTCGCTCCCGTCGGCACTGACGGCTGATGATTTTGGCATTCAGTCACCACAACCCATGTATGCACAGTTCGTCATTACACCCGTGCCAGAACCAGAAACCTACGGCATGATGATGGTGGGTCTTGGTTTGATGGGATTTATGGTTCGTCGTCGGAAGAACAATCAAGCCTAAATCGCTATGTAATGCTGGACTCATGACGGGGGCTTCGGTTCCCGTTTTGTATTTGGATGGACGGCTTACATTACGGTATCGTCATTCGTGACTATCCGCACCTAAATTAACGACTCAAATCAAAGGGCCTAACTGTAAGATGAAAAAATGCACGTTGAATTTCTCATTGGCGATTGCTTTGTATGGTTTAACGCTATCCGCTAATGCGACCCCACCGTCTTATACATTCACCGACCTCGGAACACTGGGAGGGAATTTAAGCGGTGCCAATGCCATAAACAGTGTGGGCATTGTGGTAGGGTACTCTTGTGATGCTGATAATGCTCAGCACGCCACCATGTGGCATGGCACCACAGCGACTGACCTCGGCACGTTGGGCGGGTCTTATAGCGCTGCAAATGCCATAAACAATGTCGAGCAAGTAGCTGGGTACTCCTATATCGTTGACAATGCTGCCCAACATGCCGCCGTGTGGAACGGCACCAAGGTGACCGACCTCGGCACGCTGGGTGGTTCTTACAGCAAAGCCCACGCCATAAACAATGCCGGTCAAGTGGTTGGGTCATCCTATACCGTTGGCAATGCTGCTCAACATGCCGCCGTGTGGAACGGCACCAAAGTGACCGATCTAGGTACGCTGGGCGGTTCGTACAGTGGTGCCAACGCCATAAACAATGCCGGTCAAGTGGCTGGGGCTGCCTATACTGCTGGCAATGTTGCCCAATATGCCACTGTGTGGAACGGCACCACGGCGACCGTCCTTGGAACACTGGGGGGAAATTATAGCGGTGCCAATGCCATAAACAATGCAGGCATAGTGGCAGGGTACTCTTTCTTTGCTGGCAATGTTGTAGTCCATGCCACTGTGTGGAACGGTACCAAGGTGACCGACCTCGGCACTCTGGGCGGGACTCATAGCGGTGCCCATGCCATAAACAATAACGGCATAGTGGCAGGGTACGCCTATACCGTTGGCGATGCAGCCCAACATGCCGCTGTGTGGAACGGCACCAAGGTGACCGACCTAAATACTTTGCTGGATCCAAGTACTGCGGCTGCAGGTTGGGTGCTTAATGGGGCAACTAGTATTAATGACGCGGGGTCGATTGTAGGGTATGCATCCAATTCCAGATTAGGAGTTCAGGAGGAAGCCTTCCTACTATCAGTAACGCCTGTCCCATAGCATAAAACCTGAAGCATGACTGATGATGGATCTTGGTGTGATGGATTGCGTCGCAGGAACGATAAAGAGTAAAGATGCCACCCTCCTGAATTATGCTGAAATTTGCAGTGCTTAGACCAACTAATCTTGTTTTTTCTTGACTGCCATTGCCTCACGCTCAAGGATAGTCATATACCGATGAATCATGGCTTGATTACCTCGTGACGGGTCTATGAATTGCATACCAACATGATGCCTGATGGAGCCATCCTCCAAAGTTACTGGATAGATACTCTGTACTCTAAGCGTCAAACTGGTTGTTCCAACATCGGGAAAGAATATCTTACAACGGTCAAAACTGGCATTCTTTGTTAGCATTGGATCCAAAGGGTCTGGTGCCAATACCCCTATTCCTCCAACGCTAGCATCGGTGAGATATAGTTCAAGGTACTTCTCCTCTGCGGCATCTTCATCAGGTATAGGAATTTGGCATGGGATGGGATCGAGTATCACAGTGGGGACGCGGAAAAATTCTCTACGCTGAATGCGTGTTATTTCATGCGGTATGGCAATCTTGATCGCCTTGCCGTCTTGCAGGGCTACCTCAGTGAGATCATCGCTGACCCATCTAATCCTAAGGCCAACATCCTTAGTAAAAACAACCCGACGACTCGAAAATAATCTGCTGTTAAATAATTCATCACATCCAATATCCAGGAAAACCACATCGTCTTCTACATCTATAGAGACGACGGTAGTTAGGCAACTATCTTTGCCTTGATTAAATGAAATATTCAGCATCGTTTTTCGCTGAGCGAGATCTTTCAGAATATGGATGATCTCCAGATGATTCTGAACAACAAAACGATCATCCTCCTGCTTTGTATTGATTACTTCCAAGGTTTATTAGCTTTCTGACGAGGTTATTGCCAATCACACTATTTTGAAATTTTATTATCCAGAAACTAAATTGCTTACAATACTGGCGGGTGTAGTACGTCGATTTTTAATACGAATAGTATATTATTCTATTCTACATCCTCTGTAGAGTGATGATCTTGCCGATAAGATGACTCTAAAACGCGCCTGATAAAGCATCTTCTTGCATCCATGAACGGTTACTTAAGGCTTTTCCCAAAGGCAATAAGCTCCAAAACCCATTGGATTTCGATTGCTAAGGAAAATTCGGCTAAATGTTATTAACTAACGGGAGTGATTATGGAACTGTTATGGAGTGATCAATTTAGAGTTGGAAATAATTTGATTGATAATGATCACAAATACTTGATTAATCTAATTAATGATATTTGGCGAAGCATGGAAGCACAGGATCGCGTTGAACTTATAAAATTGCTTGACGCACTTTCTGATTATTCCATTGTTCATTTTACTAGAGAAGAAAGAATTGCTGTTGCGATAGGTTATTCTCAAGTCGCACAACTTAGTCATTCTCACCATGAATTAGTAAAACAGCTTAATGAAATCAAAGTTGAAATTAATAGGCTGGGAGATCAATGGTCATCAGAAGTCACCTTACATTTCACAAGCTTCCTACATGGTTGGTTAATCAATCATGTTATGAATGAGGATCATCTGATGAAGCCCTTACTGGCAACATTTTCACCGCAATTTGATGATCTTCGGCTATGAGGTCCATTATTCGAGGGTCCACTGCAATTATCATTGCGGATATTCAAGCCCTTATTGTTGAAGTCATGCAATGACCAAGAGTATTATCGGCGTGTAAAAACGAACAATAAAAAGTCAGCCTTGTGAAATTCATATCCTGAGTTGATGCAGCCCCGCGTAACGACTGCTGAAACCATTCAATAACAATTCGAAATGCTCGTGATACTTGCGCACGTGTGATTGGATACCTTATCCTATCTCTATGCCAACCAGAATATTTCTTGTGCGCCACGGCGCGACCTCTCTTACTGCCGAAGACCGCTTTGCGGGATCGACCGACGTGGCGCTGTCGGACGAAGGCAGGAGACAGATCGCGAGCCTTGCCGAGCGGCTCAAAGGTGAGAACTTGGACGCGTTCTACACCAGCCCACTTCAACGTACGATGGAGACCGCGAGTATTTTGGCGGCTCCTCATAGGATGCAACCTGTGGCGGAGCACGCGCTTCGCGAGATCGATTACGGACGCTGGGAGGGATTCACTAGATCGGAGGTCGAGGCGACGTTCCGAGAAGAATATGCGATCTGGGAGGAGGACCCGTTCACCATCGCTCCCGTCGGCGGGGAATCTGGCATCAACGTCCTTAACCGTGCTTTGCCCTTCATGCGGCGCATTGTCGAACAGCATCGACACCGGTCCGTCGTCGTCGTCTCGCACAAGGGAACTAACCGACTATTGATCAGCAGCCTGCTCGGCTTCGATGTACGCGGCTACCGTGATCGCCTTGACCAAAGTCCAGCAGCTTTGAACATACTCGATTTCATGAACGAAGTTCGACCCCGACTTCGTTTATTCAACGATGTGTCGCATTACGAGGGCATTCCCGAACGCGTGCTTGAGGAACGATTGTCGCGTTGGTGGCCAGTCTCGGCAACTAACGGCTGAGAAGATAGCCCTTTCTGGCGCCGAACTTCCGCTCCAGCTCTTCGGTGGAGAATGCCGCAAACGTCAGCTTTCCTGTTTCGCCAACGACGGCTGAGGGTGGGAACAGCCGAGCGTGCTCCGAAATCGAATGACTCCAAGGCCCGATACAGGCATTAGCAGCCGACCGCCAGCGATGCGCTGACTTTACAATTTGAGCGGCGGCCGTGTGCTGTTTCCTACCATTCAACCGCCTCAAAATGTGAATAATCCAGAATGAGTTTAGATAATCTTAAGTGCTGTTTAGTAGTAAACTTCACCACGTCGCATTAAACTTTCCTAATAATGAAAATTGCACCGCTACCGCCCAATGAAAAGCAACGCTTAGATGCTCTCAGGCGGTATGACGTGCTGGATACGCTGCACGAAGAAAGTTATGACCGCATCGTAGAACTAGCGGCTAAGATTTGTAACGCCCCGATCGCTGTCATCAGCTTGGTAGATGAGAACCGGCAATGGTTCAAGGCAATCACTGGGTTGGATGCCAGCGAAACCTCGCGTGATGTTGCCTTCTGCTCCCATGCCATTCTTCAAGATGGTGCCTTTGTCGTTCCCAATGCATTGGAAGATGAGCGATTCCACGATAATCCGCTAGTCACGAGCGCCCCAGCTATCCGCTTTTATGCCGGTATTCCACTTGTTACACCCGATATGCATAAAATTGGCACCCTATGCGTAATCGACAGCACTCCTCATGACATTCAGCCCGATCAGTTGGAAGCACTTGAAACCCTTGCAAAACAGGTGAGTTCTTTACTTGAATTACGGTACGCACAAAAGAAGATTAATGAACATCTGGCAGTGCTTCAAATTCAGGAACAGCAACTTGAAACGGATATTGCAGAGCGCAGGTTGCGTGAGTATGAACTGCGGAAAGCCAGCGCCATCATAGACTCGAGCGAGGATGCGATTATCAGCAAGTCATTGGGTGGCATCATCGACAGTTGGAATCCTGCGGCTACCAAGATGTTTGGTTATAGCGCCAAAGAAGCCATCGGACAACCGATGAACATACTCATTCCGACAGAGCAGATACTCGAGGAGCCTGACATCCTGTCACGCATCAAAAAAGGTGAAAAGGTTACGCACCTTGAGACGGTGCGCCAACATAAAGACGGACACCTGATTGAGGTGTCTGCCACCATTTCCCCTATCTATGATAATGCAGGCAAGGTGATTGGCGCTTCGAAAATTGCCAGAGACATTAGCGATCGCAAGCATTTAGAGCGATCCATGCAAGAAAACGAAAAAGTCCTACAGCGGATGCTTGAAACCAGCCCAATAGCCGTACGTATTAAACGCTCATCAGACGACCGCATGGTGTTTACCAATCAGAGTTACGCCAATTTATTCAAAACAACGCAGGAGGAAGTTCTAGGTACTGACCCTGTTCGTTTCTATCGCAACCGCGACGACTATCGTACGGTTTCAAAGCGGGTAGCGATGGGTGAAACCGTCCTTAATCAGGAGTTGGAATTAGTTGCGATAGATGGAACACCCATATGGGTGCTAGCTTCCTACTTCCCATTTGAGTATAGACAAGAACATTCGGTACTAGCTTGGTTTTATGATGTGACAGAACTGAGGAAGGCTCGGGTGGATGCTGAGGTTGCCACTAAGCTGAAGTCGGAGTTTCTTGCCACCATAAGTCATGAGATTCGGACGCCAATGAACGGGGTTATTGGCATGACTAAACTCATGCTGAATACCGCTCTAGACCCGCAGCAGTTGCGTTTTGCCAATACCGTTAAACATTCTGCCGAAGCGTTGCTTGGCATCATTAACGATGTCCTGGATTTCTCTAAAATGGAAGCGGGGAAGCTCGACCTTGAGGAAGTGCCGTTTGAAATTACTGCCTTACTTAATGATTGTATAGATTTACTTTCCAGTACGGCGGATGAAAAACATTTAACCCTGAACCGCGAAGTTGATCAGGCTATTACACCTGTTTTGATGGGTGACCCAACACGGCTAAGACAGATATTCATGAACCTCATCGGTAACGCCATAAAGTTCACGGAGCAAGGCAAAGTCAGCATCAGAGTCAAAATACAGGATGTCAGGGACAATACGCATCGTCTTCGCTTTGAGGTACAGGACAGTGGTATTGGTTTGTCGCAGGAATCGATAGGAAGGCTGTTTCAGCCGTTCTCGCAGGCGGATGGCTCGATCACTCGCAAGTTTGGTGGTACAGGGCTTGGGCTGTCAATCTGTAGGCGACTGGTTGAATTGATGGGAGGTGAGATTGGTGTGATTAGCCAAGAAGGTGCTGGCTCAACATTCTGGTTTGAGTTGCCCCTTAATGTCGCCTCGCCCGAATTACAGAAGAAGGTCAGCCAGCCTAAGAACGGTCATGAGTCAGGGACGCTTTCCACCAGACTAAGCGAGCTTGGCAAGAAATTAAGCGGTTCAAAAGTTTTGGTGGTGGATGACAACAAGATTAACCAGCAGGTCGTCAAAGAGTTTCTTAAACTTTCTGGCATTATTGCGGAACTTGCTAACAATGGGCTGGAGGCTGTAAAAGCTGTCGAAACGGGTCACTTTGATGCGGTATTGATGGATATGCATATGCCTGAAATGGGTGGTGTAGAAGCAACAGAGCAAATCCGTAAACATCCCAAGTATCGTGACTTGCCTATCATCGCCCTGACAGCTGGAGTGACACAGGAAGACCGTGATGAGTGCTTGTCTTGTGGCATGAACGATTTTGTTGCGAAGCCCATCAACCCCGATGAGTTAATTAATGCACTTGCCACTTGGATTGGCAGGGACACTTCAACGCACCCTGCATCTGGCTACAAGTAAACCATAGAGTAATCTGAACCTCACCTTTGTCTGTATTATGTTGAAAAACTCCTTTTTCCGCGACTACTAAAATCTTGCCAAAAGTCGTTGCTGCCTAAGAATGCCGACAGGCCCTGCCGCTGGAGGAGAATCAAGCACCCCAGAACGAACGATCAGCCCTTGCATGATCACGGGTTCGTCTTTCAAGAAAAAACCGGCCTAATCGATTTGAATTTTTCAACACAAGCTGTAACCGGACCTTCAGTTAAAATCAACGGACTCACAGTTTTCTTGAGTTGAATTACAGAACTAGGAAGGTAGCTATGTTCCGTGTTTTGATTGTTGCAACATTGATCGCTTCTTTCTGTAGCTTTGCTGAAGCAGTTGAAAAATCAACTCGTCATAAGAGCGATGGACTTTAATTTTTTGATCCGCCTTTCCCACATAGATAATTTGGGCTTACAGTTAGGACAATTGGCTATCAGGAACATGCCACGAGTTGGTTCATCGCCTTTTATAACATTTAGCTTCCTATAGCGTATGACATATCCCTCACCCGACAATAAAAATAAGCAAGGCCTGTCGAAAAAAGAAGTATTGGAGAGGCTTGCGATAGATGGCTTCAATGAACTTCCGGGCACCAACAAACGAAATATTTTTCGTATAGCCAACGATGTAATACGTGAACCAATGCTCATGCTATTGGTCGCGGCTGGCACTATCTATTTAGTTCTGGGTGATCTCAATGATGCGTTAATGCTGCTGGGTTTCGTATGCATAGTCATGGCTATCACAATCTATCAGGAGCATAAGACTGAGCGGGTGTTAGATGCCTTGCGTGACCTGACAAGTCCTCGTGCAGTAGTCATTCGTGATGATACTGAACAACGCATTGCGGGACGCGAGGTGGTCTGTGGGGACCTCCTGCTGTTATCCGAAGGAGACCGGGTAGCTGCTGATGCCGTGCTGATCTCCTGCAATGATTTTTCCGCTGATGAATCGCTACTAACGGGCGAGTCAGTTGCGGTTAGCAAGATTGCCCAAGCAGAGGCGGATGAACTACAGCCACCGGGTGGTGATGGCCTACCATTCGTCTATTCAGGCTCATTGGTGGTCCAGGGAAGAGGCACGGCAAGGGTGCTGGCGACCGGACCTCGAAGCGAAATAGGTAAGATAGGGAAGGCTCTACAGAATTTAGACAACGAAGCCACTCCATTGCAGCAAGAAATTGGCAGATTGGTGCGTATTCTTGCGGTAATAGGCTTGGGGCTCAGCCTGATTCTTTTTTTAATTCACGGACTGGTTCGAGGTGATTGGCTACATGGATTATTGGCCAGCATTACCTTGGCCATGTCTATCCTGCCAGAAGAATATCCCGTTGTACTGACCATCTTCATGGCAATGGGCGCTTGGCGGATTTCCAAACATCACGTACTTACTCGTCGTGTCCCCACAGTAGAAGCACTGGGTTCTTCCACTGTGCTTTGTGTAGACAAAACCGGCACTCTAACCCTAAATCATATGGCGGTGAAGCAACTTCTCGTGGACGGGTTCATATTCGAGATCGATGAATCCCGTTCAGAAATGCCAGAGACTTTTCATGAATTGGTTGAATTTGCCATCCTCGCCAGCGAGGTATCGCCTTTCGACCCGATGGAAAAAGCCATTCACGACCTAAGCCAAAGTTATCTTAAAGACACGGAGCATCTGCACGGTGATTGGGAGTTGACGCATGAATATTCATTGTCACCTGAGTTACTAGCTCTGTCACATGTATGGAAGGCTCACGACCGAGACGAGTATGTAGTTGCCGCAAAAGGCGCACCTGAGGCAATTGCTGATCTGTGCCATGTTACGCAACAACAACTAACTGAGTTGACCGTGCAAATAAACAGCCTTGCACAGCAAGGCATGCGCGTACTGGGCGTTGCCAAAGCCAATTATCTTGGTACCGCATGGCCAGAAATCCAGCATGACTTCAACTTTGAATTTATAGGTCTAATCGGGCTGGCTGATCCTGTCCGGCCGACTGCCGCACCCGCATTAAAAGAATGTAGCTCAGCTGGTATCCGCGTCATGATGATCACCGGCGATTACCCTAGCACAGCCGCCGCAATTGCAGCGCAGATCGGCCTGGCCGCCGGGGATGGTGGCATCATCAGTGGTGCAGAACTAAGACAAATGGATAATATAACGTTACGTAATCGAATTCGTCATAGCAATATTTTTGCACGCATGGTTCCAGAGCAAAAATTGCGGCTAGTGAACGCCCTTAAGGAAAATGGTGAAGTGGTAGCGATGACGGGTGACGGAGTCAATGACGCACCCGCATTAAAGGCGGCCCATATTGGTATTGCCATGGGCAAGCATGGCACGGATGTGGCTCGTGAGGCCGCTGCACTTGTACTGCTGGATGATGACTTCGCTTCCATCGTCCATGCCGTGCGCTTGGGACGCGGCATCTTCGATAATCTGCGCAAAGGCATGGCTTACATATTTGCTGTGCATATTCCCATAATAGGTCTATCGCTCATTCCTTTATTGCTTGGCTGGGCACCAGTATTTGCACCAGTACATATTGTCTTTCTAGAAATGATCATCAACCCGGCCTGCTCAATTGCCTTCGAGGCTGAGCCTGCAGAAGCCAACGTCATGCTTCGTCCGCCACGCCCACCGATGGAGCCATTGTTTGGCAAGCAGGTTTTGCTGATTAGCTTGGTGCAGGGACTAGTCTTGCTTCTAGCAACGATCATGGTTTTATATTTCGCACGGAGCCAAGGAATAGCGGAGGGGACTGCGAGAGCGATGACTTTTACGACTCTAGTGATCGGCAACCTTGGCTTGATACTAGTTAACCGCTCCTGGCAACGCAGCATCCTGAGCATCTTCAAAAATAGAAATCCCGCATTTTGGTGGGTTATAGGTGGAGCATTGGTATTTCTCTCACTAGCCTTGTCACAACAATTTCTGCGTGACGTGTTCCATTTTGCAACGATCTCAGGAATGCAATTCTTATTTTGTATTTTGATAGGCTTGGCCAGTGTGATCTGGTTCGAGTTATACAAGACTTATCAGCGATCCTCATTGTGATGTGGATACCGCTAGCTTGCAAAGAACTGTGAAAATGCCAGCCCAATATCTTGCTGCATTGATTCGCAAAGCTCCTCAGTTTTATCCATTGGAATATGGAATGTTCTATTGCTGAGGACACTGTCCGCAAAACCAAACATACTAAATCCCATAGCCCATGTGGGCATACATCTTTCTACGCCGTCAGCCGTATAAACAATCTCAATATCAGTATGCCGCTGATCGCCCTGTATCACTGCCAATAAGTTTTTAACTTCCTCCTCATCGCCTTCCAACAATTGCATGAAGTGATTGTTTTTATAGACAAGCAAGCCACTAATTTTAAGGCGATAGTTCTTACTGTTTGACTTGACTAATATGTCATCCAAAACATCGGGTGTAATCTCACAGGTGGCCCTGCTTTTATAAACTATTTGATAACATGACATTTTTCATTCCTTGTCGGCAGACATCTATAAAATTACTCTATCACCATACTGCATAAATGGGCATCAGCAATCTGCTTCGCCATCATTGGCGCGAAGAATTTTCGTGACGCCGAGTGAATGACTGGGATCTGGAAGCCGCGATGGCGAACGCCCGTATAGAGGCACACACCTCGGCGTCTCTTCATGGCCCAAACACATCGACGTTTCAATTCTCGATGACCGGTCTGCTAACTGAGCATTGAAATCTTGCAACAGCTATGACAAAAGGTGTAAAGTTTTTCTTGAATATTGAGTTTTCCAGTTGACTGACGGAGGCTTCCATGGATAACAAGTATGGTCTTGGCAGCGCAAGAGTGGCGACCGCGCATCATGAAACCCATCACAAACCAGAATCGACGCAGCCCATGTCCTGTCGCTTCTGTGTCAGCATAAACCTGATGCTATGCCCTACCCTCAATGACCACTATTGCAAGGATTGTGGCAAGTATCAAAGCGACCTGCCGATCGGCTACTCCACCGGGCATAGCAGCGACTACTGAAGCGGTCGCCTGGCGTAAAACTCCACGGGTTGCGGCGGTGACATCTGCAGCACATTCTTGCGCAACTTGCCCATCACATGCATCTCGCACTTCTTGCAATCGAAGCGCAGAGTAAGCTTGTCACTGCCATTCATCAGGGTCATTGGCTCAGCAGTGATGGTGCCCTGCACCCCAAGCACCCCTTTCGCCTCCTTAGGGCACATGGCATAGCTATAGCGCAGACAGTGCTTGGTGATCATCAACGACACCTCGCCCAATTCCTCGTTAGCCTCATAGGCCGCCGCGATCGCCTTCACCCCGTGCCGCTTATAAAACGCACGCGCCTGACTGTTGTAGACATTGGCGAGATAGCTGAGAGTGTCTTCTGGATAGGCTACCGGGGGCTCCACGGCCTCGCGCCGTAGCGGTCGTCTATAGTTGTCGGCACGTACGGCACGCAGGTTTTCAATGGCTTGGCGCCTTAGTGCATTGACAGCGGAGGCTGCAATAAACCAGGGCTGTGACCAGGTCAGGCTGACCTCACCCGCCACAAAGTCGGTATTGCCGAGCTTGGCGAGATTGATCCGTAATTGCGCCTCTGCACGATCTAAACTCTGCACTGCCTGTTTTTCCATGTCGAGAACGGCACGAGCAAAAAACCCATCTTCGTCCGTCAGTTCGAGTGCAAAGCCGTCAACGGTCTCGCTAAAACTCAGGTCTACCCGCATGCGGCGCGTTGCCGACGGCTTCTCCAGTTGCCGCATATAGGCATGGTCGCGGTTACGATAGAGCATCATGTTGCGGCGCAGATCCGGCGGCATCTCGTTAGGATACAAGCGCATACCTTCTACCGTATTGACCCGCAGACCCACCAGTTCCTTGTGGCTGTCGAAGAAGCTGATGCCATCGCCATTGTGCAGTTCGATGTCCGATGCCACTTCAACAAAATTCTGGCCGACCCGTGTCACGAGACCCACTTCTTCACCGGCGAACTTCGGCGTGTCAAAGGCGGCAATATCATTCTGTCGACCATTGACGAAATAATCAGTTGCGCTACGGTTGAAGGTCTTCTCAGGCTGTGGAGTGAAAGTGAAGGTGCAGCGTCCGGAACTGGCGCTGGCATATTCCGGAGACTGGTCCAGTATTTGGTCCAACAGGATGCGGTAATGCGCAGTGGCATTCTTGACGTAGGGCAGATCCTTGTAGCGGCCTTCAATCTTGAATGAACGGATGCCGGCCTCGACCAAGGCACGGATATTGGCGCTCTGATCATTATCCTTCATCGACAGCAAATGCCTGTCGTTGGCCAGCACACGCCCCTCGGCATCTTGCAAGGTGAAAGGCAGACGACAGGCCTGCGAACATTCACCGCGATTGGCGCTACGACCGGTATGGGCGTGGCTGATGAAACATTGTCCGCTAAAGGCCACGCACAAGGCCCCGTGTACGAAGAATTCCAGATTACAACGGGTGGCATTAGCGATGGCGCGGATGGTGTTCAGATCGAGTTCCCGCGCCAGCACAATCTGCGAAAAACCAACCTGATCCAGGAATTGCGCCTTTTCCACCGTTCGAATGTCTGTCTGTGTGCTGGCATGCAACTCAATCGGTGGCAGGTCCATCTCCAACAGCCCCATGTCCTGGACGATCAAGGCATCTGCCCCGGCATCGTACAACTGCCACACCAGGCGACGCGCGCCTTCCAATTCATTGTCGTGCAGGATGGTGTTGAGAGCGACGAAAACTTGGGCGTTGAACTTGTGGCCATGATTGACGAGGCGAGCGATGTCGACCACGGTATTGTCGGCATGAGCGCGTGCGCCAAACGAAGGTCCACCGATATAGACAGCATCTGCACCATGCGTGATGGCCTCGATGCCGAAATCAGCATTCTTGGCCGGGGCGAGCAGTTCCAGATGGTGCGTTTTTATCATGGATTTAAGCTTGATAAATCAAATGGGTAGCGACTATAACACAGTGCCTGCCATTGAAAGAAAAATCGGTGCGGACGGCTAACAAAGTCAAAAAAAGATCCGGTTCTAAAATCAGGTCAAGAGGCTGATGACTTCGACGCCACTCGCCCACAAACATATGCTGGTCAGCTCGAGATGGGTGAGGTAAGACCGCAGATCAAATTCCAAACGATGGTAATCAGGCTCCATATGCAGGCATAGCTGATAAAAGGCTTTGTCATGCGAACGCTCCTTGATGTGGGCCAATTCGTGAACCACAATCATGCGCAAAAATTCTGGCGGCGCCAGTTTGAAGACCGCAGCCACTCGAATCTCGCGGCGAACGGTAAGTCTGGAGCCCTGCACCCGTGAGACTCTGGTATGCGTACCAAGCGCGTTCTGCACTACAGACATTCGGCTGTCGAACGCGACCCGGCTCAACTGCCCGGCGTTGCGCAAAAATTCCTGTTTGAGCGCCAGCACGTAGTCATACAAGGCCTTGTCAGTACGCACCTCATGGGCCAGCGGATAACGTTGCAGCAAGTTCTCGGCGAACCTGTCCTCTTCGATCAGCAGCATGACTTGCCTGACCATGGCCTCCGGGTAGCCGGCCAAATAATTGATGGGTGATTTCGGATGCATGCAGGGCAAATCGAAGCTGGACAGACTGACATTATCTTACAAAAGTCCTTGGAGACCTTAGCGTCCTGGCGGTTCAATCAGGATTTTTCATGGGTGAGCACTGTAAAATGCGGGCATGGACTCCGCCCCCTTTGCCAAACTGACCCCCGATTTCATCCTGCATGCGCTGGACAGCGTCGGCATGCATGGCGATGGTCGCCTGCTTGCGCTCAACAGTTACGAGAACCGGGTGTATCAGTTGGGCATGGAGGATGGGCCGCCACTGGTGGCCAAGTTTTACCGCCCCACGCGCTGGAGCGATGCGGCCATCCTGGAAGAGCACGACTTCGTACAATCGCTGGCATCCATCGAGATTCCCGTCGTGGCAGCCATGAACTTGCCTGAGCACGGCACGCTGCAGGTGTTTCAGGATTTTCGCTTTGCACTTTTCCCCAAACACGGTGGACGCGCACCGGAATTGAGCGATCCCGCCACGCTGGAATGGATGGGACGATTCATCGCACGCATCCACGCCATGGGGGCAACGGACAATTATGTCGAGCGCCCTAGCCTCGACATCACGAATTTCGGCATCGAACCACGCGATTATCTGCTGATGCATGGCTTCATCCCGCCAGATTTGCTAGCGGCCTGGACTAGCGTGGTCAATCAGGCGCTAGACGGTGTGCAGCGCTGCTTCGAGCGCGCGGGAGACGTCGGCCGCTTGCGCCTGCATGGTGACTGCCATCCGGGCAATGTGTTATGGACAGACGATGGTCCACATTTCGTCGATTTCGATGACAGCCGGATGGGACCAGCGGTACAAGATCTCTGGATGCTGCTGTCAGGGGAGCGCGCCGACATGACGCGTCAGATGGGCGACATTCTCGCCGGCTACGAGTGCTTTTACGATTTCGACCCGCGTGAACTGTACTTGATCGAGGCCTTGCGCACCCTGCGCCTGATTCATTATTCCGCTTGGTTGGCCCGTCGCTGGGATGACCCCGCCTTTCCAAAGGCCTTTCCCTGGTTCAACAGCCAGATCTACTGGCAAGATCGCGTACTGGAACTGCGCGAACAGATCGCGTTGATGGACGAACCGCCGCTATGGCAGGGGAACTAATAAAACTTAAGCCAAGCTTTTAACCCAGGCTCTCGACACCGCGATTGGCTAACTCGTCGGCGCGTTCGTTACCAAGGTTGCCGTTGTGACCACGCACCCAGATCCACTCCACTTTGTGCTGACCGGCCAGCTCATCCAAGCGACGCCACAGGTCGTCATTCTTGACTGGTTTTTTGTCGGCGGTGCGCCAGCCGCGCTTCTTCCAGCCGTGAATCCATTCGCTGATGCCCTTCTGCACGTACTGGGAATCAGTATGCACCCTGACCTCGCAATCCCGCGTCAAGGCTTCCAATGCGCGGATCACGGCGGTGAGTTCCATGCGATTGTTGGTGGTCAACGGCTCGCCGCCAAACAGTTCTCGTTCGCGTCCCGCAGCGCTCAACCAGGCGCCCCAGCCACCTCGTCCGGGATTACCCTTACAAGCGCCGTCCGCATAAATATCCACTATTGATTTTTCATTGCCCATGTTTCTGTGTCTCGGTTCTTTGGGTTGGTTTTGGCATCAAGGCCCGCGCGACGCGGGTACTGTTCCACTGCGGGCGAATCAGGCGCATGCCCGTTACGCGCTTCTTCGCCACCAGAAAATAAACGCCGCCCAACATCGGCCACCAGCGGTCGCCAGCCCCATCCATGAATAGTGAGCGCTGCAACCAGCTTGCATTCGAAAACGGCGGAGCATAGCAGGCCATGCGTCCGGCCACCACTTCGAATCCCAGAAGTGCCAGCCAGTCCTTGACGCGCAGCAGGGAAATGAACCTGGCACTCCACGGATATTCACCATCACGGTCCGACAGGCGCCTTACGCCCCATAGACTGAGCGGGTTGAAGCCACTCAAGACCAGATGCCCCTCCGGCAACAGGACACGCTCCACTTCACGTAAGGTATCATGCGGGTTGGCTGAAAATTCAAGGATGTGTGGCAACAGCAGCACATCAATACTGTTTGCCGCGAACGGCAGTTGCACCGTGTTACAAGCCACGGTCGCCGTGCGGCGTCGATCGGCCCCAATGTGAAACGGTACGCGGCAATTTCGCAACAGATCAACTTCCGGCATGCCCAGTTGCAGCGCATTGAAGCCAAACAGATCTGCCACTGCGTGATCGAACAGAGCCTGCTCCTCAGCTCGCAAATATTCACCCAGCGCTGTTTGCAGCCAGTCATGTTCGGTGTATGTTGCCATATGGGTTTGAAAATCACTCCGATCCCGGCATTCCGGGATAACTATATCTGGTTACTGCATGATTCCGGCCACGCCGTCGTGGTGGATCCGGGCGACGCCATCCCTGTTATCGCGGCACTGGCTCTGCGTCATTTGACGCTGGATGCCATTCTGATTACCCATCACCATGCCGACCATACAGATGGCGTCAGCGAACTGCTCAGCACCTATCCGGCAACAGTCTATGCACCGGCCAGGGGGAAATACAAATTCCACCACCAGGCCGTTGGTGAGGGCGACACCATCGTGCTCGATCATCTGCATAGCCGTTTACAGGTCATTGAAACGCCAGGACACACGCATGATCACGTGGTTTATTATGGCGCAAATTGCCTGTTCTGTGGCGATACGCTGTTCGGCTGCGGTTGCGGGCGCTTGTTCGAGGGCAGCAGCCAGGAGCTCTACCATTCCTTGCAGCGACTGGCCAAATTACCCCCGCAAACACAAGTCTTTTGCGCTCATGAATATACCCGGCACAACATCGAGTTTGCTCGAAAACTCGACCCCGACAACGCGGCACTGCTTCGGCGAGAGCTTGAGGTGAACACAACCCTGGCACAACAGCGCCCTAGCCTGCCCTCGACCATCGCCCTGGAACTTGCGACCAACCCCTTTCTGCGTTGCACCTCTCCCGCCATCAGGGTAGCCCTGCCAGGCGATAATCCGGAAACAATATTCGGTGTTATGAGAGAGCTAAGAAACTCATTTTAATCATTTAGTTGCAGTGTATTGATGAAAAAAATTTCAACTTGACGCAGCTGCACCTTAGCGGCTAGAATCGCATGAATTTGGCTACCAGAAAATCGCAATATGGCTGCAAAACATTGGCTATTGATGGTCATCATTGCCTTGTCTGTCCTTGCACCCGCCCGCGCCGACACCTTCAGCGCTGATTCAACGGCAGGCAATGAGAGCGATGCAAATAGCACCGACACGCCATCAATGGCCAAGGGATTGCTGATTTCGCCGGAACTCAGCACCAAACTGCCAGACCTTGACACACCACTAGACAACAACCTGTGGGCCCGCATCAAAAGTGGCTACGCCATGCCGGAACTCGACTCCCCCTTCACTGCCACGCAGGAATCCTGGTACGCGGCCCGGCCTGATTACGTCAAACGCATGATGGCGCGCAGTCAGAAGTATCTTTTTCATGTGGTGGAAGAGGTACAGAAGCGTGGCATGCCGACCGAAATTGCGTTGTTACCCATGGTAGAGAGCGCCTTCAACCCGCAAGCCTATTCCACCGGACACGCCTCAGGCATCTGGCAGTTCGTACCGGCCACGGGGAAAAATTTCGGACTAAAGCAGACCTGGTGGGTTGATAACCGTCGTGACGTCACCGCCGCCACCGATGCGGCGCTCACCTATTTGCAGAAACTGCATGTCATGTTCGGCAGTTGGGACCTGGCTTTGGCAGCCTACAATGCTGGCGAAGGCACCGTCATGCGGGCGATCCAGAACAACCGCAAAAAAGGCCTGCCCACCGATTACCAGAGCCTGAGTCTGCCGCCGGAAACCCGCGCCTACGTGCCCAAGTTGCAAGCCGTCAAGAACATCGTCAACAACCCTGAACAATACGGCCTCGACATCCAGCCAATCGCCAACACCCCCTATTTTACACAAGTCTCCGCACCCAAGCAGATAGACACCAAGCTTGCTGCCAGACTAGCCGGCGTCTCACTGGAAGAATTTATCTCGCTCAACCCGGAATACAACCGGCCGGTCATGACCTCGAGCGCTGGCAAGAATGAGATCCTGTTACCGATCGGCCGCGAAGACGAATTTGCAGCCAACCTGGCCAATTACAACAAGCCGCTGGTCAACTGGCAAACTTATAATGCACGTCGGGGCGAACGCCTGGATAGCGTGGCAAGAAAATTTGGCGTTACCGTAGCGCAACTGCGTGATGTCAATGATCTCGGGGCCAAGCCAAAACTGAACGCTTCTCGTCCGTTGCTGGTTCCAACCCAGGGCCAGCCACCAGCCACTGCTGACCTGTCTGCAGAATCCATGGCTGCCACGCCACATGCGGATGAAAAAACGTCCAAAGCTGCACTACCCCCCAACCGGCAATACACCGTGACTCATGGTGACACAGTCAAATCGATCGCCAAACACTACGGCCTGACGCCCAGGCAGTTGATGACACTTAATCACCTTAAAACCCTTAAGTTGAAAAACGGCCAGACTCTGCTAGTACAGGTCCAGCCCACGGCTTCTCCGAAGGGAAGCCAAAGCGCAAAAACGGTGGCATCCACCAGGCATTCAAGCAAGCTTGCAAAGACTAATAGCGCCAGCAGGCAGGATGCCACCAAAGGCAAGGGCCACTCGCAGGTCAAGAATACAAAAACCAAGCCCGGCATCAGGCTTTACCTGGTCAAACATGGCGACTCCATTGACGGCATCGCCCACAAATTCGACGTCGATGTCACTGAACTGAGACGCTGGAACAAGTTGTCCGGCAACCACCTGACGCCCGGACACAAACTGGTTATCTCCCGACCGAATGCCGCGTAATCTGGTTGTAAGCGTCACCTTGATGCTGGTCGCCTGCGGCAGGCCAGATGTCGTGCAGCATGTCGATCTGGACCAAAGTTATCCAACGCAGGCAGGTGGCACCCTGATCGATGCCATGACGGGGGAGCCCAGCAACCTGATTTCCATGCTGGCAGGCGAATCGGCGGCGGCGGCCATTGCCGGCAACATCTTCAACAGCCTGTTGAAATACGATAAGAACTTGGAACTGGTTGGCGAATTAGCACAGTCGTGGGAAGTCTCACCGGACCAGAAGAGCATAACCTTCCACCTCAAGCCCGGCATGTTGTGGGCCGATGGCAAGCCGCTCACCAGCAATGACGTCCTGTTCACCTGGCGCCTGGTCACGGACGAGCACACGCGCACCCCCTATGGCGCCGATTATAAACTGGTGCAAAAGGCGGAAACGCCCGACCCGCTGACCTTTCGCGTGACCTATGCGCAACCCTATGCACCCGCGCTCGACTCCTGGGCCGGATTACACATCCTGCCGCAACATCTGCTGCATGACCAGGATATCAATACCACCGCATTCGCCCGCCATCCGGTCGGCAGCCACTATTATCAACTGAGTGAATGGAAGAATGGCGAACGCATCACGCTGATCCGCAACCCGCATGCCAGTCAGGGCCAGGCGCGCATCGACCGTTTGGTTTCACGCTTCATCCCGGACCCGGCCGCGCAGTTTCTTGAACTGATGGCGGATAACATCGATTCGATGAACCTGAGCCCGATCCAATACGCCCGCATCTTCCCGGCGCGCCCTGAACTACTTAAAAAAATCGCTCAGTATCGGGAACTGGGCAATGCCTACACCTATCTCGGCTTCAATCTCCATCACAAGCCCTGGGATGACAAACGCGTGCGTCTTGCCATCAATTACGCTATCGACAAGCAGGAACTGATTGATGGTGTGCTACTTGGCTTGGGAGAGTCTATTGCCTCGCCCTACAAGCCGGGTACGCGCTGGAGCAATCCTGCCCTCAAGCCCTATCCATACGACCCCAAACGCGCGCTGGCCTTGCTTAAAGAAGCCGGCTTCGAGGACCATGACGGCGACGGCCTACTCGACCGAAACGGCAAACCCCTCTCTTTCGAGATCCTGACCAACCAGAACAAGGAGCGCCAGATGAGCGCGGTTTTGATCCAGAGGCGGCTCAAGGACATCGGCATTGACGCCCATATCCGCGTACTGGAATGGGCCAGTTTCATCGGCCGTTTCATCAAGACCGGCGACTTCGACGTGGTGGTGCTGGGCTGGAGCCTGGGACAGGAACCCGACCAGTTCAACATCTGGCATTCGTCGCAGATGGACCCGGGCAAGTTCAATTTCATCGGCTACAGCAACCCGACCGTCGATCACCTGTTGGAGGCGGGCCGACTGGAACTCAACCCGGACAAACGCCAGACCCTCTACCACAGCTTCGCAAAACAACTGTATGACGACAGCCCCATCGTCTATCTCTACGCCGGCTATGGCTTGCCGGCCATCCACAAGCGTGTGCGCGGCATCGACAGCCCGGCGCCTCCAGCCGGCATCGGCCATAATTCCTATGAGTGGTACATCCCTGAACCGCTCCGTCGCAACGAGATTTCCCAATGAATTCAAAAGCATTTAACCACTGGAAACACGGGGAGCGCCGAGAAAAAGCTGACAACACAGTTATTCCTGCCCTATGCTTTATCCTCCGTGCGCGCCATGGTTGATAAGAAGTTCAAATGACCCAATACCTGCTTAAGCGTCTGTTCTGGATGGTGCCGCTATTGGTTGGCATCAGCTTGATCTCGTTCCTCATCATGCACCTGGCGCCAGGCGACATTACCACCACCGAAGCCGGCTTCAATCCCAAGGCCAGCGAGGAATCGCGGCAGAAACTGCGCAAAATCTATCATCTGGATGAGCCGCTGATCGTGCAATATGGCTTATGGTTGAAACGTATGGGGACGCTCGATTTCGGTGAATCCTTCGCAGCTCACCAGCGACCGGTGCTATGGCAGACAAAAGACAAACCGGGGTCCCCGGGCATGATCCAGGAGGCGCTCCCTATCACGCTGCTGATCAATATTCTGGGGCTGGTGTTAATACTGGCAACCGCCTTGCCACTCGGCCTTATTTCCGCCGTTTACCAGAACCGACCGCCCGACCGCGCCATCACGGTATTCGTCTTCATTGGCTTTGCCGTGCCCGGCTTCTGGCTAGCACTGATCCTGATGTACTGGCTGGGCGTCACACACAACTGGCTGCCGATTTCCGGCATTCATTCCCTCGGTTATGAAACCATGACATGGCCTGCACAATGGCTGGACATCGGCCGCCATCTCGTCATTCCGGTATTCATCTCGACCCTGGGTGGATTGGCCGGCATTTCATTGTTCGTACGAAATGGCATGCTGGACGTGTTGCACCAGGACTACATCACTACCGCTCGCGCCAAGGGGCTATCCGAGCCTACCGTGGTTTATCGCCATGCCCTGAGAAACGCCTTGCTACCGCTGATCACCCTATTGGGACTTTCCATTCCAGGGCTCATCGGCGGCTCGGTGATTGCAGAGTCGTTATTCGCCATCCCCGGCATGGGCAAGCTGTTCTACGACGCCGTCCTGATGCGCGATTTCCCGGTCATCATGGGCATCCTCACCATAGGCGCAGCACTCACCATGATTGGCAACCTGCTGGCAGATCTCGCTTACGCCTGGGCCGACCCGCGTGTGCGGCGTGGAGTGGCAGGATGATGCGCACACTGACCAATCCGCTGGCGCGCTGGGGCTTTGGAATCATTGCCGTGGTGGTGCTGATGGCGCTGTTCGCGCCATGGATTGCCCCCTACGACCCGGATGACATAGACGTCAAGGCCATCCTGCTATCGCCTGATGCCGCCCACTGGATGGGCACCGATGGACTCGGGCGTGACGTCTATTCGCGCATGCTGTTCGGTGCGCGCATCTCGCTTCTGGTTGGTTTCGTCGCGGTCGGCATCGCCACCTTCATTGGCGTCATCCTCGGCGCCGTTGCAGGTTTCTATCGTGGCTGGGTAGATATTGTCATCATGCGCCTGGTAGATGTCATGCTCGCCATCCCGACCTTCTTTCTAATCCTGGCGGTGATCGCCTTCCTCACGCCCTCAATCTGGAACATCATGATCGTGATTGGCCTCACCTCCTGGATGGGAGTAACGCGACTGGTACGCGCCGAATTCCTGAGCCTCAGAGAGCGCGAATTCGTGCTGTCGGCACAAACGCTGGGCGCCACCAATGCGCGGCTGATTTTTATGCATTTATTACCCAACAGCCTGACCCCTATCATCGTCAGCACCGTGCTCGGCATCGCCAGCGCGGTTCTGGTCGAGTCCGGACTGTCATTCCTCGGCCTCGGCGTACAGGCACCACAAGCCTCTTGGGGCAACATCCTGACCGACGGCAAGGAGTACATCCAGTTCGCCTGGTGGCTATCCTTGTACCCCGGCATGGCCATCCTGCTCACGGTGCTGGGGTATAATCTGCTTGGAGAGGGTCTGCGCGATGCGTTGGATCCGAGGAATACAGGGGCTAGGGACTAGGGGCTGGGGTCTAGAGAAACACAGACACCTGGGAGGATAGTGTGTTGAGCTGACAACCATTAATGGAACAGGTCAACAAAACCTCATACCCCTCTAGCCCTAGTCCCTAGCCCCTAGCCCCTAAATTTTTTTAAAGGATTTTCATCATGGGTTTTCTTACCGGCAAGCGCGCACTCATCGTCGGATTGCTCAGCAACCGTTCCATCGCCTATGGCATCGCCGAGGCCATGAAGCGCGAAGGGGCTGAACTGGCCTTCACCTACCAGATCGACAAATTCCAAGACCGCGTTACCAAACTCGCCGCCGAGTTTGATTCGACTCTGGTGTTGCCATGTGATGTCGGTGACGATGCCCAGATCACGGCGGTATTCGATTCTCTGGGCAAGCGCTGGGACGGACTCGACATCATCGTGCACTCGGTTGCCTTTGCTCCTCGGGAGGCGCTGGCTGGCGATTATCTCGATTGCGTCACGCGCGAGAATTTTCGCATCGCCCACGACATCAGTTCCTACAGCTTTGCAGCTCTCGCCAAGGCTGGATTGCCGATGATGCAGGGCCGTAATGGCGCACTGCTGACCATCAGCTATCTCGGCGCAGAGCGCACCATGCCCAACTACAATGTGATGGGCGTGGCCAAAGCCAGCCTGGAAGCCAATGTGCGCTATATGGCGCAGAGCCTCGGCCCGCGGGGCATTCGCGTCAACGCAGTATCGGCCGGCCCGATCAAGACCCTGGCAGCGTCTGGCATTTCCGGCTTCGACAAGATGCTGGATTTCAACGAGAAACATGCGGCATTGCGCCGTAATGTCACCACCGAGGAAGTCGGTAATGTGTCGGCCTTCCTATGCAGCGATCTCGCCAGCGGCATTACCGGCGAGATCACCTACGTCGACGGCGGCATGAACATCACCGCTGCCGCCAACGTGGAGTAAATAACTTAGACGCTAGTCGGTAGTTATTAAGTTAGGAAACTAACGACTAGCGACTAGCGACTATTTCTTCACCGCCACGCGGTTGCGGCCGGCATGCTTGGCTTCGTATAGCGCCTCGTCTGCCATACGCTCAATCTCACCCATCTTTTCGCCCGACTCAAAACCTGCGATGCCACAACTCATGGTGACCGAAAATTCACGTCCATCATTGGAGTGATGAACGATTCTGGAGAACGCCTCACGTACCACATCAATCACCTTCACCGCCTGTGAACGGCTGACATTTGGAAGAATTACGGCAAATTCCTCTCCGCCGTAACGTCCGATACGATCCACCTTGCGCAAACGTTCCCGTAGCAGGCGCGCCAGGCTTTGCAGCACATGGTCGCCAACCTGATGACCATAGTTGTCATTAACCGACTTGAAATGATCAAGATCTATCATGACGAATGCGAAGGACTTACTTTCGCGGCTGGCGCGCGAAATTTCCAGATCGAGCTCTTCTTCGATACGGCTGTGGTTGAGCAGCCCAGTCAGGCCATCCCGCACCATCAGGGAACGCAAATCACGATAACGCTCAGCACGAATAGTGACAGATGCGACCAGGTGTTCAGGATTGATCGGTTTGGTCAGGAAGTCATCCCCCCCATGGCTCATCGCCAACAATTGCTTCTGTCTGTCCTGCTCGGCAGACAGATAGACGATGGGAATACTGATGAACTCAGGGCGTTGCCGTATCACCTGGGCGAGTTCGTCGCCGCTGCATTCCGGCATGTACATGTCCATCAAGATCAATTCCGGATTGAAATCATCCAACATTTCCAGCGCGCCTGCCGGATCGCTGATGATCGCTGTCTCCATTCCTCCTTGCTGCAGGATGATGGCGTTATATTGAGCCATTGACACCATGTCATCGACGATCAACACCCGGTAGGGTTCAGAATCACCACGCGCCAACAACGTGTCCAGACGGTCGATCAACAGGCCGACGTCCGCCGGCTTAACGAAATAACCATCGCAACCGGCACGGGCTGCCTCAAGACGCGACTGAAAATCGGCATGAGAAGTCAGGTAAATCACTGGCACCCGCGTGCCTTGCGCTCTGCCGCGAATCAGCTTAACGGCAGCGGCGCCCGCGTATTTCCCCTCTGGAAACGCCATGTCCATGATGATGGCGGTGGGAACGACCGCATCAAACACACGCAACATGTCCTCAATACGCGTAAAGCCACGCACATCGAAACCAAAAAAGTGAATTTGTGCAGCCAGGTCTTGTCCCAGCGCCTTATCGTCATCGACCAGATAGATCAGGCGGCGCGCATCGGCCGGCCGGTTTTTTGCGCCGGTCACGGGCAGGTAACCGACCAATGGTTGTCGTGAAATCTCAAGCAGCTGGCTCAGACCCTCCGCCACCAGTTGATCAACTTCCTTTTTGGAACGACCCCCAGATTCGAGCAATACCTGCTCCAAGCTGCGCGCTACATCGCTTAACCGAGGCTGACCGAAACTAGCCTCTGAGCCTGCCAGGTGATGTAGCTGTTGCAGCAATTTCGAAGCAGCATCCGCCGCCTGTTTGCCGCCAGTTTTCACCAATTGCCACAAGGCGGTGATTTCACCCAGTTTCTGTTGCAACTCGGCTTGAACGTTTACCTGCAACATTGCCAACTTCTCCTGATGATCCTGCAATCCGCTTATCAAATAGCCTCCCAGATGCGTCGGATGGAACCGGATAACTGCTCCCGGACGTTCATGAACAAGACCTAAACTTGATGCAACACGAGGTCCGTCTTGCTGGTGACAAGCATTGTCATGCCAACCATTGTACAAGCTCATGCTTTGATCTGTTCACAGCGGTTTCCATAGGTATAATACCCTACAATGAAACTTAAAATTCTGATTGCCGACGACCAGGAAATCAATCGCTTGCTGCTGTCGAAAATATCGACACTGCAGGGTCATCAGGTTTTTCTGGCCGAAAACGGTCGCGAAGCCATTGAGCAATTCACAGAGCACACACCTGACCTGGTGCTGATGGATGTGATGATGCCAGAGGTAGACGGGTTGACCACCACTTCCATCATCAAAGCCATGCATCCCGAGCGCTGGATACCAGTAATCGTCCTGTCAGCGCTATCGGAGCAGGACGACATCATTCGAGGCCTCAAGGCAGGTGCCGACGACTACATTACCAAACCCTTGCAAGTGGATATCCTGATTGCCAAGCTGGGAAATTTTGAACGCAGCATTACCGCCCAGCGACAGTTGGAACATCAAAATGAAGAACTGCGCCGTTACCGCTTCATCACCGAGGACGAAAAACGCATCGCCAGTCATTTGATGCAATCTCTGGTTGACATCAAGCGATTACAGCTGCCAGGGGTGGAATGGTGGTTGCAGGCTGCCGATGCTTTCAGTGGCGATGTCCTGGCCGCTGCTCCAACGCCTGCCGGCGTGCTTCATGTCATGCTGAGCGATGGCACCGGGCATGGACTGGCGGCGGCGCTGTCTGCCCAACCACTGCCGGAAATCTTCTACTCCATGACAGCACGCGGCCATACCATCGGCAGCATTGCACGGGAAATCAATCTGCGCATCGGTCGTTTGATGCCCATCGATCGGTTCTTCGCAGCCACCATGGTCGCGATTGATCCACGTGAGCAAATGATTGAAGTGTGGAATGGCGGCAATCCTTCTACCCTGCTGATCGAGCATGATGGCACCCTGCATCATGCATTCGAATCACGCCATGTTTCCCTTGGTATCATCCGTAACGGTGAATTCAATAGCGACACCGAACGCATTCCCTACCCGCCAGGTGCCCAACTGGTGATGATGTCCAACGGTTTAATGGATGCTTGCCAGACGAATTTGGCCGCTCACGACATGAACTTAACCGCGCAACTGCTGGCGGGCGTTGCGCCGTCAGACCGGCTGAAGAGTATCCGGCAATCGGTGCTGGACCAGCTTGCCGGCTCACCTGCACTCGACGACATCTCATTGTTCGTCATCAGCACCGATCTGCTTGAAAACGATGGCATAGATAACACACGCCCTCTATCCACCATGTTGACTCCGGTGACGAATGAAGCCTGGCGCTTCAAACTGCTACTCAACGGCGGTCAATTGCAGCGCATGAGTCAGGAGGTTGTGCCCTTCGTAGCGGGGGCACTTGAGCGCCTGTCATGCTCCGAGCAGCATCGGGGCATCCTGTTTCTGATATTGTCCGAACTATTCAATAACTGTCTGGACCACGCGCTGCTTGGCATGGATTCCAGATTGAAAAATGAAGAAGACGGCTTTGATAAATACCTGAACCTGCGTGCCAGTCGCCTGCAGGCACTGGACAATGCCGCCTTCATCGAATTGGAAGTCAATATGAACGGCAGTAACGCCATCATCGTCGTCATTCGCGACTCCAGTGCCGGATTTGATCACGCTAGCGTCATGCAGCAAAGCATGAACACGAACACATCACATGGCCGAGGATTGGCGCTGATTCAGGCGCTGGGGGCCAGGCTGGAATACTCTGAGGCCGGCAACGAGGTCAGGGCCTATGTTTAATTTACCTCACACAAATTTCTTTGCCATTGCGGCCGGTTAGAAGGTAAACTCAACACCGTCCGTCTTCAACCATTCAAACATCTACGGAACCCATCATGAAGGTCACCATCGACAGCCAGAAAAATATCGCAGCCATCGCGCCAAGTGGTCGCTTCGACTTCAACACCCACAGGGAATTCCGAAGCGCCTATGAGGAAGCCTTGGCCAACTCCGCTGTACGCAGCATCCATATCGACATGAAGGACGTCACCTATCTCGATAGTTCGGCGCTCGGCATGCTGCTGTTGCTTAAAGACAAGGCAGCCGCATCGGGCCACACCATTTCCCTCACCAACAGCCAGGGACCGGTGCTACAGATCCTCGAAGTAGCCAATTTCGGCAAGCTGTTCAATATCAGCTAAATGCTATCCTCATAGCATCCGACAAGAATTCGAGCAACATGCCGAACCAAACCTACCTGATAGGCCTCGTCATCACGATTGCGACGATGGCAGGCATCTACCTTCTATCCCCACCAGAATCCAGTCCCCATGTTGCACAAATCGTCGTACTCTGCGGCAGTTTTGTGGCGTGGTTCTGGCTGCTGGCACGGATCCAGAATGCCGAAAAAAAATGGCAGTCTGATGGCCTATCACGCTTTGAACAAGAACTGAATGGCCTGGGCAATGACTTCGATGGCTTGCTGACGGCACTGAATGATGAATTCTCTCACCAGATCAGCAACACCCAAGACGAACTAACGCAGGTCCACGCGCTGCTCAATGACGCCATCGGTAAGCTAATCGGCAGTTTCACCGGACTCGAAACCACCACCCGCCAGCAACACGAACTGGTCCTGCAACTGACCATGAGCCAGACCGGTCGGAGCGTGAATAACGCCGATGCTAGCAATGCTGAAGATGCCGAGGAAGTGATCACCTTCGAAAAATTCTTGGACGACACAACCTCTACGCTGACCATGTTTGTCGAGAACACCATCGAAAACAGCAAACACGGCATGGAACTGGTTGACAAGATGGATGAGATCAACCTCGAAATGGGCCGCATCCAGAAGATTCTCAACGAAGTCGAAGCCATAGCCAGCCAGACCAACCTGTTGGCGCTCAATGCAGCCATCGAGGCGGCCCGGGCAGGCGAATCCGGGCGCGGCTTCGCCGTAGTGGCGGACGAGGTGCGCAAACTATCCATGCGTTCCTCTGAATTCAGCACGCAAATCCGCAAACACATGGACGATGCGATGCGTTCTGTCGGCAAGGCGGAAGGAGTCATCAACAACATCTCATCCAAGGACATGAACTTTGCGCTACAATCCAAACGCAACGTCGAGTTCATGATCGCAAAGGTGCATGGCATCAACGACAATATGGTCGATGCGGTGGAAAAGCTGTCCTTGACTACCGAGGAAGTGGGCGTAAACGTGAAGACTGCGGTCACTTCCCTGCAGTTTCAGGATCTGGCGACGCAACTGATCATGCACTCTTCCGGCCGGCAGAATGCAATGCGAGAAATTCTGACCGGCATCGTCGCAATCGATGAAGAATTTCTTGACCAAAGTGACCGCTTGGGTCGCTGGCATAAAAAATTGGGCGAGGCACGTTCCCTGATCGAACGTACCCGCCACAATCCGGTCAGGCAGGTCAACGTGGATGCGGGCGATGTCGAATTATTTTAACCCGACGCACGGGTCTCTGGCCCTGCCGGATTCAACAAGACTCAATATGGAGCTAACTTAAAAATGGCCAAGACGATACTGACAGTAGACGACTCCGCCTCCATCCGTCAGATGGTTTCCTTCACTCTGAAAAGCGCCGGTTATGAAGTCACCGAAGCGGTCGATGGGCAGGATGGTCTGGACAAGGCGAAAGCCAAGTCCTATGACATGGTTTTTACCGATCAGAACATGCCTCGCATGGATGGGCTCACCCTGATCAAGAACCTGCGTACCCTGCCGGCTTACAAATCCACCCCCATCCTGATGCTGACCACCGAAGCTGGCGACGCCATGAAGGCGCAGGGCCGCGCGGCTGGTGCCACTGGCTGGCTGGTCAAGCCTTTTGATCCCACCAAACTACTGGAAGTAGTTAAGAAGGTAATTGGATGAAACAGCCGCCAGTAGGTTGTCGTTAGCTATTAGTTACGGCTATGACTCCATAGACTAACAACAAGAAACTTAACGTCTAGCGACTAACGACCAGCCTTCAGATACTCAGGGAAAAAATATGCGTAGCCTACAGACCAACTGCCAGCAACGACTAGTCCTCAGTCCTCTGTCCTCTGTCCTCAATACTTTTTAGACCCGAGGCCCTGAATCATGAGCATCGACATGAGCCAGTTCTTCCAGGTGTTCTTCGACGAAAGTGCGGAGCATCTGGCTGAAATGGAACGTCTGCTGCTGGAAATGGACGTTGACTCGCCAGACATCGAGGAAATGAACGCCATCTTCCGTGCGGCTCACTCCATTAAAGGCGGCAGTGGCACCTTTGGCTTCACCGACATGACCGATGTCACGCATGTGCTGGAAAACTTGCTCGATCGTTTGCGCAAGGGTGAAATGCTACCCAGAAGTGAAATGATCGATGTCTTCCTTGAGGCCGCCGACGTTCTCAAGAATCAACTGGCTTGCCATACCAGCGGCACCGATGCTGATCCGGAACCTGCCGCAACCGTATGTGAAAAACTTCGCGCCTTGGCCAACATGGAACAGGCACCAGCAGCCCCTGTAGCTGCTGCCGCAGCGGTTCCTGAATTTACCGAAGTTGAACAGAATTCCTCTGCAGACGTGAAGACAACGGAACCTCCGCTCCACAGCTATGACATCACATTCAGACCCCGCCAGGACTTCTTCCATCGCAGTTCTGCAATGGAAGAACTGGTCACCGAACTGACTCGCCTGGGCACTGTTGAAATCATTTCTCTACCGCCCGTTGCGGAATTCGAAAAGACTTCCGGCAAGGACAAAAAAGGCAAAAAAGACAAGAAGGACAAGAAAGCCAGCAAATCGACAACTGTCGTGGCGGAATGGAAGTTTTCGCTTACGACCACGTCCAGCCTCAACACCATTCAGGAAGTGTTTGCCTTCATCGCAGCCCCCGACGAAGTCGTCATTCTGCAGAGACCAGTTTCAGATCTGCCTGCGTCAGACTCAGAAGTTTTGACTGCAGCCAAGTCCGGTGACGCCGATGAGAATGCAGAAGACGGCGGTTACGGATTTTTCAAGGCGCTGGAACCGGTCGAAGCTGACGAGAATACAGGCTATGGTTTCTTTATTGACTCACCCTCGCCAGCCGAAGTGGATGACGAACTGGAAGATGGCTTTGGCTTCTTTGCACCACTACCCTCACAACAAGCCGAAGGGGAACAAGGCGATGGATTCGGCTTCTTTGCACCGCTTGCGCCACCTGATCCCGAGGGGGAACAAGGCGACGGATTTGGTTTCTTTGCCCCCTTGCCAGCACCCGCTGCAAATAGCTCGGCACCCGCTGCAGTCATCAACAAGCCACAGCCCAGCGCTGTAACAAAACCAAAAGAAAAAGCCCCGACTCCTGCCGCCTCCGGAGAAACTTCGATCCGCGTCAGCGTGGAGCGGGTCGACCAGTTGATGGATCTGGTCGGCGAATTGGTGATCACTCAGGCGATGCTGGCACAGACAGTCGCCGACGTCGATCCGGTCGCCTTTGCCACCCTGCACAACGGCCTCGCTCAGTTGCAGCGGAATACCCGAGACATGCAGGAGTCGGTCATGTCGATCCGCATGATGCCGATCAGTTTCGTGTTCAGCCGATTTCCGCGCGTGGTGCGAGACCTTGCTTCCAAGCTCAACAAGCAGGTGGAACTGGTCACCATCGGGGAGACCACGGAGCTTGACAAGGGCCTGATAGAAAAAATCGCCGACCCGCTAACCCATCTGGTAAGAAACTCGCTGGATCATGGCATCGAGTCCCCTGAGAAGCGCATCGCGGCCGGCAAGCCGGCTAAGGGCACCATCACGCTGTCGGCTTCGCATCAGGGTGGCAGCATTGCCATTGAAGTAACCGATGACGGCGCTGGTCTCAACCGCGAAAAGATCCTGTCCAAGGCCATGGAACGCGGACTCAATGCTTCTGAATCCATGCCCGACAACGAAGTTTGGATGCTGATCTTCGAGCCGGGCTTCTCTACGGCAGAGGTCGTCACCGACGTCTCCGGGCGTGGCGTCGGCATGGACGTGGTTAAAAGAAATATCACCGAGATGGGCGGGGTCGTCACCATCACCTCCGTCACCGGCTACGGCTCCACCATGACCATCCGCCTGCCGCTGACGCTCGCCATTCTGGACGGCATGTCCGTGTCCTTGGGCGACAATGTCTATGTCATACCGCTCAACATGATCGTCGAAACCATGCAACCAAAGCCGGAAGACATCAAGACCGTCACCGGTCAAGGGCGCATGGTGCAAGTCCGCGGTGAATACCTGCCTATCATCGCCCTGCACAAGATCTTCGACATGCCCACCGAAATTACCGATCCATGCGATGGTGTTCTGGTACTGATCGAATCACAGGGCAAGAAGGCGGCCCTGTTCATGGATACGCTGGTAGGCCAGACTGGCAATCGGGCATTGGACACCGAGGAAACTCAGGCGAGCGAAGATGGCAGTGAACGGGAAAGGTATAATCGGCCGTTTCGTGGCACTGTCCGGAAGGGCCC